>JBKDBK010000095.1:0-27284 GCA_046315175.1 Opitutia bacterium | reverse complement strand
GTGGAGCGCCTGCAGGAGCAACTCGCACCGCGCGTCGCGTTGGATCCTGGGACAATCGAAGGTGACCAGACAGGATGATTTAAGCAGCTCGCCGGCCGATGCCGGAGCATCCGCGGACCCGAGCACAAGGCGCCGCAGGGGAGTTTGGGTCGGGGCAGCGGGTTTTGCTCCAAGGACATCGCCAGGGTCGATCACCAGCACCTGAGTTCCGGAGCTGAGCAGCGCCGGGATGAGCGCCGTTCGGAGCAGCTCGGACTTGCCCGAACCCGGCGCGCCGGACACCAGCAGGTTGCCGTGCTTCAGGGCGGCTTGGGTGTGCCCGGGCGCCCAGACGGCGAGCTTCATCCACAGGGGATAGGTGACTCCCCCTGGATTGGCTAGGGGGAAAGCGTGCGCCTCTCGACATTCCCTCCGGCAAGCTGCAAAAGGGGTCAGGCCCGACGTCGGATTGCCGAACCGACGTCGGGCCTGACCCCTTTTGACTCTCCGCCCCCGTGCCCCTGGCGGCCGCCGTCCTTGCCCCGGCGTCGCGCTTCTGTATCCCTCCTCCGTCATTCCTCTTTAATCTCCCTCCCGAGCTCCTGTGCCGCTGAGCCCCCGTGCCCCCCTCACCCTCTTCCCTCCTCGTCTCCTGGAACGTCAACGGCGTCCGCTCCGCCCTTGGCAAGGGGCTTGCCGATTTCCTCAAGGCAGCCCAGCCCGACGTGCTATGCCTCCAGGAGACCAAGTGCGAGATCGCCAAGGCCCGCGCCCTCGACCTCGGCTTCGCCCACGCCTCCTGGCATGAAGCCGACAAAAAAGGCTACTCCGGCACCGCCATCCTCTCCCGCGTCGCGCCAATCAAGGTCGAGGCTGACATCCCGGGCGACCACCCGCGCGAGGGCCGCGTCCTCACCGCCGAGTTCAAGGATCTCTTCGTCGTCTCCGCCTACATCCCCAACTCCCAGCGCGAACTCGTCCGGTTGGACTATCGGCTCAAGTGGGACGCCGATTTCCGCCGCCATCTCGCCCGCCTAGCCAAGCGCAAGCCCGTCCTTGTCTGCGGCGACTTCAATTGCGCCCACCAGGAGATCGACCTTGCCAATCCCAAGTCCAACCGCCGCAACGCAGGCTTCACCGACGAGGAAAGGGAGTCCTTCGGACGTCTCCTCGGCGACGAGGGCTTCGCCGACACCTTCCGCGAGCGCCATCCCGATAAGACCGGCGCCTACTCCTGGTGGACCGTCCGCACCGACGCGCGCGCCCGCAATATCGGCTGGCGCCTCGACTACTTCCTCGCCTCTCCCGGCCTCGCCGACGCCTGGTCCGCCCCCGCCATCCACGCCGACATCCCGGGCTCCGATCACTGCCCCGTCTCCATCCGCACCTCCGCCCGCCTCGGCTAAAAGTCCACCCTGGCAGGGAGGCCCGTTTCCAGGCCTCCGTGTATCTCCCCTTCCCCCGGCTCCCCCTTCCCCTACCCCCTCGTCCCCATCAGCCGCTTTACCCACGGCGCCAGCGCGAGCAGCCCCGCCGTCATCGCGCCCACCACCAACGCCTGGTCGAGGAAGAAGCCCGCAAGCTTGTCCGGATCCTTCGCGTCGAATCCACCCGCGAGCGTGCCCGCCAACTTGTTGCCGAGAGATGTCGCCAAGAACCACACGCCCATCACCAGCCCCGCCAGATGCGCGGGCGCAAGGCGCGACATCGTGCTGAGGCCCACCGGGCTCAGGCACATCTCGCCGACCGTCTGCAGGAAGTAAACCGCCAGCAGCCACAGCGGGCTCACCTTGCCCGCCGCCGTCGCCGCGGCCGCCGGCACCATCAGCGCGAACGACAGGCCGAGAAAGAGCAGGCCGAGCGCGAACTTGACCGGGACCGACGGCTGCCGGGTCGCCATCCGCACCCACAGCCACGCGAACACCGGCGCCAGCATCATCACAAACAGCGCGTTGACCGATTGGAACCATGACGACGGGAAACCATGCCCCGCCACCTCGTTCCGCGTCAGGTCCTCGGCGAAGAGCGCCAGGGTCGACCCCGCCTGCTCGAACACCGCCCAGAAGAGGATCGCCGCCACGAAGAACACCAGGATCGCCCCCATGCGCCGCCCCTCCTCGTCCTTTCGGAACAGCCCGAAGTAAGCGATCCCGAGCAAGGGCAGCGAATAGAGCGTCACGAGCAGCGCCGGATAGCGGTCCGCCCTCACCAGCAGGCCCAGCAGCGCCGCGCTCCCCAGCACCACCCAGAGCAGGCCCTTCCACGGCCGCGCCTTGCCCGCCGCCGGCGCCTCGCCCGCCTTGCCCAGCCACGGGAGTCGCCTCACGTAGACAATCATCCCGAGCGTCATCCCGATCGCCGCCGCGCCGAAGCCCCAGTGCCAGCAGCTGTTCGGGTCGAGGCCCCAGCCGGCGAGGATTTCCCTGAAGCGATCGCTCTGCGCCAGCCAGCCTGTGACCAGCGGCGCGGCGAAGGCGCCGAGGTTGATGCCCATGTAGAAGATCGAGAAACCTGCGTCGCGCCGCGTGTCGCTGTCCCGATAAAGCCCTCCGACCAAGGTGCTGATGCTCGGCTTGAGCAGGCCCGTGCCCACGGCCACCAGCGCGAGCCCCGCGTAGAAGGCCGCCAGCGAGTCGACGGCCAGGGTGTAGTGGCCCGCCGTGATGATCAGGCCGCCGACCAGCACCGCGCGCCTCGCGCCGATGAAGTTGTCCGCGATGTAACCCCCGAGGATGCACAGCAGGTAGCACGCCATCGTGTAGTTGCCGTAGATCTCAGCCGCGCGCACTTGATCTAGCCCGAGTCCGCCCGTCGCCACCGGCGCCACCATGAAGAGCATCAGCAGCGCGCGCATCCCGTAGAACGAGAAGCGCTCCCACATCTCGGCGAAGAACAGGTTGCTCAGCCCCTTGGGGTGCCCGGCGAACCCCCGGTCATCGAAGGTTTCCGGCACATGCGGCGTCGGGTCCGGCTGGGGTCGAGCTCGGTCAATCATCACCCATGAGACAGCCCGCACCCCGCCCGCCCCGCAAGCCCGACCACGAATAGGCTGCGGTGCCTGCGGTAGCTGCGAGGACAGCGGGCGAGAACTCAATCGCCCGAGTTGGAGCGAGGAGCGGGGAGCGCGGTGCGAGAAAACTAAGATGAGCGCTCTGCCACCAATTGCATCTTCCTCCGCCACCTCGGCTACCTCCGCTACCTCCGCCACCCCTATTAAAAGGCAACCCGTCAGGGTTCATCGACCGGTCACCTGTCACCGGCTTTCCGCTCGCCTATGCCTCGAGCCCCTGGGCCCCTATTTTATCCTCTCCTCATTGACTTCCCCCCATCGCCCCCTACACCGATTGAGACTCAATCTCAACAAGTGACACCCCTTGCACAACTGCTGCCTGGTCAATCTGGCAAAGTCGTCTCGCTCAATGCCGAGCGTGTCGTCGATCAGCGCCTCATGGCTCTCGGCCTCCTGCCTGGCATGGTGGTTACCGTCGTTCGCCGCGCGCCCCTCGGCGACCCCGTTGAGTTCTCCTTCAACGGCGCCGAGATTTGCCTCCGCCAATCCGAGGCGGCCGACATCTGGGTGGATGTCGCGGCGGATTGCCCCATCCCGCGCCCTCCCAAGCCATGAGCTCCTCGCCCCTGCCGCGGATCGCGGTCGTCGGCAATCCCAACACCGGCAAGTCCACGCTGTTCAACGCGCTGACCGGACTTCGCCAGCGCGTCGGCAACTACCCCGGCGTCACCGTCGCCCGCAAGTCCGGCACCTGCGACCTCGGCGGCGGCCGCCTAGTCGAGCTCATCGACCTTCCCGGCCTCTACTCCCTCGCCGCCGTCTCGCCCGACGAGCGCGTGGTGATCGACGTCCTCCTCGGGCGCATTCCCGGCGAGGCGCCGCCCGACCTCGTCCTCGTCGTCTGCGACGCCACCAACCTCCTTCGCAACTGCTTCCTCGCCGCCCAGATCGCCGAGCTCGGCCTCCCCGCCGTCATCGTCGTCAACCAGGCCGACGTCGCCCGTGAGCGCGGGATTGAGATCGACACCTCCCTCCTCGCCGATCGCCTCGGCACCTCCGTCGCCCTCGTCTCGGCCTGGAAGGGCGAGGGCATCGCCGAGGTCCGCCGCACCCTCCTCCGCGGCCTCGACCAGCGTCCCGTCCTCCGCCGCTCCGAGTGGCCCGAGGCCATCGCCGACGCCCTCGCCGAGGTCGCCGCCGCCGCGCGCGACGCCACCGGCCGCGACATCCCCCCTGCGCTCGCCCAGCGTTTCCTCTTCGACTCCGCCCCCACCCTCGCCGAGTCCGCCGGCTGGGCCGCCCCCGCCCGCGAGCCCGCCCTTCGCGCCGCCCGCGACCGTGTCCGCCGCGCCGGTCTCAACCCTCCCGCCGCCGAACCCCTCATCCATTACGCCCGCCTGCGTCGCGACCTCGAGGGCGTCTCCCGCGGCTCCGGCCGCGAGGCCCGCAGCGCCGCCGTCGACCGCATCCTGCTCCACCGCGTGCTCGGCCCCGTCTGCTTCGCGGTCCTCATGCTCGGCCTCTTCTGGTCCGTCTTCGCCCTCGCGAAGGGCCCGATGGAGTGGATCCTCGCCGGTGTCGATTGGCTCAAGGCCCTCGCCGCACCCTCGCTCGAGGGCATGCCCATGGCGCAGAGCCTGGTCACCGACGGCATCCTGGGTGGCGTCGGCGCCTTCCTCGTCTTCCTCCCGCAGATCGCCTTCCTCTTCCTCCTCGTCGGCCTGCTCGAGGACAGCGGCTACATGGCCCGCGCCGCCTTCATCATGGACCGCATGTTCGGCTGGTGCGGCCTCAGCGGGAAGAGCTTCGTCCCCCTCCTCTCCGGCTTCGCCTGCGCCATCCCCGGCATCCTCTCCACCCGCACCATCGAGGATCCCAAGGCCCGCCTCGCCACCGCCTTCGCCGTGCCCTTCATGAGCTGCTCGGCGCGCTTCCCCGTCTACGCCCTCATGTGCGCGGCCTTCATCGGTCCCCAGCACGGCGCGCTCTGGGAATCCGTCGCCATGGTCGGCATGCACCTCGTCGGCCTCCTCTTCGCCGTGCCGACGGCCTTCGTCCTCACCCGCGTCATCCTTCGCGTCCGCCCCGCCCCCTTCGTCCTCGAGCTGCCCCGCTACCAGCTGCCCAAGCTGAAGGACGTCCTCTGGCGCGTCTGGCAGAGCGTCTGGGAGTTCATCCAGAAGGCCGGCACCATCATCTTCGCCCTCACCATCGTCGTCTGGGCCCTCAGCTATTTCCCCCGCGACGAGGCTTTGGCCGATCGCGCCCGCGCCGCCGCCGTCGCCAAGGGCGCCGATGCCGCCGCGGCCGACGCCGCCGCCGCGGCCGCCCAGGTCGAGAACTCTTGGATGGGCCGCATGGGCAAGTCCATCCAGCCTGTCTTCGACCCCGCTGGCTTCGACTGGAAGCTCACCGTCGGCGTCCTCGCCTCCTTCCCCGCCCGCGAGGTCATCGTCTCCACCCTCGGCATCACCTACGCGCTCGGCGAGGAGACCGGGGCCGACAGCGAGAGCCTCTACGCCGCCATGCGCGAGGCGCGCTGGACCGAGGGCCCCCGCGCCGGCACCGCCATCTTCACCCTCCCGACCGTCCTCGCCCTGATGGTCTTCTTCGCCCTCTGCTCCCAGTGCGGCTCCACCATCGTGACCCTGGCCCGCGAGACCGGCGGCTGGAAATGGGCCGGCATTTCCTTCGCCTACATGACCACCCTTGCCTGGCTTGCCGCCGTCGCGGTCTACCAAGTCGGCACCGCCCTGATGTCATGACGCCCGACGCCGTCCTCGTCGCCGCCGCCGTCGGCCTCGCCCTCGGCTTCCTCGGCCGCCTCGCCTGGCGCAAGGTCGCCGACCGCCGCAAGGGATGCGCCGGTGGCTGCGCCTGCGCATCAAAGCTGGCGAAGAAGTAGGATAACAGGGGCACGGTAGGTAGGGCGGTTTCTCCGAAACCGCCTCGCTTCGTGCGTATCTTCCGCCCAAACCGCTTTCCCAGCAGTCCCCGCCCAACCCCCATTCCTCTCGCCTTTTACCCTCCCTCCTCCAGCCTGACCCCATGTCCCTCAAGTCCCGCCACACCCGCCATCGCAGCAAGTCGCCGGTCAGCCCCCGGCTTCGCCCGTCGTCGGCCAAGAAGGCCGGACATGACGCGGCCGCGCGCCGGCCCGCCAAGAAGCGGTCCAAGTGACCCCGGCCGCCTAGGCCGGCTGCTGCTGGCTGAGGCAGTGCAGGGCGCCGCCCTCGATCAGGAGGACGCGGCAGTCGATGCCGACGACCTTCCGTCCCGGGAAGAGCTCGCGCAGGATCCCGAGCGCGGTGTCGTCGGTCTTCTGCCCGTAGGTCGGGACAAGGACGCCGTCGTTGACGATCAGGAAATTCGCGTGGCTCGGCGGCAGGTCGCGCCCGGCCAGCCGGATCGGGGCGGGCAGGGGCAGCTCGACCACCTCGAGCGACGACCCGTCGCGCAGGCGCATCGCGCGGAGCCGGTCGAGGTTCTCGCGGAGCGGGCCGTGGTTGGGCGACGCGCGGTCGGGCTCGGTCACCGCCACGAGGCGGCGGGGTGCCACGAACCGGGCGAGGTTGTCGATGTGCCCGTCGGTGTCGTCGTTGGCCAGGCCCTCGCCGATCCACAGCAGCTCGTCGACCGCCAGGCCCTCGCGGATGGCGGCGTGGAAGGCCGCGTCGTCGCGTCCCTCGGCCCGATTCGGGTTGTTCTGCACCGCCTCGGTGGTGAGCAGAAGGCCGTCGCCCGAGACCTCGATGCCCCCGCCCTCGAGCTCGAAAGGGTAGGCGAAGCGCCGCAGGCCGAGATGCCGCGCGACCGCGGCCGGCACCTGGTTGTCGAGCGAGGCCTCGAACTTGCCGCCCCAGCCGTGGAACTCCCAGTCGGTCAGCGCCACCTCGCCGGTGCGGTCGTTGCGGACAAAGATCGGCCCGTGGTCGCGGCACCAGACGTCGTCCGTGGGGATGTCGACGAGCTCGATGACCGACAGGTCGGCCTTGGCCGCGCGCAGCGCGCGCTCCGCCTCCGCGCGCAGGGCTCCGGCGGCGTTGACGCGCACGGGCTGGAAGCGCGAGATGGCCGCCGCGAACTCGGCGAACTTCGCCGGGATGAGGTCGTAGTGGCCCGGCCAGAGGGCGCGGTTGGACGGCCAGGAAAGCCAGGTCGCGGCCTGCCGCTCCCATTCGGCCGGCATGCGGAAGCCGAGCGCGCGCGGGGATTCCATCGTCAGTCGCGCAGGCGGCGCGTGAGGTCGCCGAAGGCGTCGATCCGCCGGTCGCGGAGGAAGGGCCAGATGCGGCGGAACTCGCGCTGGCGCGCCAGGTCGCAGTCCGCCACCAGCACCTCCTCCCGGTCGGCCGAGGCCTTGGCCACGATCATGCCGTAGGGGTCGCTGACAAAGCTCTGGCCCCAGAAGAGGGTGCGGCCCTCCGCCCCCACGCGGTTCGTGGCCGCGATGTAGCACCCGTTGGCCACGCCGTGGCCGCGCTGGACCGTCTCCCAGGCGTTGTGCTGCGCCACGCCCAGGGTGGCGCGCTCCTCGGGGAGCCAGCCGATTGCGGTCGGGTAGAAGAGGATGTCGGCCCCCGCCATCGCGGTCAGGCGCGCCGCCTCCGGGTACCACTGGTCCCAGCAGATGAGCACGCCGAGGTTGCCGTGGGCGGTCTTCCAGGCGCGGAAGCCGAGGTCGCCGGGGGTGAAGTAGAACTTCTCCTCGAAGCCGGGATCCTGCGGGATGTGCATCTTGCGGTACTTGCCCAGCACGGTGCCGTCGGCGTCGATGACCGCCGCCGTGTTGTGGTAGACCTCGCTGCCGCGGGCCTCGAAGAGCGGGGCGATGATGACGACCCCGAGGCGGGCCGCGGCCTTGCGCAGCTCCGACACCGAGGGGCCCGTCTCGATGGGCTCCGCCAGGTCGAAGTGCCGCGGGTCCTGCTCCACGCAGAAGTAGCGCGTGGTGAACATCTCCTGCAGCCCGATGACCTTGGCCCCCTTGGCGGCCGCCTCCTCGATGCGGGGCAGGGTCTTGCGCACGTTCGCCGCCGGCGTCTCCTCGGCGGTCAGCTGGATCAGGCCGATGCGGACGGAGTCGGCCATGGTCAGCGCACGAGCTTGTTGATTGAGTACTCGAAGATGCCCTCGGCGCCGTGCGCCTTCAGGCTCGGGATGATCTCGCGCGACTGGCGGCTGTCGATGAGCGTCTCCACCGCCACCCACGCCTCGTCGCTCAGGGGGCAGACGGTCGGGTTGCGCAGGGCGGGCAGGGCCGCGGCGACCTTGGCCAGGCTGGCGCGGGGCAGGTTGAACTTGAGGCCGACCATGTGCTGGGCGTCGAGCGCGCCGCGCAGCATCAGCGCGAGCTGCTCGATCTTGGCCCGCTTGGCCGGGTCGGCCCAGGCCTTGCGGTTGGCCACGAGCACCGTGGTCGTCTCCATCAGGGTGTCGACGATGCGGAGCTTGTTCGCCTTGATCGACGATCCGGTCTCCGTGATGTCCACGATGGCGTCGGCCAGCTCGGGCACCTTGACCTCGGTGGCGCCCCACGAGAACTCGACCTCGGCCTTCACGCCGCGCTCGGCCAGCCAGCGGCGGGTCGTCTCGACCAGCTCGGTCGCGACACGCTTGCCCTCGAGGTCCCTCGGGGTCTTCACGGGGGAGTCCTCGGGCACGCAGAGGACCCAGCGCGATTTCTGGGCGGTGGCCCGGCTGTAGACCAGCTCGCAGACCTCCTGCACCTCGGCGGCGTTCTCCCGGACCCAATCCTGGCCGGTCAGCCCGCAGTCAAAGAAACCGTGCTCCACGTAGCGCGCCACCTCCTGGGCCCGGATGAAACGACCGTCCAGGGCGGGGTCGTCGAAGGCCGGCCGGTAGGACCGGCTGCTCTTGGCCACCGGGAAGCCCGCCCGCGCAAACAGCTGCAGGGTGGCCTCCTCCAGACTGCCCTTGGGCAGGCCGATCATCAGTTTGGCGGGAATCTGGCTCATGGACCCCACTAGGGAAGGGCAGAGGGGATGGAGGGAGCAAGGTCGAAGAAGGATTGACCACCCTCGGCAGAGGGGGAAAAGTACCCTTCATTCATCCCATGAATCGCCTCGCCCTCCTCGTCGCCTCCCTGGCCTTGGTCGCCTGCACCGGCCGCAGCCCTTGGGCTGGCGGCTCCGCCAAGTCCCCCGAGCCCGAGGCCCAGCCCGCCGCCGCCCCCGCCCCTGTCGCGGAAGTCGCCCCGACCCCCGCCGGCGAAACCCCCGCCACTCCCACTCCCGTCGGCCCTCGTTACAGCTGGGACAAGCAGAAGGAGGCCGAGGCCCAGCCCGTCGCCAAGGTCGCGACCGGCGCCCCCGACGACGTCTCGAAGTGCCGCATTGTCGCCCTCAAGCCCGAGCACGGTCTGATTGCCATCGCCCTCAAGGAGAAGCCGGCCGACGGCACCACGCTCCAGCTGACCAAGGGCGACAAGGCCGTCCTCATCCGCGTCATCCGCTCCGACGAGAACTCGACCATCGCCGACATCCTTTCCGGCCAGGACCTCTCCAAGATGCCGACCTTCGAGCTGCTCGAGGAAGTCCTGTGCGGCGCCCCCGCCGACCTGCCGGTTCAGTAAGCCCCGGCGGATGTGACATAAGGGCTCGCGTGTCACGGACCGCGGGCCCTTTTGCTTCCCCATCCCCTCGCCATCCCCCTTTTTCATGCCCTGCCTTGGCCCTCGCCCTTGGCCTGCCTTTTGCTAATTCACCATCCTGAGATGTCGTTCGCCCGCGCCAAGCGCCCCGCCTTCCTCCTTGTCCGCCTCGCCAAGTGGCTGGCCGCGGTCACCCTCTGCCTGGCGGCCTTGCTCGCCCTCGGCGTCTGGCTCGCCGGCCGTTCCCTGCCTTCGCTCGCCGACAGCTTCCTCTCCGGCCGGCAGGCGGGCGGGCTGACCTGCGAGACCAACGCGACCAATCTCTTTGTCGGGCGCATCCACCTCGAGAACGTCGCCCTGCTCAACCCGCCCCGTTACCGCGAGCGCGAGGCCCTTCGCATCCGCCGCCTCGTCCTCGACGTCGAGCCCGCCTCCTTCGCGGGCGACGGACGTCGCGAGATCGAGGAGATGGAGATCGACCTCGACCGCGTCACCTTGGTCGGCGGCGGGGATGTCATGCGGGACAACAACCTGACCGAGCTCGGCCGACTGCTCGCCTCGCCGGAAGGTCCGGCCGCCGAGCCCTCCGGCGAGCCCGCCCGCTCCGCCGATTTCCGCATCCGTCGCCTCAAGGTCCGCGTGGGCGGCATCACCCTCATCCAGGGACCTGCCGAGGGCCCGGGCCGCGTCATCCTCCGCGAGGACCGCGGGCTCGCCTTCGAGGCCAGCGATGTCACCGCCGAGAACTTCGGCTCCACCGTCCTCCTGCCCATGCTCGGCGCCGTCACCCAGCGCAGCCTTTCCAATCCCGAGCTCATGCGCGAGCTCACCCGCCCGCGCGCCAAGTGACCATGTCCGAATCCGCGCCCGCCGAACCCACGCCCAATCCCGAGGCCGATTCCGCCGCTCGCCTGTCGGCGCTGGAGGCCGAGCTCGCGCAGCTGCGCGACGCCGCCCTGAGGGCCGCGGCCGACCAGCAAAACCAGGCCCGCCGCCACCAGCGCGACCTCGCCGACCTCCGCCGCTTCGCCGCCTCCGGCGTGATCGAGGACCTGTTGCCCGCCATCGACTCGCTCCGGCTCGGCCTCGCCACCTCCGACGGCCAGCCCGGCGCCGCCGTCGCCGCCGGCTTCGCCCTCGCCGTCCAACAGCTCACCGGCGCCCTCGCCGCCCACGGCCTCCGCGAGGTCGAGGCCCTCGGCAAGCCCTTCGATCCCGCCGTCCACGAGGCCCTTTCCCAGGAAGCCAGCGCCGCGCATCCCGAGGGCGCCGTGACCAAGGTCCTCCGCACCGGATGGTTCCTTCACGACCGGCTCCTGCGCCCGGCCGGGGTTGTCGTCTCCACCGGCCCCGCCGCCTGAAGCCCATGGCCGACGATTACTACGAGCTGCTCGGCGTCGCGCGCGACGTCTCCGCGGACGACCTCAAGAAGGCCTACCGCAAGCAGGCCATGAAGCACCACCCCGACCGCAACCCGGGCGACAAGGCCGCCGAGGAGATGTTCAAGAAGGTCTCCCGCGCCTACGAGGTGCTCTCCGACCCGCAGAAGCGGGCCCTCTACGACCAGCACGGCGCCGCCGCCTTCGAGCAGGGCGGGGGCCCCGGCCCCGGCCCCGGCGCCGGCGGCTTCCAGGGCGTCGACCCCATGGACAGCTTCCGCCAGAGGTTCGGGGGCGGCGGCGGTGGCTTTGGCGACATCTTCGGCGGCGGCAACGGCGGCCGCGAGGGCGGCGAGGACCTCAGCATGGAGGTCGAGGTCACGCTCGACGAGGCCGCCACCGGCGTCGAGCGCACCGTCCGCTACCGCCGCCACGCCGCCTGCGGGTCCTGCGAGGGATCCGGCGCCGAGAAGGGATCCAAGGTCTCCACGTGCGGCACCTGCGGCGGCAAGGGACAGGTCATCCGCTCCAACGGCTTCTTCCAGATCCGGCAGACCTGCCCCACCTGCGCCGGCCGCGGCGAGAAGGTCGACAAGCCCTGCAAGGCCTGCCGCGGGGAAGGGAGAGTCGTCGCCTCCCATGAGGTCCCCGTGCGCATACCCGCCGGGGTCGACACCGGCACGCGCCTGCGCTCCTCCGGCAACGGCTCGGCCGGGCCGCGCGGCGCCCCCGCCGGCGACCTCTACCTCGTCATCCGCGTCAAGGACCACGAGCGTTTCGAGCGCGACGGCGACGACCTCGCCTGCGCCCTTCCCGTCGCCTTCCCCACCCTCGCCCTCGGCGGCCAGGTCGACGTCCAGACCCTCCGCGGCAAGGCCAGCCTGCGCATCCCCGAGGGCACCGCGGCCGGCACGGTCTTCCGCCTCCGCGGCGAGGGCATGCCCAACCTCCGCTCCGGCAACCGCGGCGACCTGCATGTCCGCGCCGACGTGCACGTCCCCTCCAAGCTCACCGCCGAGCAACGCGAGGCCCTCGAGGCCTACGCCAAGGCGGGCGGCGACGCCGCCCCCGCCCGCAAGGGCAAGTGGAAGTTCTTCGGCTGAGGCCGCCGATCAGGACCCGCGCAGCGTGACCTCCCCCGAGGCCACCCTCACCAGCTTGCCCCGCGCCGTGCGCAGCCTCAGCGCCCCGTCCTCGTCAATCCCCTCGGCGACGCCCGCCAGCGGCTTGCCTCGCAGCGTCACCCGCACCGGCTTCCCCGCCAGCGCGTCATGCCGCTCGTGCAGCTTGCGGAAGCGCCGCCGGAAGGAGCCGTCGACGAAGGCCTCCCAGGCCTCGGCCAGAGCCGCCAGCACGCCGGCGGCGACCGCGCTCGGGTCCAGCGCCGCGCCGCCCACCGCGGCGAGCGAGCCCGCCCGGCGCCTCAGGTCCTCGGGCCAATCCTCGCCCGGGCCCTCGAGGTTGAGCCCCAGTCCGAAGACAAGGTCGCGCACCGCATCCGCGTCGATCCGCGCCTCGGTCAGCATGCCCGCCACCTTCCTCCCGCGGGCATCCAGAAGGTCGTTCGGCCATTTGAGCGCCAGCCGCAGGCCGCGCTCCCTCTCCAGGTGCTCGCAGACGGCCAGCCCCATCCAAACCGTGAACGGCCCGAGCCGCTCCACCTCGAGGAAGGGGCGGAACGCCACGCTCAGGTAGAGGTTGCCCGGCCGGTCGCTTCGCCAGGACCGACCAAGCCGCCCGCGCCCCGCGGACTGCCCGCGGGCGAGGATGGCGAACGGCGACTCGGCACCGGCCGCCAGCCGCCGCTCCGCCTCGCTGTTCGTGCTATCCACCGAGTCCAGCACCTCGCAGGCCAGCTGGCAGCGCCGATGGCGCAGGTGCGCCTCGACCCAGGCGCCGTGCGCGCCCGCCGGCGTCCCCGCCAGCCGGTAGCCCTTGCGCGGGGCCGCCTCGAAGGCGAAGCCCTGCTCGCGCAGCTTTTCCATCCGCCCCCAGATCGCGACGCGGCTGACGCCGAGCGCCTTCGCCAGCTGGTCGCCGCTCACCGCCGCGTCGCCGGCCTTGAGGAAGGCGAGCAGGATGCTGCCGTCGAGCGCGCTCATTCCCAGTCCAGCCCGATGTCCGCCCAGGGAGCGGCGTGCGTCAGCGCCCCGCACGAGATGAAGTCGGGTCCGAGCGCCGCCAGCGCCGGCAGGGTGGCGAGCGAGACGCCCCCGCTCACCTCGCACCACGCCGAGGCCTTCACCTTGGCGATCGCGGCGGGCAGCTCGGCGGCCGCGAAGTTGTCCAGCAGGACGATGTCCGCGCCGGCCGCCAGCACGGGGTCGATCTGGTCCGCGCGATCGACCTCGACCTCGACCAGCAGGTCCTTGCGGGCCTTGCGGGCGCGGGCAACCGTCGCCGCCAGCCGGTCGCCCGTCGTCGCCCCCTCCGCGGCCAGGTGGTTGTCCTTCACCATCACGCGGTCGTGCAGGCCGAGCCGGTGGTTCCAGCCCCCGCCCATGCCCACCGCGTATTTCTCCAGCGCGCGGAATCCCGGCGTCGTCTTCCGCGTGTCGAGCAGCCGCACCGCCGAGTTCCCCAGCGCCGCGACATGCGCGCGGGTGTGCGTCGCCACCCCGGAAAGCCGCTGGAGGAAATTGAGCAGGGTCCGTTCCGCCCCCAGCAGGGCCGCGACCGATCCCTCCACCTCCGCCAGGCTGGCGCCGGCCGCGACCGCCTCGCCGTCGCGCGCCCGGAGCGTCGCCCGGCAGGCGCCGCCGAAGGCGTCGAGGCAAGGTTGGATGATCCCCAGGCCGGCCGGCACCATCGCCTTCCTCGCAACCAGGCGCGCCTTTCCGCGCAGGCCGGGGGCGAGGAGCGCCGACGTCGCGTCGCCCGGTTTTTCCGGCCGGATCCGCAGTCCCTCGCCCGCGAGATCCTCCGCCCGAGCCATCTCGAGCAGGCGCCGAATCCAGGCGGGGTCGATGTCCTCCCACGCCAGGCGGCGGGCGATGCGCGGAAGCTGCTCCGGGTGGCGCGACATCCCGCTAGACTGAACAGGCGGCGTCGCCCCCGCAAGCGGAGGATGCGGGAGATGCAAGGTGGCGGAGGGGGCGGAGGAAACGAAGGTTGCGGAGGATAAAAAAGGCATGCCAGCCATGGTGCCCGCCCCCTCCCCGCATCTATTTCCATATTCCGTCTCGGCTGCTTCTTTCCTTCCCATCCTCCCCATCCTTCCAATCCTTTCCTCTCTTCCCCTTATCCTCCGCCCCGTCCGCCCCCTTCGCAACCTCCGCCCCTGTTTTAATCCCATGCCCGCCCGCATCCGCCTCCCCCGTCGTCCCGAACCCTCCCCCGTCCTGGTGGTGGGGTCCGTGGCCTACGACAGCATTGTCACGCCCAGGGAGTCCGGTGAGCGCATCCTCGGCGGCAGCGCCTCCTACGGCGCCCTTGCCGCCAGCTATTTCGCGCCCGCCCGCCTCGTCGGTGTCGTCGGGCACGATTTCCGCGCCCAGGACCGCCGCCGCTTCGAGCGCCGGGGCATCGATCTCGAGGCGCTGCAGACCGACCCCTCCGGGCGCACCTTCTTCTGGCGCGGCAAGTACCACGAGAACTTCAATGTCCGCGAGACCCTCGAGCTCGAGCTCAACGTCTTCGAGCGCTTCCAGCCGCGCCTCCCCGACGCCCATCGCGCCTCGCCCTTCGCCTTCATCGGCAACATCCGCCCCGACCTCCAGCTCCACGTCCTCGGCCAGCTGCAGGGCGACCCCTTCGTCGTCGCCGACACCATCGACATCTGGATCGAGACCCGGCGCGACGAGCTCCTCCAGGTGCTGCGCCGCGCCAATCTCTCCGTGCTCAACGAGTCCGAGGCCGCCAAGATCACGGGCCACACCAACGTCATCGCCTCCGGCCGCGCCCTGCGCGACCTCGGCCTGCCCGCCGTCATCGTCAAGAAGGGCGAGCACGGCGCCGTCCTCTTCCACGACGACGGCCTCTTCACCCTGCCCGCCTACCCCGTCTCCGAGCTGCGCGACCCCACCGGCGCCGGCGACAGCTTCGCGGGGGCCCTCATCGGCTACCTCGCCGCCCGCGGCGAGACCGGGTTCGCCGCGATGCGCGAGGGCATGGCCTACGCCACCGCCGTCGCCTCGCTCACCGTCGAGGACTTCTCCTGCGACCGCCTGGCCTCCGCCGGCTGCGCCGAGATCCGCCGCCGTCGCCGCGAGCTCACCAAGCTGACCAGGATCTGACCGTCAATCGCGCCCGCGACGCCCGGCCTTACCGACTTTCCCGCGCCCGCCGCCACGACTCCGCCAGGCCGACCAGCGTCAGGTGCGGCTCGCGGCGCAGCCTCGAGGCCAGCGCGGGCGGAAGGAAATCCGCCGTGCCGCCGGTGGCCAGCAAGGCGGGCGAGGGAACCCCTTGGGTCGCGAGCTCCGCGAGCAAGCTGTCGAGAATCCGCTCGATCATCCCGGCGAAGCCGAGCGCGCAGCCGGCCCGCATCGCCTCGACGGTCGACTTGCCGATGGCCGTTCCGCCGCGGATGGAATTCGGGTCGAGCTCGGGCAGGAGCGCCGTCCGCCCGTGCAGGTAGCTGGTCATCACCGACAGCCCCGGGGCGATGACGCCGCCCGCGTAACCCTTCGACGTCAGCACATCGAAGGTCGTCGCCGTGCCCATGTCCACGACCACGGCGGGCGCCCCCGCCATCACCTGCGCGCCGATGCAATTCGCCAGCCTGTCCTGTCCGACCTCCGCCGGGCTGGGATAGTCGAAGCCGAGCCCCCGAACGGTGTCGTGACGCAGGTGGTGCGCCTCCGGCAGGCCGCCCAGGAGCCCCCAGGCGACGGCGGTGGCACCCGGCACCACCGAGGCAAGCGAGGCGCTTTCGGGCTGGAGCCGGCCGATTAATCCAGGCAATCCGGCTCCGAGCGAGGCCGTGGGCAGGCTCCCCGTCTCGACCATGCGCAACCCATCCGCCAAGCCCCAGTGGGCCGAGGTGTTGCCAATATCAAGGCAGAGGACCCTCCGCATGGTCAGGCGAACAGGGCGGGTCGGGCCTCGCGCAGGCGGAGCAGGGCCAGCTCGGCGAGGGCATGGGTGGTCTCGCCGGCGCGCACCAGGCGCAGGGCCTCCGCGGGGTGGAGCAACTCGACCGTGATCTCCTCATGCTCGTCCAGCGCCCGCGGCGACCCGTTGCGGACGCCCTCGAGCAGGACGAAATGGCTGCGGTTGTCCTGCAACGCGGGGTTGGGCGACACCTGGCCGAGGCTGATCGCCTTGCCGCCGGCATAGCCGGTTTCCTCCCGTGTCTCCCGCTCGGCCGTGACCAGCGGGTCCTCGCCCTTGCCCGCGACCCCGCCCGGCGGCTCGAGCGAGAGCGCCGAGGCCCCGAAGCGCCACTGGCGGACCATGACAATCCTGCCATCCGGCGTCACGGGGAGCGCCAGCACCCAGTCGGGACAGCGCATCACAAAAAAATCACCCTCGCGTTGGTCGCGAGGGTGAGCGCAGCGCCGGCGAAGGACCTGGTAAACCTTGCAATCCGCGTGGTGAGCCTCGTGCCGGACAATCCAGCGGGCCGGGGCTTCCACGGTGGGATTACTTGGTCTTCAGCTTCTGACCGATGCGGAGGGCGTTGCCGACACCAGGATTGAGGTCCTGGAGGGCCTTCAGCGAGACGCCGACCTTGCGGGCGATGCCGGAGAGGGTGTCGCCCTTGACGACGATGTACTCGCCGTCGGCGGCGACCTGGGCGGGAGCGCTGCTGGAACCGCGGGTGCTGGTGCCTCGCTTCTGGAGGTCGACGATGGCGGTCTCCACCTGCTTGAAGCCGCCGATGGTCTGCTCGCGGAGAGCGGTGACCTCGGCGCTCACGGCGGCGAGGGCGGCGGTGTCGGCCTTGCTGCCGACCGCGGCGGAGGCGGCGGCGGCGGATTCGGCGGCGGCCGCGGCGGCGGCGGCGGCGGCGTCAGCGGCGCCCTTGGCCTTGACGGCGAGGATCAGGGCGACGACGCCGAGGGCGACGCCGGCGATGCCTGCGATCAGGGGGAACTTGGATTCGCTGCTGCTTTCAATGGTGTCGGATTCCATAGGGTCGTCGTTGGTGGTGGGAGTTGGTTAAGAATAGGCGGTTGACACCGCGGGCAACACTAAATCCCCTATGTTAGTAACTTCGGGCGGTAGCGCAGTCTGGCTAGCGCATCTGCTTTGGGAGCAGAGGGTCGGGGGTTCGAATCCCCCTCGCCCGACCCTTTGACAGGCTTTTGACAATTACTCGGCGCGTTTCTCCGCCGGATAGGTCAGAACTTTGCCGCGGACCCGAATCTCGACCTGGTTTGTCTTTCCATCGGACGAGGCCTCCGTCCTGCCCACAACCCGAGACTTAACATTAAGGCTATCACATAGTTGCGTAACAACCTTAACGTCCTCCGGGGCCACAAAAATCTCCAGCCTGTGCCCCATGTTGTAGACCTGGTGCATCTCCTGCTCGGAAGTGCCGCTCGCGCGGGCTATCTCAGCGAAAATCGGAGGGACGGGAAAGAGGTTGTCCTTGATGTGGCGAACGCCCTGTCCGAAGCGAAGGCACTTGGTCTGGCCGCCTCCTGAGCAATGAACCATGCCGGCCAGGCGGCCGATTCCCAGCTCGCGGAGCAGGCCAACCACCACGGGAGCATAGGTGCGCGTGGGGGAGAGCAGCGCCCGCCCCACGCTGAGCGAGGATCCCGGCAGAGGGGCCGACATCCGGTGCGGGCCGCAGTAGACAAGGTCGGCGGGCGTCGCGCTATCATAGGTTTCGGGATACAACTCGGCGTGGTGCCGGGACAGCAGCTCGTGCCGCGCGCTGGTCAGCCCGTTGGAGCCGATGCCGCTGTTCTCGCCCTCCTCCCAGCCGCAGGCGCCCCCCGACGCCACCCCCACGATGGCCAGGCCGGGCCGGATCCGGCCGGCGTCGATCACTTGGTCGCGGCGGAGCACCGCCGTGGCCGTCGAGTCGACCGTGAGGGTCGGGGTCAGGTCGCCCACGTCCGCCGTCTCGCCCCCGCCCGAGCGGATGCCGAGGCCCGCGGCGCGGAGCCGCTCGAGGCAGGCCTCCGTTCCCTCGATCAGCTCGCGGAGGACCTCGCCGGGAATCCGCCGGGCGTTGCGGTTGACGGTGGAGGAGAGGAGGATCCGGTCGACGGCGCCGACGCACAGGAGGTCGTCGACGTTCATCACCACGCTGTCCTGGGCGATTCCGCGGAAGACGGAGGCGTCGCCCGTCTCCCGCCACCAAAGATAGGCGAGCAGCGCCTTGGTGCCGGAACCGTCCGAGTGGGTCACGTTGCACCGCGCGGGATCCCCGGTCAGCACATCCTCCGTCAGTTTGCAGAAGGCGCCCGGGTAAAGGCCCCGGTCGAGGCCGTCGACCACCGCGTGCACCTCGCCCTTGGAAGCCGAGACGCCGCGGGAGGCGTAGCGGCCTTGGTCGGGAGCGGGCTTGCCATCGTGCGCCATGACCGCTTGGTGCTAGCCCCGCCGCTCCGCTCGGGTCAACGTCCATCTCCCATGCCCACCCCGCCCTCGCGCGCCCGCCGCTGGCTGCTCGCCGCCCTCGCCGGCGGCCTGCTCGCCTTCCTGCTCGGCGCGGGCTGGAGGGAGGTCGGGCTCCGCGCCCTCGCCGAGGACTGGCGGCGCGCCCACGCCGCCGGCGATCTCGCCGCCATGGAGGCGCTCTACTGCTGGGACGGGGTCGCTCCCGAGCAGCGCCGCCGCCTCCGCCTCGCCCTCGCGCAGGAGCTCGAGCTGCCCGTAACCGCCGTGCGCGCCGCCCGCCTGGCGCCGCCCGACCAGCTCCTCGGCACGGCGCAGCGGCCGAACCTCAAGCCGATCGGGGTCATCGAGGTGAGCTTCGCGGTGAACGACGGCCTCGGGGCCCGGCTGCTCGCCGGCCGCAGCGGCCTCGGCTTCCGCCTGGTCGTGCTCATCCCCTCCGGCTCTTGACAGCCGCCGCCGCCGCCCCAATTTCCAGCGAACCATGGCCGACAAAAACGACAAGCACCCCGAGAACGTCACCGGACGTTTCTACGTCGACACGCAGTGCATCGATTGCGATCTCTGCCGCGAGACCGCGAAGAACTTCTTCACCCGCCAGGACGACGCCGGCTACTCCTACGTCTTCAAGCAGCCCACCACTCCCGACGAGGTCGAGCAGTGCATGGAGGCCAAGAACGGCTGCCCCGTCGACGCCATCGGCGACGACGGCCAGTAAGCCGCCCGACGCTCCCTCCCCAAGCCCCGGCCCCCCGGGGCTTTTCTTTGCCTCCACCGCGCATCGGCCAGGGAGCATGCTGCCCCTTCTCCGGGCCGATCTCGTGAGCCAATCGGCGCCCGGTGGCAGAGCCTTGCGGGTTACCGCTCGAGGCCCCCGCCGCCGCCCAGCATCGTTCCGCGCTCCCCGCAGCCGCCGCCGACCCTCCCCTTCCTATCCTTCCCATCCCTCCGTTCCTCCACATCCTGACTTTCCCCTCCTCCGCGACCTTCGCCCCTCACACCCCCTTGTTCCCCATGTCCGTCCGCATCGATTGCGAGTATCTCGGCGACCTCCGCCTCCGCGCCACCCACGCCCCCTCCGGCACCGTCATCCTGACCGATGCGCCGGTCGACAACCAGGGCAAGGGTGAGTCCTTCTCCCCCACCGATCTCGCCGCCACCGCCCTGGCCACCTGCATGGGGACCATCATGGCCATCCAGGGCCGGACCCTCGGCCTCGAGCTCAAGGGCATGAGGATCTCGGTCGAGAAGCACATGAGCGCCCAGCCGCCGCGCCGCATCGCGCGGCTGGTGCTGCGCATCGACATGCCCGCGGGGATTCCGCCCGAGGCCCGCGTCCGCCTTGAGCGCGCGGCCGCCGCCTGTCCCGTCCACCATTCGCTCCACCCCGACATCCACGCCGAGCTCGCGTGGTCCTGGGCCGAATGAGGTTCCCCGCCTTCTGGTCCCGCGCCAAGTCGGGCCCCGCCGCCGCCTGGGGCTGGTCCGACACCTCGCCCGAGGAGGCGCGTGCCGCCGCCGCCGACCGGGCGGCGCAGATCGCCGCCGGGATCCGCGCCGGCCAGCGCCCGCCGCGCCACGCCGGCTCTTATCCTGACCGGCCCTTCCGCGAGCCGGTCATCCGCGAGCTGGCCGACGCCTCGGGCGAGGTTGCCGCCCTCGTCTCGCGCAACGCCTACGGCGCCGAGATTCTCAACACCTCCGACGCGCTCTTCGCCGACATCGACCTGCCGCCCCCGCCCCGTCCGGGCTTTCTCGCCCGCCTCCTCGGAGCCCGGGAGCCGGCCCGCGGCGGCACCTCGCCTGCCGAGGACGCAGCCCTCGCCCGCGCCGCCCAATGGGTCTCCGCCCATCCCGGCTGGTCGTGGCGGGTCTATCGCACCGCCGGCGGGCTCCGCCTCCTGGCCGGCCACGCGACCTTCGACCCCGCCGACCCCGTCGTCGCGCAGGCCTTCGAGCAGCTCGCCGTCGACCCGCTCTACCGCCGGCTTTGCTCGGCCCAGCATTGCTTCCGGGCCCGGCTCACCCCCAAGCCCTGGCGCATGGGAATCCGATCCATTCCCCCGCGGTGGCCATGGGCCGGCGCCGCCGAGGAGCGGGCCTTCATTGCCTGGGACCGGGCCTATCGCGCCGCCGCCGCTCGCCACGCCACCTGCGAGCTCGTGACGGTTGTCGGCTCGCGCGATGTCCATCCCCGGCTGCGCGACGTTGTCGGCCTTCACGACGCCGCTTGCCGCGTGGGCAGCGGGCTTCCTCTCGCCTGATGCAAGCAAGAGGCCCGGCAAAAGCCGGGCCTCGCAAGGGCAGGGCGGGGGACCTCAGTGCGAGCAGCCGCAGGATCCCTTGCCGCAGGAGCCATCGTCGCTGGCGGCCTTGCCCTGGCCGCCGCAGCAGCCCTCGTCCTCGCCCCGCGATTGGCCGTTGGCCTCTCCGGAGGAGCCGCCGCAGCAACCGCCCCCGCCTCCGCCGCCGCCGCAACAGCCGCTTTCCTGGTGGGGATGGCCGTGGGCCAGTTCGGTGGGGGTCGCGGCGCGCACGTCCATGATCTTGACCGAGAAATGGAGCGTCTTTCCGGCGAGCTCGTGGTTGCCGTCGAGCACGACCTCGTCGGTCTTGACCTCCTTGACGGTCAGGACGCGCAGGCCGGCGTTGGTCTCGGCGTGGAAGCGCATGCCGACCTGGACGGCGTGGCTGCCCATGCGGTCGGCGGGCACGCGGACGATGAGCGCCTCGTCGTACTCGCCATAGCCCTGCGCGGGCGGCACGGTGACCTTCTTCTCCGCGCCGACGACCAACCCCTCGAGGGCGGTCTCCAGGCCGGGGATGATGTTGCGGGCACCGTGCAGGTACGAGAGGGGCGCGCCGCGCGAGGCGTCGAGCACGGCGCCGGTGTCGTCGGTCAGCGTGTAGTCAAACGAGACAATGTGGTCCTTGGCGATGTTCATGGCTTGGGGTGGGATATTTTGAGGGCGATTCGGCCGCTCGCAAGCGGGAAGGGCAATCCGGCTTGACCCCGCCCCCCGCCGCGGGTTGCCTGTCCGTCCGCTGTTGGGGCCGTAGCTCAGCTGGTAGAGCGCGTCGTTCGCAATGACGAGGTCGTGAGTTCGATCCTCATCGGCTCCACCAGCGGGGTTCGGGGCCTTCAGGAATCCTTTCGCTTGAGGTCCCTCATCTCGCCGACGGGTCCTAGCTCCGCCTCGCCGGGAAGCTCCTTGGTCGGGTTGATTCCGAGCTTGCTCAGCTGGGTTGTCAGCGGTCGGACGTTCTTCTCGAAGCTGCCGAACGACTGGTTGAGGCTCCCAACCGCCTGGTTGACATGCTTGCGAGCGTCGGCGAGGTGCTCCGCGAAGTCACAGACGCGCTTGTACAGGTCGGTGGACAGGGCTGCGATTTCCCGGACCTTCTCCACCTGGGCGTGCTGCTGCCAGGTGAGGCTGATCGCGCCGAGGAAGCCGATGAGCGTCGCCGGCGTCGCCAGCAGGATGCCCTGCTTCCCCGCGTCGATGACCAGGTCGTTGTCCGATTCCAATGCGGTGGAGAGAAGCGACTCCGCGGGCAGGAAGAGGATGACCTTGTCGAACGCCACGAGCCCCTGCTCGCTGCCAATTGTCGACGGGTAGTCCTTGCCCGCCAGTGACTTTATCGTCTGCCGCAGCTTCACGGCATGATCCCTGAGAATCTCGGCTCGGTTGGCGGTGCCCGGGGCGAGCCGCGCTGCGTCCAGCTCGGGCACCTTGGAGTCGATGATGACGCAGCGGCCACCCGGCAGCTTGACCACCAGGTCCGGCCGCTTGTCGTCCTGTGACAGTTGTTCGGCAAAGTCGCAGTGGGGGCTCATGCCGGCCGCCTCGACGACTCGGCGCAGGGTCTGCTCGCCCCAGCGTCCCCTGTGGGAGGCCGACTTCAGCACCATGGTGAAGTCGTTGGTCTCCGTCGCCAGCGCCTCGGTCGCCTTGCTCAGGTTCTCCATGCGCTCGCGCACCCCGGCCAGGGCGTCCCCCTGTTTGCCCACCGAGCTGTTGACCCCTTCGAGCGAGGCGCGGATTTCCGTCATGAGGGGATCGACCAGCGCCTTCACCTGCTTGCTCATGTCCGGGGCAACCGCGCGAAGGGCCTCCGTGCTCTGCTTGGCGAAGGTGTCCTTCAGCGCCTCCAGGTCGGCGGCCCGGCGGCGGTCCGCCGCCTCGAGGTCCTCGCGGTGCCTGGCCGCCATGCGCGCCTGCTCGTCGCGCGCCGCGCGCGCCTCGGCGGCGGCGGCGGCCGCCTGCTGCTCCGCCGCGCCGCGGGCCGCGCGCTCCGCCGCCGTCGCGGCATGCTCGGAGGCCAGGCGCGACTGCAGGTCGGCGTTGAGCGCCTGCGTCGCCGTGTCGCCCTGCGGGCGGCGCAGGAACCAGATGGCAGCCCCTCCCAGGGTGGCCCCGACGACGACAGCGACGATGATTTCCATAATAGATTTTAGAAGGATTTGGGCGGAGGACTATACGCTACCTGTCAAGCCGGCCCTTGGCGAGCGCGGCGGCTCAGCCCCGCGGGTCCGCCTCGATTGCCTTGGCGTTGCCCACCGCCCAGGCCGCGGCGTACGCGGACGACGGCATCAGGCCGGCCGGCTCCTCGCAGGCCATCCCCCGGAGCCCCGCCAGGAGGCCCTCGTGAATCGCGCGGGCCACCGCCACCCGGGCCGGGGTGGCGTGGCGATCCAGCCAGGGGTCGAGCCGCTGGGCCACCTGCGACGGGATGTGGCTGAACACGGCCCGGCCGGTGAGCCAGGCCTGCGCGGAGGCGTGCACAACGTCGCGCTCGCCCACGTCGAGGTGCAGCACCAGCTCGTCTCCCGCCAACCCGGCCAGCAGGTGCTGCTCGATCTCCGATGCCAGCCGCCGCGCCCGGCGCTCCCTGGGGCTCAGCAAGCCGAATTCCATCTCCGGGTTGAGCGCGTCCACGTCGCCCAGCTGCTCCAGGGCGTAGTTTTGCCAGCGGGCCAGCCAGCGCCTCCACGCCGCGGTGTCGCGGGGTGGAGGGGGGCCGAGCCATTCCGGAATGTCGTCACGCATGGCGTCCATGCGCGAGATTGGCCTGCGGAAAGGGCCAATCAAGCCTTAAGTGAACAAATGTTCACTTCATGAAGGCTGCGTCCGCGGGGTTGCCCCCGGAGCGGAGGTAGGCGAGCAGATCCAGCCAGGCCTCCTCGCTGAGGCTGTTGGCGAGGCCGGCCGGCATCGGGCTGGTGGTCGAGGGGGTCTCCGCCTCGATGTCCGAGGTGTTGATCCCGACATGGCCGGCCGGGTTGGCGAGGTCGAACGGGTTGGTCGCCACCTTCACGAGGTCGCCCTCGCGGGCGATCACTCGGCCGACCACCTGCGTGCCGTCGCGCCGCGCCACCACCGTGTTGGCGTATTGGTCCGACACCACCCTGCTCGGCTGGATGACGGCCTCGGCGATTTCCCGGACGCCCATCCGCGAGCCGAGCGCGGTCAGGTCCGGCCCCGAGCCTCCCCCTAGCTTGCCCATCTTGTGGCACTCGGCGCACAGGGTCGCCTTGAACATCCGCTCGCCGCGCGCGAAGTCGCGGCCTTTCCCGCCCTTGGCCGCCGCCAGCCCCACCGTCTGCTCGACCGTCCAGTTCTTGCCCGGCCCCTCCGGCGTGGGCCGCTCCGACGGCGGGGCGGCCACCTGCGCCTTGTCGAGCCCGGCGCGCTCCGCCTCGGGCGCGTTGGCCAGGGCGGTTCGCCGGATGGCGGCGACGTATCCCTGGAGGCTCATCCCGCCCTGCGCGGCGGCGAGCTCGGCGAACTGGACGAAGTACTCCCGGCGCAGCTCGGCGGTCCACCCCGCCTTCGCGTGGCAGAGCACCTCGGCCAGGCCGATCTTCCGCGAGGCGGGCCGGGTGGCCAGTGCGTCAAGGAACGCCTTGGCATAGTTGGGATTGCGCGCGAGCAGCTCGCGATCGCCCTCGGGCTCGGGGTCGCGCGCGGTCGCCATCATCCGCACCAGGCGAGGGACGGCCTCGCCGGAGCCGAGGTGCACGGCCAGCTCGCCCAGCTGGCGGTCGAGCTCGAAGTCGCCCGTGGGAAGCTGGCGCGCCGCCCAGTCCCCGAGGTCGTCGGTCGGCTTGCCGAGCCGGGCCACCGCCACCGCGAGGACGCGGGCTTGGTCGCGGCGCAACCGAAGGTCCGCATCCTTGCCCACCGCCGTTCTGGCCAGCCTCAGCACGGGCCCGAGGTCCGAGGCCTCGCCGCAGCGGGCGAGCGCCAGCGCGAGCTGCAGGGCGTCGTCCGCGTTGGGCGTCGCGGGCGGCTGCGCCGCCGCAACCTTTCCGCGCCAGTCGGCGACGGGGTGCGATTCCAGCAGCTGGCGCGCGGCGAAGCGGATCCAGCGGTCGGAGGAGCCGAGGTGGGCGAGCGCCAGGCGCAGGTTTTCCGGCGAGGGTCCCGCGAGGCGCCGCGCCTCGAGGTCGCGGCGCAGCCGCTGCTCGGCGGTGAGGGCGACCTCGCCGGCCGGCGCCGTCGATTCCTTCCCGGTGTAGCGGATGCGGTAAAGGCCGCTGTCGCCGTTGCGGCCGCCGGTGAGCGCGTAAAGGTGCCCGTCCGTGGGATGCACGACCACGTCCGTCAGCGCGAAGGGCTTGCCCCAGGCGATGGGCTCCCTCTCGCCCGCCCACCCGCCGCCGTCCGCGCGGAGATGCACGGCGTGCAAGGTGCCGAAGGTCCAGTCGCAGGCGTACAGCGCGCGCTGGTACTTGGCCGGCATCTTGCCGCCCGTCCCGAAGGCCACGCCCGTCGGGCTGGCCGGCCCCATGTTCAGGACAGGGGGAAGCGAGTCGGCGAAGTGGTCGGGTTGGTTGGCGACGCCGGAGCGCCAGCCGTACTCGGAGCCGGGCGTGACGAGGCAGATGCGGGTCGGGCGCCACCAGGGCGCGCCGACGTCCCACTCCATGTCCGAGTCCCAGGAGAACACCTCGCCGCCGGGTCCTCTCGCCAGGTCGTATGCGTTGCGCCAGCCCGTCGACACAACCTGCCACGACTTGCCATCCTTGTCCATGCGGCCAACCCAGCCTCCGGGCGCGCGCAGCCCGACGGCGTGGCCGCGCGGATCCTCCAGCCGCGGCGAGAGCACGTCCTCGCCCCATCGCCGGGGCGGGGATGCCCGCTCGTCTTCGGGAAGCTTGGTGAAGTTGCCGGCCACGACCAAAATCGACCCGTCCGTGTCCAGGATCATCTGGTGGGGGCCGTGCTCACCCCCGGCGCCGGGAAGCTTCCGAATGGGCGCCTGCTCCTCAAAGACCCCGTCGCCATCCTTGTCCGTCAGCCGCCAGATATCCCGTCCGCCGCCCTCGCCCTCGCAGGCGTAGAGATGGCCGTGGGCGAACAGCAGCCCATGGGCGCCCTTCAGCCGGACCTCCACCTTCTCCGCTGGGAGCGCCTTGCCCTCCGGGTCGAGCCTTAGCCTCCAAATGCCGCCCCTTTGGTCTGCCGCGTAAAAGCTTCCCTGGGGCGACACCGCCAGCGCCACCCACGAGCCCTGCGCCGACTTCGGCACATCATGGACCAGCTCGATGGAGAAGCCCGGCGCGGTCTTGATCTGCGACGCCGGCGTGGCGGCATGAGCTAGGGAGAGGGCGCCGCAGAAGGCGGCGGCCCAGGCCAGGGGTCGGGTCATGGCGGAAAGACACTCCCGCCAAGGGTGAGTTCCCCCTCGCCCCGGCCGCCAAAAGCCGTTTGCTCAAAACTCAACCCCCTTCCCGCTGTTTAACCCCTGTGGCTCACCGCTCGCTGACACTCCTTTGCCTGGGCAATCTCGCCTTCGCCGCCTCCCTTTTCGCCCAGGCTCCCTCCGCGCCCGCGGCGCCCTCCGCCCCGGTGGCCCCCGTGTCCGCCGCCGCCTTGCCGCTGGGCCCCCTGCTGGGCACCGACAGGGTCGGCCCGGTCCTGCTGCGCGACGAAACCCTGCCCCAGGTCCTCGAGCTTCTCCAGCGCTGGACCGGCAAGACCGTGCTCCGCCCCCAGGCCCTGCCCGCCGCCACCTACAACCTCACGCTTCCGGAAGGCGCCACGCGCGACGAGGCCCTGCAGGCGGTCGAGACCATCCTTAGCCTCAACGGCGTCGCCGTCATTCCCCAGGGCGACCGCTTCCTCAAGGTCGTCCCCAACACCGTCGCCCGGGCCGAGGCTCCCCAGCTCATCGACGGCCCCGTCTCCGCGCTCCCCCCCAGCGGCCGGGTTGTCGCCAAGCTCTTTCACCTCCAGTCCACCTCGGCCGAGGACGCCGCGAAGCTCATCGCGCCGATGCTCAACTCGACCCTTGCCTCGCCCCCGGTCGTCTTCTCCCGCACCAACACCCTGCTGGTCACCGACTCCGTCGCCAACCTCCGCCGCATCGAGGCCATCCTGCTCGACCTCGACCAGCCCAAGCTCGGCGTGTCCGCGAAGACCTACGAGCTCCAGCACGCCAGCGCGACGTCCCTCGAGGCCCTCCTCCGCAAGCTCTTCGCCGGCCCCCTGCTGGGCCGCCTCTCCACCGGCACCTCCCTCAGCATCGACGAGCGCACCAACCGCCTGATCGTCGTCGGCGAGCCCCGCCAGCACGCGATGTTCGACCAGCTGGTCGCGCAGCTCGACGTGAAGTCCAACCCCACGACCCGCACCGAGGTCCTCCCGCTCCGCCACGCCAACGCCCCCGATGTCGCGACGCTCCTCGCCCAGCTCATCACCGGGCAGAACCCCGCCGCCTCCCGCGCCCCCGGCAACCGCGGCGGCGCCGCGGCCGCCCGCCCCGCCACGCCCGCCCC
>JBKDBK010000094.1:0-4749 GCA_046315175.1 Opitutia bacterium | reverse complement strand
GGGCGGCACGGTGCTGAATCTCGGCGTGCCGTATGAGGTCGCGAACAGTTACGCCGAGGCGGACCTGTTCGACATCCACTACGCACAGTCGAACGACGTCCTGACCTTGGTGCATCCCGGCTACGGAGTGGCCGAGCTCCGGCGGCTGGGGCCGGTCAACTGGACGTTCTCGGCGGTCGTCTTCGGGTCGAGCGTCGCCGCGCCAACGGGGCCGACATTCGGCCCGCCGCCCGTGGGCACGATCACATACGATTACGTCGTCACTTCGGTCGGCGCGTCCCCGACCGACGAAAGCGCGGCATCGGCCGTCGGCACGACGCCGGCTCGCACGGTCGTCTCGACCGCTGCCCCAACAACGGTCTTCTGGACCGCGGTCGCTGGCGCCGTCAGTTACAACGTCTATCGTCGATTCGGCGGGGTCTTCGCGTTCGTCGGTTCGTCGAACGACGTCGCGTTTGGTGCCGGCCGCTTCGTCGACACCGGCGAGGTTCTCCCCGACATCACTCGCACGCCGCCCGATCCGACGTCTCAGCCGTTCGCCTTGTCGAGCGGACCCGGAGCGGTCAGCTACTACCAGCAGCGCCGATTCTTCGGGGGCACGACCGCCGCGCCGCAGGGGCTCTATTCGACGAAGACGGGGGCCGAGTCGAACATGACCCGCTCGATCCCGGTCCGCGACGATGACGCCATCTCGATCCGCATCGCCGCGCGCGAGGCGAACACGATCCGGCACTTGGTCCCGCTCAACGGCCTGCTCGCGCTCACCGGCTCGGCCGAGTGGTTGGCGCGGGCCGCGAACGGCGACGCCATCACGCCGACGAACATCCAGGTCGAGCCGCAGAGCTACATCGGGGCGAACAACGTCCAGCCGGTCGTCTTCAACACCTCATGCCTCTACGTCGCCGCGCGCGGCGGCCATGTCCGAGAAGTCGGCTACAGCGACAAGGTCGCGAGTTTCATCTCGGGCGACCTGAGTCTGCGGGCGGTTCACCTGTTCGACGATTTCGACATCGTCGACGCGGCCATCGGCAAGGCGCCGGTGCCGATCGCATGGTTCGTCTCGAGCAGCGGCAAGTTGCTCGGGCTGACCTACATCCCCGAGCAGAACATCGGTGCCTGGCACCAGCACGACACCGACGGCGCATTCGAGTCGGTCTGCTGCGTCTCGGAGGGAACCGAGGACGTCGTCTACGTCGTCGTCCGCCGGGTCATCAACGGCGTGACGCGGCGCTTCGTCGAACGCATGGCGAGTCGCAAGATTGGCGCGCTGGCTGATGCCTTCTTCGTCGACTGCGGCGCCACCTACAGCGGGACGCCGACGACGACCGTCTCGGGTCTGACCTGGCTCGAGGGCGAAGAGGTTGCGATCCTGGCGGACGGTGCCGTGCATCCGCGGCGCACGGTCGTCGGCGGATCGGTCACCCTCGAAGCCGCGGCGAGCAAGGTGCAGATCGGCCTCCCGATCACGGCCGACATCCAGACGCTCCCGATGGCGCTCGAGGTCGACGGCGCGTTCGGCCAGGGGCGGGTCAAGAACATCAATACGGCATGGATCCGAGTCTCGAAGTCGGGCGGGTTCCTCGTTGGTCCGTCCTTCGACCGGATGGTCCCGGCGAAGGTGCGCCGCTTCGAGCCCTACGGATCGCCGCCGGCGCTCAAGACCGAGCAGATCCAGGTCGAGCCGCCGGCGGACTGGCAGGACGACGGAGCCCTCTGCATCCGCCAGTCCGACCCGCTTCCGCTCACGGTCGTCTCCTTCGGTCTCGAGGTCGCCCTCGGCGGCTGACGCACATGACGGCGCCGCGCGCCGGTAGCGTTCGGCCGTCTTGGGGGTCAACGCATGGGTATGTCGGCCGGTACGCTCGGCACCGCCGGGCTGGGCATGCAAGCCGCCGGCGCTGGCGCGGGGGTCGTCGGCGCCTTCATGGGCGCCCGGACCCAGCGGGCGCTTTTCGAGTCGCAGGCGCGGGTCGCCGAGGCGAACGCGCGCATCGCCGACTCCGGCGCCCGCGTCGAGCTCGCCCGCGGCGCCGTCGATGCGCGGCGCGTGCGCGAGCAGGGCGAGCGGCTCAAGGGCTCGCAGCGCGCGGCGATGGCCGCGAACGGCATCGACCTGGGGTCCGACACCGCGGTCGACGTCCTGACCTCGACCGACTTCGTGTCCGAGACCGACGCGCGCATGGTCGAGGACAACGCGATCCGCTCGGCCTGGGGCTACCGCGTCGGCGCCGGCAACGCGCAAGTCGACGCGGCCTCGCGCCGCGGCACGGCGGCCGGCATCAGTCCGACCCTGGCCGGCGCGACGACGCTGCTCACCGAGGGCGGTCGGGTCGCCGAAGGCTGGTATCGGCGGACCAGCCGCGAAGACCGCCCGGCCCGCTGACCCATGCCGCGCGTCCCTACCCTCGAAGAACCCCGCGTCTCTCCGAGCGGCCTGCCGAATGCGCGGGTCCAGGCGGCCGACCCGGTCGACGTCACCAGCCGGCAAGTGCAGCAGGCGGGCTCGGCCCTGGTCGGAGCCGGCGTGGCGACCAGCCGCGTCGCGATCGAGATGCAGGACATCGCGGATCGCACGCGCGTCAGCGACGCGCTCAACCGGGCGGTCGGCGCGCGCAACCGGCTGACCTACGACCCGACCGAGGGGTTCGTCCATCTGCGCGGCCAGGCCGCGCTCGAGCGGCCGGACCAGAAGTCGCTCGACGACGAGTACGGGGAGCGGCTGGGCAAGACGGTCGAGGAGCTCGAGGGCAAGCTCGGCAACGACAACCAGCGCCGGATCTTCCGCGCGCAGGCGCAGCAGATGCTCACCGAGTTCCGGGGAGGCGTCTCGCGGCATGTCGCGAAGGAGTTCGGCGAGTATCAGGTCAACGTGCAGGACGGCACGATTGCGACTGCGCGCGACCAGATGACTCTCGCCTGGGGTGACCCCGACAAGATCGAGCAGGCGCGCGGGGCGATCCGCGCTGCGGTCTTCGAGCGCGGCCGGCTGCTCGGCATGTCGCCGCTGGCGATCGAAGCTGCGACGACCGAGGCGCTTTCGCCCGGTCACGCCGCAGTCGTGTCGTCGGCGGTCGACGCCGGGAAATCGGACTACGCTCGCGACTACTTCGAGAAGGTCAAGGGCGAGCTCACGCCGCAGTCCCGGCTCGCGTTGACGAAGGTGCTCGAGCAAGGCGAATTCGAGACGCGGACGCAGACGGCGACCGAGAAACTGCTGGCCGAGACCGGCGGCGACGTCCCGAAGGCGCGCGAGCGCGCCCGCGCCACACTCAGCGGGCGCGACGAGGACGCAGTCATCCAGCGTCTCAACGCCCGCGCGCAGGAGCAGGATGTCGCGCGGGCGCAGGCGGTGCGCGCGATCGGTCAACGCGGCTGGACCGAGGTCATGGACCGCGGGGCGCTGGCGCCGACGACGCGCGCCGCGCTGCTCGAGGCCGCGCCCGAGGAGCTCCGGCAGATCACGGACTACCTGGACGCGAAGGCGCGCCGCGCGAAGGCCGACGCTGAGGGCAAGACGACCGACGGGTTCGACGTCTACTACGGGCTTCGCCGCATGGCGATGGACGACCCGCAGGCGTTCGCTGCGATCGACCTCCGCAAGTCGGCGCCGCTGCTTGGAAAGGGGCAGATCGAGCAGTTGGTCGACATCCAGGGCAGCATCGCCCGGAACGACGCGAAGGGTATGGAGACCGAGCGCGTCGTCAAGTCCACGATCGGCATGCTCCGCGCGCAGATCGCCGAGGCCGGCATCGACATGACCCCGAAGGAGGGGACGAAGCAGGCGGCCGAGACGGCGAAGTTCATGGGCGCCATGACGTCGGCGCTGGACGCCGCGAGCAAGGCGAAGGGCTCGCCGCTCACTGCGGACGAGGCCCGCGCCATCGGCATGGGCATGCTGCGCGAGGGCATCGAGCAGGGCTCCGGGATCTTCGGGATGTTCCAGACGCGGCGACGCGGATACGACATCGCGACCGACCCCAACATCGCGCCGGGGACCAACTTCATCGTTTCGCGGTTCAACGACATCCCGCCGGCGGTCCGCTCGCAACTGGTCACCGAGTACCGCGAGCGCAACCGGGTCGGCACGCGCACGCTCACGGCGCAGCAGGAAGCGGAAATCGAACGCGCCTACACGCGCGGGGTCCAACAAGGACGGTTCTGATGGGCCAATTCTCCGGCCTGTTCGACGAACCGTCGGACAAGCCGCGCGCCGTCTTCAACCTCCGATCGGCCACTGCTACGCCGCCCGACGCTGCCGCGCGCGACGCCGCGCTGGCGCGCCGCTACGGCCTGCCGCCGGCGGTCGTCCAGCAGTACCGGCCGGACTACGAGGCGAAAGCGAAGGCCGACGACGTCTCGCCGCTGCTCGACGCCTCGCCCCGGCTGCGCGGCTGGCTCGCGGCGAGCGAGCAGAACGCGACGATCGCGCAGGACGACGTCTCGACGCTGGGGTCGATCGAGGGTTCGCTGCGCGCGATGCGCGCGACCGGGTCGTACCTGTTCGGGTTCCCCGGCGGCGAGCGGCCGACGCTGCTCGGCGATGTCCAGGCGGCCGGCCTGCGGGTCGGCGTGGCCGGCGGTGGCATCGGGCGCGCGGCCTTCGAGTCGGTCTCGCCGGTGCTGGATCCGGTGACCGGCGAGCAGTCGAACCCGCTGCGCGCGGTCGCCCGTGCGTTCGCCGACTCGGCGCGGTTGAACGACGCGGCGGCCCGACGCGCGAGCCCGCCGACGGACAGCATCGTCCAGGGC
>JBKDBK010000093.1:0-10788 GCA_046315175.1 Opitutia bacterium | reverse complement strand
GCGTCCTGGCGCACAAGCTCGAGGATCCCGGCGACGGAATCGCCGAAGTGGTCGAGCTCGGCCTTGGTGTAGGACTCGGTGGGCTCGATCATCAGGCCGAAGGCCTCGGGGAAGGCGACGGTCGGGGCGTGGTAGCCGAAGTCGAGGAAGAGCTTGCCGATGCGGCCGATGGCGGCGGAGCGGGGGATGCCGGCGGCCTCGATGCGGCGGAAATCCTCGTCGGACAGCGTGAGGATGAACTCGTGCATGCGGGGGATGTCGGCCGCCGCCGCGGGCAGCGACGGGTAGGTCTGGCGGAGGCGCTGGAAGAGGTAGCGGGCGGCGAGGACGGAGACCGCGGACATGCGCCGGACGCCGTCGCGGCCGAGGCGGCGCAGGTAGGTGAGGACGCGGACCTTGTGGGCGAAGTTGCCCCAGTGGCGATGGAAGCGGCCGATGCTCTTGGCGGCCCGGAAGGTGACGAAGCGCTCGCCCTCCTTGCGCACCTGGACGCCGGGGATGAAGTCGAGCAGGCGGGCGGAGACGCCGACCATGCCGTCGCCGGGGCCGCCGCCGCCGTGGGGCACGGTCCAGGTCTTGTGCAGGTTGTTGTGGACGGCGTCGACGCCCAGCTTGTCGAGGTCGAGCCAGCCGGCGATGGCGTTCATGTTGGCGCCGTCCATGTAGACGAGGCCGCCCGCGGCGTGGATCTTCTCGGCCATCACGCGGAAGTTGGTCTCGAAGATGCCCGACGTGTTGGGGTTGGTGCACATCACGCCGCAGACGCGGGGGCCGAGCTCGGCGAGGCAGCGGTCGAGGTCCTCGAGGTCGACCTCGCCGCTGGGCGAGGCCTTGAGGACGACGATGCCGTGGCGCTTGCCGTCGACCACGCGGGTCTCGAAGCCGGCGGTGGCGGCGGTGGCGAAATTGGTGCCGTGGGAGCTGTTGGGGATGAGGAGGACGTCGCGGCCGTGGTCGCCGCGGGCGCGGTGGTAGGCCTGGAACATCTTGATGCCGACGAGCTCGCCCTGGGCGCCGGCCACGACCTGGGTGACGACGCCGGGCAGGCCGGTGATGGCCTTGAACCACTCCTGGTGCTGCCAGAGGACCTCGAGCGCGCCCTGCGAATCCTCGAGCGGGGCCTGGGGATGGAGGTCGGTGAAGCCGGGGAGCGAGGCGGCCCAGTCGTTGAGGTACGGGTTGTACTTCATCGTGCAGGAGCCAAGGGGGAAGCAGCCGGTGTCGGGCGAGACGTTCTGCTGGCCGAGGCGGGTGTAGAAGTCGCGGAGCTCGGCGGCGGGGAAGGTGGGCAGGCCCACGGCGCCTTGGCGGAGGAGGCGGGCGGGAACCTCGGCGACGGCGGCCTCGCCCTTGGCCGGGCCGAGGAGCGACTCCATGAAGGCGACCAGGCGGTCGGTGTCGGCGTCGGACTGCAGGTCGGAGAACGAGACCTTGAGCAGGTGGCAGCCGCAGGGGGTGCGGCCGGTGATGTCGACCCCGACATGCAGCCCGGTCTCGCGGCCCTTGGCGATGACCTCGGCGGCCGGGATGGGAAGGATGAGGCTGAACTCGTTCCAGAAGGGCTGGTCGGCGTGGCAGATCCGGGCGCCGGGGAGGGCGCCGAGCCGGCGCGCGGCGCGGACGGCCTGGCGGCGGCCGGCCTGGGCGGAGGCGGCCATCCCGGCCTCGCCGCGCTCGAGGACGGCGGCGCCGGCGATGGTGGCGATGAAGGCCTGGTTGGAGCAGATGTTGGACGTGGCCTTGTCGCGCCGGATGTGCTGCTCGCGGGTGGAGAGCACCATGACGAGGCAGTCGCGGCCGGCGCTGTCCTTGGCCTTGCCGACGAAGCGGCCGGGGGTGGCGCGAACGTCGTTGCGGGTCTCCGCGGTGTGGCGGACGGCGAAGAGGCCGAGGCCGGGGCCGCCGAAGTTGGCGCCGATGGCGAGGTGCTGGGCCTCGCCGCAGAGGATGTCGGCGCCCTTGCGGCCGTAGGCGGAGGGCGGCTTGAGCGCCCCGGTGGCCAGCAGCATGGGGTCGATGATGGCGAGGGAGCGGACGCCGAGGTCGGCCACGGCGTCGGCCAGGGCGTCGACGTCCTCGAGGAGGCCGAGGGTGTTGACCTGGGGGAAGGCGACGGCGGCGAGCCGCTTGCCGAGGGGGGCGGCGGCGGCGCGGACGCCCTCGGGGCTGAGGCGGCCGGTGGCGGCGTCGGGCGCGACCAGCTCGATGCGGATCTTGGTGTCGGCCACGTGGGTGCGGAGCACCTCGAGGTCGCCGGGGAAGAGGTTGGCGGCGACCAGGACGGTGTCGGCCTCGCCGTCCGCCAGGCGGAGCGCGCAGCAGATGGCCTCGAAGAGGGCGGTCGAGCGGTCGTAGAGGGAGGAGTTGATGGCCTCGAAGCCGGTCAGCTGGCTGAGGACGCACTGATAGATCCAGTGGGTGGCGAGGGTGCCCTGGGAGCGCTCAGGTTGGTAGGGGGTGTAGGACGTGGTCAGGTTCCGGATGCCGCAGACGAAGGGCACGATCGACTGGGTGCGGTAGACCTGGAGGCCGTCCCCGAGGAAGGGTGTGCGGATCTGGTTGCGCCGGGAGAGGGCCTCCATGGCGTCGGCCAGCTCATGGTAGCCGAGCTCATCGGGGAGGGGGAGTTCGCCGGTGAACTTCACGCCGTCCTCGATGTGGGAGTAGAGGTCGCGGAAATCGCGGGCCGAGACCGCGGCGAGCATCTCGGCGATATCCTTGTCGGACGCCGGGATGTAGTGCCGGGCGAGCTCGCGCTTGAGCTGGGTGGGGTCGTAGGGAAGCTTGGCCATGGAAAACTGACCACATTTCTGCTTTTAAATCGTCACCTCGCAACCGCCGGCCCTGTTCCGAGGGGGGTATTAGGACGATTTCAAGGGGGATTAGGGGATGGAATGAGGTCGTCGGCCTTTGACGCTTCCGAGTCGGGGGGACGGCTGTTCAAATGGGCCGATGACCAAGACCGAGCGCGCCGAGCATGTCGGTCGGACCCTCGCGAGGCTTTACCCGAGGACGCCGGTGCCGCTCGACCACACGGACGCCTTCACGCTTCTGGTGGCGGTGGTCCTCTCGGCCCAGTGCACGGACAAGAAGGTGAACGAGGTGACGCCCGCCTTGTTCGAGGTCGCGGGTGATCCCCGGCGGATGGCGGCGCTGACGCCCGGGCAGGTGCTGGACATCATCCGCCCCCTCGGCTTGGCGCCGCAGAAATCGCGGGCCTTGGTCGGCCTGTCCGAGCTGCTGCTGGAGCGCCACGGGGGCGAGGTGCCGAGGACCTTCGCCGAGCTGGAGGAGCTGCCCGGGGTGGGCCACAAGACGGCCTCGGTGGTGATGGCGCAGGCCTTCGGCGTGCCGGCGTTCCCGGTCGACACGCACATCCACCGGCTGGCCAGGCGGTGGAGGCTGAGTCCGGGGAAGTCGGTCGAGCAGGTGGAGCGCGACCTGAAGCGCCTGTTTCCCGAGTCGGCGTGGAACCAGCTCCACCTCCGGATCATCTTCTACGGGCGGGAGCACTGCACGGCGCGCGGGTGCGACGGGCGGACGTGCGGGATCTGCTCGGCGCTCAACGGGCCAGCAAGGCCTCGTGCCGGCGCCTGAACTCGTCGGTCCAGGCGGCGGGCTGGTGCGTGGCGGCGTCCATGCGGCAGACGGTGCGCGAGCCGCTGCAGTGGAGCACCTTGCCGTCGGCCGAGCGGAACTCGAAGGCGACGGTGAGGCCGGCGGCGCGGACGCGGGTGACGCGCAGGAGGACGTCGATCTCGCACTCGGGCACGACGGGGGCGTGGTAGTGGAGGTCGAGGTCGCGCACGACGACGTAGACGTCGGGGGCCACCTTGGGGTCGAGGGTGTCGACGCCCATGGTCTCGACGAAGAAGGTCTTCTGGGCGCGCTCCATGAGGAGCACGTAGTGCGAGTGGTGGAGGATGCCGAGGGCGTCGGTCTGGTCGAACCAGGTCTTGGTCCGGAATCGGAAGGAGCCGTCGGGCTGGAGGGGCATGGTCGCGGATGATGAAGCCGGGGCGCGTCCGCCGCGGCAAGGTTGAACGGACTCGACCGCACCGGGCCGGGAACGCAAGATGGGGCCATGGCAACGAGTGATTGCGACATCGCGGTGGTCGGCACGGGCATCGTGGGCCTCGCCCACGCCCTCGAGGCCCGGCGGAAGGGGCTCACGGTGACGCTGATCGAGCGCGACCATCGCTGCGTCGGCGCCTCCATCCGCAACTTCGGCTTCGTCACCGTGACGGGCCAGGGAGCAGGCGACACCTGGAATCGCGCCCGGCGCTCGCGCGACGTCTGGGCGGAGGTCGCGCCCGCCGCCGGCATCGCCATCGAGCACCGCGGGCTCTGGGTCCTCGCCCGGCGGCCGGAGGCTCGCGCCGTGCTCGAGGCCTTCCTCCGGACGGAGATGGGCGCGGGCTGCGAGGTGCTGGAGCCGGCCGAGGCCGCCCGGCGCGCGCCTTGGCTGCGCGCCGAGGGGGCGGCGGGGGCGCTCTGGAGCCCGCACGAGCTGAGGGTGGAGTCGAGGGACGCCATCCCGCGCCTCACCGCCTGGCTGGAGGCGGAGCGCGGCGTGCGCGTCCTGCGGGGCGAGTGCGCCCTCGGGGTCGAGCCGGGGGCCGTCCGCACAACGCGCCGCACGGTGCGCGCCGGCCGGGTCATCCTCTGCCCGGGCACGGATCTCACGGGCATCGCCGAGCCCTGGCTCCGACATCACGAGATCCGGCTCTGCCGGCTGCAGATGCTGCGCGTCCGCCCCCGGGGAGGGGCGCCGCTCGGGTCGGCCGTGATGTCGGACCTCGGACTGGTGCGCTACCGCGGGTACGCCGCCCTGCCCGAGGCCGGGGCGCTTCGCCGCAGGCTTGAGGCCGAGGAGGAGGAGAGCCTGGCCCACGGCATCCACCTGATCGCGGTGCGAAGCGCCGACGGCTCGCTGGTGGTCGGCGACTCGCACCACTATGACGCGACCCCGGAGCCCTTCGCCCGGGAGGACGTCGACCGCCTCATCCTGCGGCACCTCGGCGAGGCGGTCTCGGCCGGGGGCTTCGAGGTGACGGAGCGGTGGACGGGTGTCTACCCGACGATGGACGCCGGCGACGCCCTCCTGCTGGCGCCCGAGCCCTGGCTGCGCGTGGCGGTCGTCACGAGCGGCACCGGGGCGAGCACGGCTTTCGGCATCGCGCAGGAGACCATGGCGGACGCCTGAGGCCTCAGAGAACCGCCTTGCGCAGGCGGGCCGAGACCGCGTCGAGGAGCGAGACGGCGACGATGAAGATGATCAGGACCGCGCAGGTCTGGGGGTACTCGAAGGAGCGGATGCAGTCGTGCAGGACCATCCCGATGCCGCCCGCGCCGACGATGCCGAGGACGGAGGCGGCGCGGAGGTTGGACTCGAACCGGTAGAGGGAGACGGAGACCCAGTGGGGGAGGACCTGGGGGATGACGGCGTAGGCGATGGCGACCAGGCTGCCCGCGCCGGTGGCGCGAATGCCGTCGACCGGCTGGGCGTCGATGGACTCGGCCGCCTCCGCGAAGAGCTTGGCCAGGACGCCGGTGGTGTGGATCCAGAGGGCGAGCACGCCGGCGAAGGTCCCGGGGCCGACCGCGACGATGAAGAGAAGGGCGAAGACCATCTCGTTGATGGCGCGGGCGGCGTCCATCAGCCACCTCACGGGCAGCCGCACCCAGGCGGGAGCGAGGTTGGAGGCGCCGAGCAGGCCGAGGGGAACCCCGCAGACCACGGCCAGCACGGTGGCCCAGAAGGCCATCTGGACCGTGACCCAGGTTTCGGCGAGGTACAGGCGCCACTGGGTGAAGTCAGGGGGCATGAAGTCCCCGACCATCGTCCCGATGTTGGCCCGGTTCTTCCACAGCTCGCCGGGACTGAGGCCCGCGCCTTGGTAGGTGGCGACGAGGAGGGAGAGGATGACGACGAGGAAAATCCAGCCAGGCCAGCGCTGGGACCAAGGCTGCTCGGGGCGGGCGGGGGCGCTCATTTGCCAAGGGCCTCCAGCCTGGCGTCGAGGTCGGCCAACCGCTCCTTGCGCGCGGCCTCGCCGAGGGCCTCGTCAACCGTCGCCTGCCAGCGGAGGCGAAGCAGCTCGAGGCGGCGGATGGGAAGGAGATAGGTGTCGTCCGCCGCGACGAAGCCCCGGATCTGCAGGGGGTGCAGTGAGGCGAGCTCGGCCTCGCGGTTGGGACCGGATTGCCCGTAGCGAAGGAAGAACGCGCGGACGGCCTGCTTGGCCTCAGGGGCAAGGTCGCGGCGCCAGACCATGGGGTCGTTGGGGATGACCGGGGAGGTCCAGACGGTGCGCAGCCTCTTTGCCCGGTCGGGGAACTTCAGGGCGAAGCGGTGGAGGTTCTGGGTGTTGTTGGTGGCGACATCGACCTGCCCGGCGACGACGGCCATGAGGTTGCCCTCGTGGTTGCTCGTGCGGGTCAGCTTGAAGCCGCGCCGGGGGTCGAGGCCGCGCGGACCGAAGAAATGGCAGACCGGGACCACGAATCCCGAGGTGGAGTTGGGGTCGCCGATGCCGAGCACGAGCTCCTTGGCGCGGGCCGCGACATCCTCGGGCGTGCGCAGGGGGCTGTCGTCCCTGACGATGATCACCGCCTCGTAGCCGTCACGCCCGGTGCCGTCGATTTGCCGCACAAAGACCTCGGCCCCCGCGCGGTCGACCGCCTCCATGGCGGCCTTGTTGCCCATCCAGGCGAGGTCGACCTGGCGGAAGCGGAGCGCCTCGATGATGCCCGCGTAGTCGGAGGCGAAGAACGGCTGCACCGGGCGCCCCGTCTCCTTGGACATGGCCTCGATGACGGGGGCCCACATCGTGCGGTTCTGGTTGGCGGACTCGGTCGAGATAAGGCCGAAGCGCAGGGGCTCGGCGGCCCCGGTGGAAGCGGCGAGGACCAGGGCGAGAAAAGGGGCGAGGCGGAGGTTCATGCGGGTCTCAGGCGTGATCGGGTTCGGGATTGGCGCCGTAAATCTCGGCAAGGAGGGCGGGCGAGAGGCCGTCAGGGGGGCCGTCGTAGCGGATGCGGCCATGGGAAAGGGCCACGATCCGCCGGGCGTAGGCCCGGGCGACCTCCACCTGATGGAGGGAGACGAGGACGGTCGCGCCCTTGTCGCGGTTGAGGGCCTGAAGGGCGTCCATGACGCGGGCTCCGGAGACCGGATCGAGGGAGGCGATGGGCTCGTCAGCCAGCACCAGCTCGGCCCCTTGCACGAGGGCGCGGGCGATGGCGACGCGCTGCTGCTGCCCGCCGCTCAGGTCCGAGGCGCGGCGCCAGGCCCGGTCGGAGAGACCGACCCGGTCGAGCGCGGACCACGCGGCCTCGCGCTGGGCGGGGGTGAAAAGCCGGCCCATCGCCCGCCAAAGGGGCAATTGGCCGAGCACACCGCAGAGCACGTTGGTGAGGACGGGGAGGCGGCGGACAAGCTGGAATTGCTGGAAGATGAATCCGATGCGGGAGCGGCTTCGGGCGAGGTCGGGCGCGGGGCGTCCGGCGGCCTGGATGCGCCTCCCGAGGCAGCGAACCTCGGATTCGGGGTCGGGTTCGCCGAGGACGAAGCCGTTGAGCGAGCGAAGGAGGGTGGACTTGCCCGAGCCGGAGGCTCCGAGAAGAACCACGAACTCGCCCGGCTGGACGGACAGGCTGACGCGGTCGAGCGCCAAGGTCTCGCCGAAGCGCTTGGAAAACTGGCGGACTTCGACCGCGGGGGCGACCATGGGACGAGGATGGTCGGTCGGTGCGACGCATGGCAAACCGCCATTGGTTACGATTGGGAGACAACAGGGTGTCACGGGAATGTCACCCTCGCGCCTCCGCGCCGCCACCGAGCGCTGTCATGATGAAAACGGGACGCATGGAACCGAGCGAGCAGGAAGCCCTGACGGTGCGCCCCGCGGCCGGCCCCGCGGCGCCCTTGCTGGACAGGCTTCTGGGTCTGACCCGCCTGACGGAGGTCCTGCGCTCGGTGGGGACCGGACGCGCCGACTTCGTGGCGGCGGTGCTCGCCGAGCTCGGCATCGCCGCTTCCTGGACCGACCGGGATCTGGCGCGCGTCCCGACGGAGGGACCCCTTCTCGTCCTCGCGAACCATCCCCACGGCGGAGCGGACGGCTTGGTCGCCCTCGACCTGCTGCTGCGCGCCCGCGCCGACGTGCGCGTGCTCGGCAACCGGCTGCTCGGGCGAATCGCCGGCATGCGCCCCTGGCTGATCGAGGTCGACCCCCTGCGCCCGGGCGACGGCGGGGCGAACCTCGGCGGCCTGCGCCGCTCGCTCGAGCACCTTCGGAGGGGAGGCTGCCTGCTCGCCTTCCCCTCGGGCGAGGTGGCATCGCTGCGCTTGGCAAGCCTGAGGGTCCGTGACCCGCGCTGGTCCGCCCATGTGGTGCGGCTGGCTCGCTCGAGCGCGGCGCGCATCCTTCCGCTGCATATCGGCGGGCGAAACCGGGGCGTTTTCCAGGCGGCCGGCCTGGTCCATCCGCGGCTGCGCACCGCCCTGCTGACGCGCGAGATGCTGGCCCTCCGGGGCAAGACGCTGCGCGTTCGAGCGGGAGCCGCGATGGAGCCGGAGGCGCTCGCGAAGCTGCCGGACGACGATGACGCCGCCAAGGCGCTGCGCCTGCGCAGCGAGCTGCTGCCCCACCGCCCGGAGGAAGCCCCCCGGGCGCGGCCGGCCGCTCGCGCGCTCGCCCCCCTGGCCCGCGAGACAGCCTCGTCCCTCCTGCGGGCTGAGCTGGAAAGCCTGCCGCCGGAATGCCAACTGGCGAGCCAGGGGACCTTCCGCGTGTTCTGCTTCAGGGGAGAGGACCTGCCTCACTGCATGAGGGAAATCGGCCGGCTGAGGGAAATCACCTTCCGGGCCGTTTCCGAGGGCTCGGGACTGTCGGCCGACCTTGACGCCTTCGACGGCTGGTATGAGCAGCTGGTGGCCTGGGACGACGCCGCGGGATGCCTGGTGGGCGGCTACCGGGTGGGCGCGACGGATCGCATCCTGCCCGCGCGCGGGAAGCGGGGCCTGTACACCTCGACCCTGTTCGACTTCCGGACGGATTTCTTCCGAAGGCTCGATCCTGCGCTGGAGCTCGGACGGTCGTTCATTCGACCGGAGTATCAGCGCAAGGCGGGGACGCTTCCGCTGCTCTGGAGGGGCATCGGCCGCTACGTCGCCCGCAACCCCAGGTATCACCAGCTGTTCGGGCCGGTCAGCATCAACCCGGAATACAGCCCTGCCTCGCGCGAGCTGATGCTGGCCTGGCTTCGCCACAACCGGGGCGCGAGGGACCTCGAGGGGCTGGTGCGGGCCAAGAACCCGCCCCGGCAGATGAGCCTGGACCATGCCACGGTCGACCTCCTGAGGGAGTGCGCCTATGACTTCGAGCACATGTCCGGCCTGGTCAGCGAGATGGAGGAGGACGGCAAGGCGGTGCCGGTCCTGCTCAAGCATTACCTCCGGCTCAACGGGCGGCTGATCGGATTCAACGTGGACCCCTCCTTCGGGGGCTGCCTCGACGGGCTGATCGTCGTCGATCTCACCCAGGCGGACCGACGCCTGCTCGAGGCCTACCTCGGCCAGGATGGGGCGGCATCCTTCCTTGCCCACCACGACGCCGCCTAGCTGGGCGAAAAGTCGTTGCCCGCGCGAGCCACGGCTGGCAATTTCCAAGGCATGAGCTCCTTCGCCGTCAACGGTCGCGCCTACACCCCCCCGGCCCGGCCGGTCGTCGTGGTCTGCCTCGACGGCTCGGCCGACGAGTACCTCGACGCGGCGATGGCGCGGGGCCGCATGCCCAACCTCGCCCGCATGTCGGCGAAAGGATGGCGCGGCATGGCCCGGGCCCAGATGCCGACCTTCACCAACGTCAACAACGCCTCCATCGTGACCGGCGTGCCCCCCGCCGTCCACGGCATCGGCGGCAACTTCTTCCTGGACCCGGCCACGGGCGAGGAGGTGATGATGAACTCGTCCCGGTTCCTGCGGGCCGAGACCATCTTCCCGCACGCCCAGCGCGCCGGCCGCAAGGTGGCGGTGGTCACGGCCAAGGACAAGCTGCGCGACATCTTCGCCCACGGCTTGATCGCGGCGGGCGGCATCGCCTTCTCGACCGAGAAGGCGGCGGCCGCGACCCGGGCGACCCACGGCATCGACGACGTCGAGCGCCTGGCCGGGCCGACCCCCGCCATCTACAGCGGCGAGGCGAGCGTCTACGTGCTCCGCGCGGGCGCGGCCCTGCTCGCGGCCGGCCGGGCCGATTTCCTCTACCTGAGCACGACCGACTACATGCAGCACACGTACGCCCCGGAGGCGCCGGAGATCCTCGACTTCTACGCGGCGATCGACCGCGAGCTGGGCAAGCTGCTCGACCTGGGGGCCGTCGTGGCGGTGACGGCCGACCATGGCATGAACGCCAAGCAGCGCGCGGACGGCTCACCCAATGTCATTTACCTCGAGACGGAGCTCGTCGCCGCGTTCGGCCCCGGCTTCCGGGTCATCCTGCCCATCACCGACCCCTATGTCGCGCATCACGGCGCCCTCGGCTCCTTCGGCCAGGTCCACCTGCCCCCCGGCATGGACGCGGAGAAGGTCCGCCAGTGGCTGCTCGCCCGCGAGGGCGTCACGGAGTGCCACACGCGCGAGATCGCCGCGCGCCTCCTCCAGCTCCCGCCCGACCGGATGGGCGACCTCGTGGTCGCCAGCGGCAAGAACGTGGTGCTGGGCCGCACGCCCGAGTGGCACGACCTCAAGGCCCTCCACGGCGGCCTGCGCAGCCACGGGGG
>JBKDBK010000092.1:0-2383 GCA_046315175.1 Opitutia bacterium | reverse complement strand
GGAAATCGGGCGCCCCGCGAAGCGGTGGCGCCCGTGTTGTTCTACCACATTCCTCCCCGACTGCGTGCTGTGGTTCTTACCGTCTGCCGTCTTCGAGCCAGTCGCACACCAGCACAAACACCGCAGTCTCAGGCAGCCGCCGAGTCCTGCATCTCATCCTCGTGATCCGAGATCTGCCGCCGCTTCTCGCGGTTCACGAGCAACTCCTGAATCACCCAGCCGGCCCCGCCACGCAGGCGGATCTGATGCGGCGTGCAGCCGAGGTAGCGCTGGCAAGTATTGCGGAACGCCGAGCCCGACGGGAAGTCGAGCGCGCTCGCAACCCCATCGGCACTGCGCGATCCGTCCTCAAGCATGCTGGCGGCGACGATGAGGCGCCCCCACGTGAGCAGCTGGTGCGGCGGCGGCAATTGCGCGCCCTCGAGGCGCTTCGACAGCAGGCGGCGCGATACGGCAATGAGGCGGGCCAGGCTGTCCGGCGTGAGCCGCTCGTGCGCCCGAGTCACCGAGAGCATCACGGCGTCACGCACCACGCTGCGCAGACCGGCGAGGTGCGGCTTGAGCAGGCTCGAGACGCTGCGCGCCTCGGCCTGATCGAGCAGGGTCGCGAGCATCTGCGTCGTGTCCGTCTCGTCAGCCACCACCAGCACGTCGATGCCGCAGCGACCCGCGTCGAACATGTCCTTGGCCCGTTCGCGCGTCACATCCACGTAGGCAACGAGGGCCGCCCGCGGGACGCGAATGCGTAGCTGACGGACGCGTTCGAAATCGGCGCGGCCGTCCACATACAGGTCGAAGACGACCACGTTGATGGGCCCCCGCTCACACGCACGTGTGAGGGAGGTCCAGTCTTCGCAGGGCACAAACCGATACCGATCCCGCGCGGCACTGCGAAGCCGTGCGAGTCGGGGTTCGTGCGCGAGCAGCGTCGCGATTACGCCCATGCGACGATCCGTCCGGGGAAGGTGGGTAGAAAAAACTTCGGTCTCGTGGAAAAGACGCCCGCCCCGCAAAAAGGGTCACAAGGGCCGTTACTGGGCGGGTACGGCACCCGTCTCCTCGGTACCTCCCCGACCCCAATCCGCCACTGCGGGCGGAACGTCGCCCCACTGACGCGCCCCTCCGCGATCGAGCACATTCAGGGAGCCATGCATCTGCCGTCATTGCCATCGTGCCCCTGAATTCGCCCGCTGACTCCGCTGACCTGTTCGCCCTGCACGATGTGCTGGGTGATGCATTGCTGGTGCTCGACACCGACGGGCGCGTCGTGGCGGCCAATGTCACGGGGGACGGTCTCCTGGCGGCGTGGGGGGCGCGCACCGGCAGCGAACTCGCGAGCGCACCCGGTGCCACAGCAGCCCTGTCCGACTGGGTGCGTCGCACGGTGGCCGGCGGGCCCCAGCTCACGCTGCGGGTATCGGAACCACTCGCACACAAAGTGTGGGAATGCGCCCTCGTTCGCTGGAAAGACGATGAGCAGTGGCTGCTGCGGGCCCACGAGATCACCGACCTCGCCGTACGCCACGACGAGGCCGAAACCGCGCTGCAGAATTTTCGTCTGCTCACGGCACAGATGCGCGATATGCTGTTCCTCGTGCGTATCGAGGGGCCGGGGCGCTACGTCTGCGAGGCGGTCAACCCGGCGTATCTCGCGGCAACCGGAATGCGCGAGGACGAGATCGTCGGGCGGCGCCTCGATGAGGTCCTCGCGCCGGCGGAGGCCGCCTTCGCCGTGCAGCGGTATGCGCAGGCCATCGCGTCGTCAGACCCGATCACGTACCGCGACGAGGTCGCGTCACACAGTGGTCGCCTCATCGTGGAAACCCGGCTGTCGGTTCGCCGCGATGCCGATGGTCGCCCCACGCACCTGGTCGGATTGGCTCGGAACATTACCGAGGTGGAGCACACCGCCGTCGCGTTGGCCGCCTCCGAGGCCCGGCTGCGTGGCGTGCTCGACGCCGGATTCGATGCCTTTGCACTCGCGCGCGCCGTCCGGGCCGACGACGGCCGTATCGTCGATTTCATACTGATCGACGTCAATGAACGCGCCTGTGTGATGGTGCAGCGCGGGCGTGACGAGATCATCGGTCGATCGCTGCTCGATATTTTTCCGCGCAGCCGTGATTGGGGACTCTGGGAGCAATGCTGCATGGTGGTGATCACCAACCAGCCGCTCGAAACCACGCAGTTCGCCCCCACGCTCGAGGAACCTGCCCGCTGGCTGCAGCGTCAGCTCGTACCGGTGAATCAGGACGCCGTGGCGATCAGCTCGCGCGATATCACCCAGCGGCAACTCGAACGGCTCGCCCTCGAGGCGAGTGAGGCCCGGCACCGTCAGCTGTTCGAAACCAACGGGGCCATCCAATTGCTCGCGGAGTTCGAC
>JBKDBK010000091.1:0-18477 GCA_046315175.1 Opitutia bacterium | reverse complement strand
GTCCCGTTGCGCCAAAGCTCGGCCAAGGCCAGGGCTCCCGCCGCCATCCACGCGTCGTTCCGCCGACCATCCTTCAGGCGCAGCGACTTGGCCGCCGCCAGCGCCACCACCGCGAGGGCGGCGCCGCTCAGGATGGGAGCGGACTTCCAGATGCGCGCCCATTCGGCGAAGTCCGTCCTCGCCCGCAGGTTCTCCAGGTCACCGATGAACAGGAGCAGCACCGCGGTCGCGAGGAAGCCCACCGCGCGCCAGCTCTCGGCGAGGCGCGAGCCCGCCGGGTGCAGCGCCGCCAGCGCGAGCGGGGCGACCATCGCCGCCAGCGGCAGGTCGCGGTTTTGGAACCCGAGCATCAGCACGAGGAAGCCGTACGAGAGAGCGACGACCCCGCAGAGGGGCGCCCGCGGCGTCCGGTAGCCCGCCCACGCGCTCGGCGCGATCAGCGCGAGGAACACGAGCTGGAAGCCCTCGCCCGGCGGCGGGTTGCCCGACGCCTTCATGCCCAGCCAGATGCAGGCCAGGGCGAGATGCGTCACATGCAGGATGGTCCAGTCCAGCAGCAGCACGAAGGGCAGCGACACCAGGCACCACGCCAGCACCGCGTTCGGCGCATGCGCGTCCAGGTGGTAGACCTGCCCCGTCATGAAGATCGCCGCGCCCACGCCCAGCCCCGCCGCCAGGTGCGCGAGGACGCTCCCGCCCTCGCTGCGCCGCGCGTGGAGCGCGAAGGCCAGGGCCTGCAGGCCGACGAGCAACCCGACGATCGCCCCCATCCGCCCGCCCCGCCCGAGCTCCTCCCAGTTGTGGCTCACCACCAGCATCAGCGCGGCGAAGAGGACGATGACGCCGAGCGACCTCAGGGCGAAGGCCATCCCCGAGGGTTGGCCGGCCATCGGGTAGCGCGCCAGCAGGCGCTCGCGCTGGGCCTCGCCGATCAGGCCCTCGCTTGTCCACAGGCGGGTTTCCTGCTCGAGCCAGTCGCGCAACTTGGAGGGGAGGGGCATGGGCGAAGGATGTCGCGGGCATGCGGGCGCGTCAGCCCCGAAACGAACGTTTGTGGTCAAATTGCGGCCATTTTTGGCCTCATCGCATTCTCCGCTTGATGCCCTGCGTCGGCTTCCCTTGTAAAGGGGTCCCTTTTATCACCGACATGAGCACCAGCTACAGCGAGATCCAGAACCTCCTCGGGGCAGACGCCCAGAGCCTCCTCGGGTTCTCCAACCCCAAGATCAAGAAGGAGCAGATTCACCTGCCCCGCGCGGACTGGGTCGACCACGCCTTCGCCCCCTCCGACCGCAGCAACCGCGTCCTCGCCAACCTCCAGCGCCTCTACGGCTCCGGCCGCCTCGCCAACACCGGCTACGTCTCCATCCTCCCCGTCGACCAGGGCATCGAGCACTCCGCCGGCGCCTCCTTCGCCAAGAACCCCATCTACTTCGACGGCGAGAACATCGTGAAGCTCGCCATCGAGGGCGGCTGCAACGCCGTCTGCTCCACCTACGGCGTCCTCGGCAGCGTCTCCCGCCGCTACGCGCACAAGATCCCCTTCATGGTGAAGATCAACCACAACCAGCTCCTCACCTACCCCAACGTGGGCGACCAGGTGATGTACGGCACACTCAGGCAGTGCGCCGACATGGGCTGCGCCGCCGTCGGCGCCACCATCTACTTCGGCTCCGCCGAGTCCAACCGCCAAATCATCGAGGTCTCCCAGGCCTTCGCCATGGCCCACGAGCTCGGCATGGCCACCGTCCTCTGGTGCTACACCCGCAACAGCGCCTTCAAGAAGGACAAGGACTACCACGTCTCCGCCGACCTCACCGGCCAGGCCAACCACCTCGGCGTCACCCTCCAGGCCGACATCATCAAGCAGAAGCTGCCCGAGAACAACGGCGGCTACCTCGCCATCCAGCAGACCGAGTCCTCCTACGGCAAGATCGACAAGCGGATGTACACCGAGCTCGCCTCCGACCACCCCATCGACCTCACCCGCTACCAGGTCGCCAACTGCTACATGGGCCGCATCGGCCTCATCAACTCCGGCGGCCCCTCCGGCGCCAACGACTTCGCCGAGGCCGCCAAGACCGCCGTCATCAACAAGCGCGCCGGCGGCCAGGGCCTCATCTCCGGCCGCAAGGCCTTCCAGCGCCCCATCGCCGAGGGCGCCAAGCTCCTCCACACCATCCAGGACGTCTACCTCTGCAAGGACGTCACCGTCGCCTGAGGCGCCCGCCGCCTCCCGCCGCCAAGGGCCCCGCAAGGGGCCCTTTTTGCGCCCGCTCCAAGAGAAAGGATGCGAAGGATATGAAGGATACGAAGGAGCCGAGGGATGCGAGGGAAGCGTGGGAATCGAAGGAGCTGGGAGTGGCTTTAGCGCGTGGTCGGCTGGTCCGCTGCCGGAAGTGCGCATGCGCGCGCCTGCCCGCGGATCAGCCGTAGCTTGTCCTTCTCCTCCGCCCCCGCCGCTGCTCGTCTCTTTCCTCCGCCTCCTCCGCCTCCTCCGAATCCTTAGTATCCCTGCATCTCCCGCCCCTCCGGGGCGCCGTCAAATCTCCCAATCCAGATGGCTGCTCGCCGCGCGGCTCGGGCCGGGGCCCTCCGTCGCCACCACGCGCACCACGGTCTCCGCGCCGCCCGTCAGGCGATGGGCGAGGCGCAGCGCCCTCGCCAGCGACGCCGTGGGGTTCGCGGCGTCGTCCTCGACGAGGTGCTCCGCCGGCAGCGACGCCGTCAGGCGGCACGCGCGCAGGGTGTCCAGGGCCTCCCGGCCGAGCTCGCAGAGGATGAGGTGTCGGCCGTCGCGGGCGAGGTTCTCGCCGAGCTCGCTCAGCAGCAGGACCCCGTCGGCGTCGAGGTGCTCCGCCTCGCGGAACTTGAGCACGAGCACCTTCACGCCCGGGTCCGAGGTCACCCGCCGCAGGTGGTCGTGGAACGCGTGCGTCGCCCCGAAGTGCAGGCTGCCCGCCACGTGCAGGATGGAGATGCCGGTCGAGGGCAGGCCGGCCTCCCGCCGGTGCACGCCGCCCTGCTCGGAGAAGACGTACTCCACCACCTTGGGCACCGCCGTCTTCCGCAGGTAGTGCCCGATCGCCACCGCCGTGCCGAGGAAGATCGCGATGTCGAGCGGCGCGATCAGCGCCGTGGCCAGCGTCACGAGGAAGACCGCGCGGTCCTCCGCGCCCGAGCGCAGGATGGTCCGGACCACCGGCAGGTTGACCAGCTCCCGCTCCACCGCGATGGTCGCCATCGCCAGCGTCGCCAGCGGGATCTTGGCCAGCAGCCCGCCGCCGACGTGGGCCAGCCCCAGCAGCGCGCCGCCCGTGATGACCGAGGCGACCGCCGTGCGCGCCCCCGAGGCGATGTTCAGCGTGGACCGGCTGACCGAGCCCGAGGCCGGCATGCCTCCCGCCGCGGCGCAGGCGAGGTTCGCCGCGCCTAGCCCGAGCAGCTCCTGGGGCAGGTTGGCCGGGCGTCCCAGGCGGAGCGACGATGCACGCGCGTTCGCCGTCCCCTCGATGATGACCATCACCGCCAGCGCCAGGGCCGGCGAGAACAGCGTGGAGAAGTTGTGAAAGGCCAGGGCGGGCGTCAGCGCCGTCGGCTCGCTCGCCTCGGCCCCCACGTAGGCGAAGAGGCCCTGCCGCGTCGGGTTGCCCGACATCAGGGCGACGTTTTCCGCCACCATCGCGAAGAACGAGCCGACCGCCACCGAGACGAGGATCGACGTCCCGAGCCCCGTTCGGCTCCGCGCCACCGCGAACACGATCAGCGAGGCCAGCCCCACCGCGAAGTCCGGGTTCACCACCCCGGGCAGCCCCCGCGCGATGTCCGCCAGCATCGCGAACGGCGACCCGTCCGCGTCGACGCGGATGCCCAGCGCCACCGGCAGCTGCAGCACCAGCACGCGGATGGCCGCCGCCGCGATGATCGCCGCGATCACCGTGCGCGGGACGAAGTCCGCGAAGCCGCCCAGCCGCAGCCAGGCCGCCAGGAGCACGAAGCCCGCCGTCATCGCGAGCAGCGCCGGCAGCAGGGCCAGCCGCATCTCCGGGCTTGTCCCGCCCGCGGCGGCGAACGTCCCCACCAGCAGCGCCGCCGAGGCGTTGGTCGGCCCGACCGACAGCATCGGCGAGCCGGCGAACAGCGGCGCCACGAGCGCGGCCAGCCCGGCGCCCAGGATCCCGCTCCAGATCGGCAGGCCCGCCTTCGTCGCGAACGCCATCGCCAGCGGCAGGGCGAGCAGGGCCACGGACAATCCCGCGGCGAGGTCCGCCCTCAGCGTCGTCCCGTCGCTCGCCCGCAGGGCGTGTCGGAAGGGGAACAGGTCGAGTCCCGGCCGCGCCGGGTCAAGCCCGAGCGTCGCCATCAGGCGATTCATCAGGGAAGGGCGGGACGCGCGCACCCGTCCAACAGATGGCCTGCCGTCCCGACCTTCAACCGATTTCGTCGGGGAAATCCTCAGGCCGCCGGGTCCAGCTGGCGCAGGAGCGCGAACTGCAGCAGCCCGAAGCAGTCATAGCAGGCCAGGGCATGGCCTTCCTCCGTCGTCAGCCCCGTCGCCGGCGTCGTCCCGTGCTCGGTCTCCAGGGCCTCGTCCGGCACCCCGGCCAGCACCGTCTCGCGCAGCGTCAGCCGCACCGCCGACAGCGCCCGCAGCATCGTCCACGCCGCCTCGTCGTCCGGCAGCACCACCACCGCCGGATTGCCCTTGGCCCCGGCCAGCGCCCCGGCGAGGAGCGCGCACTCGGCCGCGGCCGAGTCGGCCAGCGCCGCCTTCCACGCCGCCCTCATCTCCGGGTCGTCCTCGGGCAGGCGGGCCCGGTTCACGGCCCCCCGGGCCGCCGCGGGCGCGGCCAGCCTGAGCAGGTCTCCCAGCACCGTCCGCGCCTCGGGCGTCATGCTGAGCCGGATCTCAGGCATCGGACTCGAGGGTCGCCCGGAGGTGCCACTGCTGCAGCTGGAGCACGAGGATCTCGGCGCGCTCCCGCGCGCCCGACCACACCACGCCCTTGCCGTTGCGGTGGATGTCCAGCATCAGCCGTCGCGCCTCCGTCGCGTCCACCTGCAGCACGCGCACGAAGCACGCCACCACATAGGGCATCGTGTTCACGGGGTCGTTCGCCACCACCACGCGCCAAACCGGCTCCTTCGCGGGGGCAACCGCGCTTTCAAGCTGGGGCTTGGCCTTGGTTTTCGGCATCCGTCCCCCGCAGGCTGGCTGCTCCGCGGTTTTTCGCAAGCCGGTCCGCGTCTCCGCCGCCGTCCAGGATCCCGATCAGGTCCCCGGGGCCGCAGGGCCTCAACTGGCCCAGGTCGGCCCAGCCGGACAGCCCGGCGCCGGCCCATCCCCTCGGCGCGCCCTCCGCCAGCACCATCGCGCCGCCGCCCAGCTCCCGGTTCGCCCGTGCGAGCTCGTCCGCCGTCGCTTCCGCGGGCACCTCCGCGCAGGCGATCTTCCACCTGGTCATCAGCCGCGCCAGCCAGCGCCGCTCGCGCGGCGACCCTCCCGCCAGGATGACCGGCCCGCGGCGCAGGGGCCCGGGCTCCAACCCCCGCTCCCCGGCCACGATCATCTCCGCCCAGAACCGCGCGCCCCCCGCCTCCCCGACCACCCCCGCCTCGCCGCCGTTCGCCCGCGCCAGCTCGCGGACATTGTGAAGGCCGAGCCCGCGGCCCGCGGAGACGCGGTTGCGCTGGCCCGCGCGGAAAAGCGCCGCCGCCATCCCGCCCAAGCCCGGCCCCTCGTCGCCGACCTCCAACCTCAGCATCCAGCCTCGCGTCGTCCGGCGGAGCAAGACCTCCACCTCGACGCAACCCCCGGGGGCGTGGCGAAGCACGTTCGAAAGCAGGTTGGTGGCGATTCGCCGGAAGGCGACCCTCGCCCCCCGGACTCGCCAAGGTCCCCGACCCCGCCTCGAGCAGAGGAATCGCGTGCCAGTCTCCTCGCAGCGCAGCTCGAGCGTCCGCGCCAGCGCCTCCACCTCGCCCAGGGGCTCGAACGCCTCCCCTCGGTTCGCGCCCACCAGCAGCTCGGCCAGCTCCGCCAGGCATTCGGCCAGCCGGGTCGCCCATCTCCCCTTCGCGCCGCCCATTCCAGCCTGGCAGAGCAGCTCCGCCCAGCCTCGCGCCGCCGCCAGCGGCGTCGCCAGGTCGTGGAGAACCGAGCCGATTTCGCCTCCTTTGCCGCGGGGTGACGGGGACATGGCCCCAAACTGCGCCCTCCCTTGCTGTATCCAAACAAGTTAAACACCCGGGGATTTCCCCTTGTGGTGCTTGCCTTGCCATGGCCAGTGCCTACAACTGGTCCTCAATCATCGCCCCATGCGCCTGCCTCTTCTCTTCCTGCCCCTCGCCGCCGCCGCCGCGCCCTTCAAGCCCGCCGACCTCACTTCCGACGCCAAGTGGTTCGTGCACGTCGACCACGACGCCGCCCGCGCCTCCGTCGTCGGCGCCAAGGCCCTCGGGATCACCGACGACCGCACCTGCCCCGTCCCCGAGATCCGCGCCTTCGCCGAGGCCACCGGCTTCGACGCGCGCCGCGACCTCGTCGCCTTCACCGCCTACGGCAACGGCCAGCCCAAGCGCGCCGTCGGCGTCATCCGCCACCTGGGCGACAACCTCAAGGTCGGCGAGTACCTCAGGTCCAAGGGCGCCCAGCCCGACCTCATCGACGGCGTGCCCGTCCTCTGCTTCGAGTCCGAGCAGGCCGGCTGCAAACTCCTCGTCGCCTTCCCCCGCGCCGGCGTCCTCGTTGTCTCCATGAGCCCCGCCGACCTCGCCTCGGCCTGCGCCGCGCTCGACAACGCCGCCGTCGTCGCGACCCTCCCCGCCGAGCTCGCCGGCCTCTCCGGCGGCACGCCCATCGTGCTCGCCGGCTCCGACATGGCCGCCGTCGCCTCCGCCAACCCCCGTGCCCGCATGCCCATTCCCGTGAGCTCCGGCGCCATGGCCATCTCCGAGACCTCGGGCACCCTCGCCGTCGCCTCCGCCCTCACCTTCAAGGACGCCCAGTCGGCCGACGCCGCCCTCCGGATGGTCGAGGGCATGAAGGCCATGACCGCCCGCCGCCCCCAGATGGCCAAGTGGATGGAGTCCCTCAAGTCCGCCGTCCAGGACAACGAGCTCGCCGTCCAGTGGTCGGCCTCCGCCTCCGCCCTTGTCGCCGAGATCGACCAGGGTCGCGCCCGCTGGCAGGAGATGAAGGCTCGCCGCGCCTCCAAGGGCTCGGCCCTCCCCGGCGCCGGTCGCTGACCGCCTCCCCCCGCCGCGTGCGCAAGGGCCGGCTCCTCGGAGCCGGCCTTCTTGTTGCCCGTGGTGCTCAGGAAGGGACTTGAACCCTTACGCCTTTGGGGCACTAGAACCTGAATCTAGCGTGTCTGCCATTCCACCACCTGAGCGACTCGCGGGATGGGTGAGCAAAGATGCCCCGCACCCGGTGTCAAGGCTGGGGCGGCTCGAGATCCAGCTCCAGGTACACCGCGTCCAGCCGCTTGCCCTGCTTCTGGCCGGCTCCCCTCAGCCTTCCCACCTCGCAGAATCCCAGCGCCAGGTGGAGCCCCAGGCTCGCCGGCTGGTCGCCCGAGATTCGCGCCAGCAGCTTGCGGAACCCGATCGCCCTCGCCCTCGACACCAATTCCCCGAGCAGCAGCTTCCCCAGCCCCTTTCCCCTGGCTTCCGGATGCAGGAAAATCGAGTCCTCCGCCACATGGCGCCAGCCGGACCGCGTGTTGTAGGGCGACAGCGAGCCCCAGGCCAGGAGCCTGCCGTCCTCCTCAACCACGAGCAGAGGGTGCCTGGGTCCCCTCCGGGCCAGCGTCTCCCGGCTGAACAGCTCCTTGTCGCTCTCTTCCCATGTGCACGTGCAGGTCTCCACATAATGCCCGTAGATGGCGTTCAGCTGGGGAATGTCTCCCGGCCTGGCCTCGCGGATGACGGGGGGCATCCGGTCAATTTGGCCGGGCAGGGCAGGGGAGTCAAAGGCCTGTTTGTCCGTTGACATCCCCCTGCGCTCCCGCTTTTTAGGCCGACCTTCCCGCTCCCGCCGCGGACACCTTACGACCATGAAAGTCACCTCCTCCCTCAAGTCGCTCAAGCGCCGCCATCCCAATTGCCAGGTCGTCCGCCGCAAGGGTCGCCTCTACGTCATCAACAAGACCAACCCCCGCTACAAGGCCCGCCAAGGCTGATTCCAAGCGGTTTTCGCAGCACCCAACCCCCATTACCATGAAGTCCGAAGGCCATCCCGAGTACCATCCCGTCGTCTTCATCGACGTCTCCACCAGCCAGGAGTATCCCACCCGTTCCACCCTCCGCTCCAAGGAGACCAAGGTGATCAACGGCGTTGAGCACTTCGTCATCCGCCGCGATGTCACCGCCGCCTCCCACCCCGCCTACACCGGTGAGAAGCGCTTCGTCGACGCCGCCGGCCGAGTCGACAAGTTCAACAAGAAGTTCACCTCTCGGCGCTAATCCAAGCTCCGGATACCTTGAAAACCCGCCTGTTGGCGGGTTTTTTTGCGCCCACCACTCAGGCTAGGCTACTTAACAGCATTATTCACAGATTTACCCCCTTGCCCCAATCCAGGCTCGTATTGACTAAAAACAGCTTTCTTTGACATTTTGAATGACAAAAAAGGCCTATTTTGGCCGCTTTTATCCCTCATGCGGGGTACTGAACGACCTTTTCACTTGCCCCACCTCAAGTTATTCACACAACGAACATCGCTATGAAGCTCATCCCCGTCCTCACCGTCACCGCCCTTGCCGCCGCCGCCTCGGCGCAGACCGCTCCCGCGGCTGCCCCCGCTGCCAAGCAGTCCTTCTCCTACGACCGCGTGGTCTTCAACTTCGTCAGTGTCTCCGGCGACCCCGTCGCCGCTGACAGCGGCGTCTCGGTCTTCGCCCAAGCCACCCTCGGCCACGGTTTCTACCTGACCGGTTCCGCCACCAACCTCGACAACACGATCGTCCCGGAGCCGGCGTGGGATAACGACAACACTGAAAGCGCCATTGCCCTGGGCTATGCCTACAGCCTGCCCAAGATTGCCGGCATCTCCACCGACCTGAATCTTGAAATCGGTCACGATGCCTACTCCGTCGGCATTCGCACCCTTCTCGGAGGTGGTTTGGAGATCGGCCTGGCCTATGCCAAGACCGATGGCAATTTCTACCCCGATTCCGCTGAGGAGGACTTGCTCATCTCCAACAACACCTTCACCGTCTCGGCCGTCTACAGTCTCGGTCAGTTCGTGAAGGGTCTCACGCTCAACGCGAGCTACGCCGACGAGACCAACGGCGGCGACTTCATCACGACCTTCGGCATCGGCTACAACTTCTGATCTTAGGATCAGAGTTGGCTCGAACTGGGCCCCGGGAAACCGGGGCCCTTTTTCATGCCCGTTGCCCGGCCGTAAGATAGCTGAATAAATAGTGTTGCATTCACCTGAGTTGTTCACACCACAGAACCCGCTATGAAGCACATCATCCCTACCATCACCCTCACGGCCCTCGCCGCCGCCGCCTCCGCTCAGCAGGCTGCTGCTCCCGCTGGCCTCAACTACAACCAGGTCGGCATCAGCCGCACGAACGCCAACAACGTCGTGTCCGCCCAGTTCAATCCCGCCGGGTCGAACTTCGTCATCGGCTTCGTCGCCGCTAACGACCACAACAGCGCCGATGACTCGAACGGCCAGATCAACCTCGGCTACGTCTTCCGCGGCGTGACCCAGGGCATCGACGCCACGGTCGGCCTCGCCCAGAACGGCGAAGAAGACACTGCCTACACCCTCACCCTCCGTCGCACCCTGAACGAAGTCTACCAGGGTCTCGAAATCACCGCTGGTATCGCCTCCCTCCTCACCTCGTCCAACGAGTTTGGTCAGGACTTCACCTTCGGTGGCGTCAACGGCAACGATAACAAGAGCATCCGCTTCATCGAGGTCGCCTACAATGTCAACAAGACCCTCCAGGTCGCTGTTGGCCTGACCGAACAGTCGGACAACGAAGAGGTGAACACCCACACGGTGTTCTCCGTCCGCGCCGGTTTCTAATCCTCGGATTAGAATCTGATCGAACAGGGCCCCGGGAAACCGGGGCCCTTCTTCGTGCCCGAATGCCAAGGGTCAGGCCGCACGTGCGCTTGCTAGGCGCACCTGCGGCCTGACCCCTTAGGCATTTGACCCCTTGCCTGGATGGTTCAGGCTACCCTCATGGCCATCAAGACAGTCCTCGCTCCCCTCGCCCCTGGTTTTGAGGAGCTCGAGCTGGTCGCCCCGGTCGACATCCTCCGACGGGCCGGCTGCGAGGTCACCCTCGCCACCGTCGACGGCAACTTCCTCGTCGTCGGCCGCAACGGCATGATCCTCCGGGCTGAGCGCACCCTCGATGAGGTCGCCGGCCTGCCCTTCGATTGCCTCCTCCTCGCCGGCGGACCCTCTGTCCCCGACCTCCGCAGGGACCCCCGCCTCGCCCCCCTCATCCGCCGCCTGCACGCCTCCGGCGCCTGGGTCGGGGCCATCTGCGCCGCTCCCCTCCTCCTCAAGGACGCCGCCCTGCTCCCCTCCGCCCACACCTGCCACGATTCCTGCCTCACCGAGCTCCCCTCCGCCCGCCTGCAGGAGCGCGTCCTGACCGAGGGGCGAATCGTCACCTCCCGCGGCGCGGGCACGGCCATCGATTTCGGCCTCGCCCTCGTCGCCGGCCTCCTCGGCCCCGCCCCCGCCGCCGCCCTCAAGGCCGAGATTCTCGGCTAACCCCCGCCTATGGTAGGGAGGCCTGTCCCAGGCCTCCGTTTCTCCCCCTAGTCAGCTAATCCGCTAGAGAGCTATCTAGCCATCAAGCTAGTAAGCTAGAGAGCTAACGAGCTAGAGAGCTATATCCCCGTGCCCCTGTGCCCCCGTGCCGCCGCGCCCCTTTCCGGGGCCCCAAGGCCCCCGGTGACCGGTCACCTGTCCCCGGTCGCCGGTATAACCGCGTTTCTCCATCTCCAATCCTCCGCCACCTCCGCCACCTCCGAATCCTCCGCTCCCTTTTCCTCCCTCAAAGCCCTTTCCGCTTGTCCTTCTCGTCGCGAGCCCGCTGGGCCCGGAAAAATTCCCGCAGCACCTCGTTGCGCGCGGCCTGCTTTCGCTCCGTCGCCGCCTCCTCCGTCGTCCGGATCCTCTCCTTGTCGGCCATCGAGCGCCGTAGGTGCATCAGGGCGAGATGCTCGAGCTGGCGCACCCGCTCGCGGGTGAGCTTGAACCTCACCCCCACCTGCTCGAGCGTCAGCGGCACCTCGCCGTCCAGGCCGAAGCGCAGGCGGATGATCTCCGCCTCGCGCGGCTCGAGGCCCTTCAGCAGGTCCTCGATGTCCGACCGGTCCGACTTGCCCCGGAGGCTCTCATAGGGATTCACCGCCGCCTCGTCCTTGACCAGGTCGCCCAGGGTGGCGTCGCCCTCCTCGCCCACCGGCGCGTCGAGCGAGGCCGATCGGTTCGCGAGGGTCTTGAGATGGGCGATCTTGTTCACGGGCAGCTCCATCACCGAGCACAGCTCGTCGTTGGTCGGCTCCCGGCCCAGCTCGGCGGTCAGCCGCTGGATGATGCGCCGCATCGCGGCGATGCGGTCGACCATGTGCACCGGCAGGCGCAGCGAGCGGCCGTGCGACGCCAGGGCGCGCTTGATCGACTGCTTGATCCACCACGCCGCGTAGGTGCTGAGCTTGCCCCCCTTGTCGGGGTCGAAGCGCTCCACCGCCTTGATCAGCCCCACGTTGCCCTCGCTGATCAGGTCCATGAACGGCAGGCCGAAGTCCTCGTAGTCGCGCGCGATGCGCACCACCAGCCGCAGGTTTGCCTGGATCATCCTCTGCCTGGCCTCGCCATCGCCCTTCAGGACGCGGCGGGCCAGCGCCGCCTCCTCCTCGGGCTTGAGCAGGGGCGTCTTGCCGATCTGGTCCAGGTAGTACCGGAGCGGCGAGCGCTCGTCGGGCGAAAGCTCGTCCCAAGGCTTGCCCGGCTCCATCGGGTCGTCGGGGGGCGCGGGTGCCGGCGCCGGCCCCGGCGGCGCTGGTTCGGCCTTTGCGGCGGGCTTCCTGGCGGGGCGCTTGGCCATCAGGCGCGCGGCCGCAGGCGCGCGGCCAGGCCGAGCGCGCGGAGCACGCCCTTTGACTTGTTGAGCGTCTCCTCCAGTTCCGACGCCGCCACCGAGTCGGCCACGATGCCGGCGCCGGCCTGCACGCTGGCCATGCCGTCGCGCAGGAAGGCCGTGCGGATGACGATGCACGAGTCGTGCCCGCCGTCGAAGCCGAAGTAGCCGACCGCCCCGCCGTACGCGCCGCGGCGCTCGCCCTCCAATTCGGAGATGATCTGCATGGCCCGGATCTTGGGGGCGCCCGTCAGCGTGCCCGCGGGGAAGGTCGAGCGGAAGAGGTCGAAGGCGTCGCGCCCCTCGGCCAGCTCGCCCTCCACCTGGGAGACGATGTGCATCACGTGCGAGTAGCGCTCCACCACCGCGTAGTCCGGCACGCGCACCGAGCCGATCCGGCAGACGCGCCCGAGGTCGTTGCGCGCGAGGTCGACCAGCATGAGGTGCTCCGAGCGCTCCTTCGGGTCGGCCAGCAGCTCCGCCTCGAGCCGCCGGTCCTCCGCCGGGTCCGCGGAGCGGGGGCGGGTGCCGGCGATGGGGCGGATCTCGCAGCGGCGACCGGTCAGCCGCACGTTCACCTCGGGGGAGGCGCCGACGAGGTCGAAGCCCCGGCCGGTCTCCAGCGCGAACATGTATGGCGAGGGGTTCACCTGGCGCAGCACGCGGTAAAGCGACAGCGGGTCGCCGGCGTGCGGCACGTCGATCCGCCGCGAGAGCACGATCTGCACGCAGTCGCCCGCGCGGATGTTCTCCTGGGCCCGCGCCACCGCCCCGAGGAAGGCGGCGGGCGCGAGGCTCGCCTCGCCCTTGGCCAGCGGGGCGTCGGCCTCGAGCTCCACCGGCTCGGCCGCCCGCGGCCCCGCGAGCAGGGCCCGCAGCGCCGCCAGCTCCGACTGCGCCCGCTCCCAGGCCGCCTCCGCCCCGTCGGGTCCGATGCGCGCGTTCACGATGAGGCGAAGGGTCTGGCGCGCGTGGTCGAAGGCGACCAGGCGGTCGACCAGCATGAAGTGCGTCACGGGCACGTCCCGCGGCCCCCCCGCCGCCCGCGGCACGCTGGGCTCGACGCGGTGGATGTACTCGTACCCCACCATGCCGACCATGCCGCCATGGAAGGGCGGGAGGCCCGTCACGGGGGCGACCCTCAGGCCCGTAACCTCGCGGCGCACCAGGTCGAGGGGGTCGGCGGGCGTCGGGACCGTCTCCGTCGCGCCGTCGCGCCGGGTGATCTCGGTGCGGTCCTCCCAGGAGGTCACCGTCATCGCAGGCTCGCTGCCGCAGAAGCTGTAGCGGCTGACGCGGTCGCCGCCGGTCACCGACTCGAAGAGGAACGCGGGCCCGCGCCGGCGCAGCCGCGCGTAGACCGAGACGGGCGTCTCGAGGTCCGCCATCAGGTCGAGGCAGACCGGGATGACGTCGGCCTTGGCGGCCAGGCCGAGGAAGGTGGGCTTGTCGGGAGCGAGACTCACGGCGAGATGCCTCACCCTACGGGGAGGAGGCAGGGCAGGGGAAGCCTTATAGGACGCCGCTCAGCCCGCCTGCCATCGTCCCCACAGCGAGAGCGGGAGCAGGCGCGCGTCGCCCTCGTGCCGCAGGGCCAGCTCGCCGATGTCCACCTGCCCGCCCAGGCCCCTCGTCGTCTCGGACAGCAGGTTGCCGCAGAGCACCGAGGAGGCGTCGATCGTGTACACCGTCAGCAGGATGAAGCGCGCCTCGGGCGAGAGCAGGGGCCGGCACGCGCGCAGGAGCGGCGCCAGGTCTCGCTCGATCTTCCACAGCTCGCCGTTGGGCCCGCGCCCGAAGGCCGGCGGGTCCAGCAGGATCGCGTCGTAGGCGTTGCCCCGCTTCCCCTCCCGCTGCACGAAGGTCGGCGCGTCCTCCAGGATCCAGCGAATCGGCGCCTCCGCCAGGCCCGACAGCTCCTGGTTGCGCCGTCCCCAGGCCACCGCGGGCTTCGAGGCGTCGACGTGCGTGACCGACCATCCCGCCTGGGCCGCGACCAGCGAGGCCGCCCCGGTGTAGCCGAAAAGGTTGAGCAACCTGGGCCTCGCCCCCGCCGCGATCGGCTGCGCGCGGATCCAATCCCAGTGCGGCGCCTGCTCGGGGAACACCCCCACCTGCTTCGAGTTGTCCATGAACCGCAGCTGCAACCGCAGCTTGCCCAGCCGCGCCTCCCACTCCTTCGGCGTCCCGGTCTTCATCCGCCAGCGCCCCTCCCTGCCGCCGTCCTCGTGCGTCGCGACCGCCTTGGCCCACTCCGAGTCGGGCAAGGCGGGGCTCCACCAGGCCTTGGGCTCGCTGCGGATCACGCGCACCCCGGCGAACGACTCCAGCTTGCGCCCGTTGCCCGAGTCGAGCAGGCGGTGGCCGTCCCAGTCGCTGGAGAGAACCTCGATCCTCATGCCGCGAGCGTGGACGCCTTTCCGCCGGCGCGCAAGGAGTCGCCGCTTTTACCCTTTCCAAGCCTTCCCCCTCGCCGCTGACTGCCCCATGGCGAACCGTCTGGCCAGCGCCCGCTGGGAATCCCGGACCTCCGGGGTCGTCGCCCTTGCCCGCGACTGGGACCGCCCAGGCTCGCCGCCCCTCTCGCTCCCGCCCCCCGCCGCCCTCACCCTGCTCGAGCGCGCCGACCCCCGCGTGCACGCGCGCCGCTCCGGCCATTGGATCGAGGGCGGGGAGGTCCACTTCTTCCTCTGGAAGGCCCTCGCCCCCGACCTCGTCGACGGCGCCGCCCGCGTCGTCGGGCCCTTCAACGACTGGGGCAACGCCGGCGACCCCGACGCCTGGCTGCTCCACCCCGTCTGCGTCGCCGGGGCCGACGGCTTCCTCTGCGTCGCCCGCCAGGCCGACGTCCTTCCGCGCGGCGGCGTCACCTCCTTCAAGTTCCGCCTCGGCGACGGACGCTGGATCGAGCCGCCCCACGACGCCGACAACATCCAGCGCGACTGGCAGGGACACCGCAACCTCGTCCTCGACCGCCATCGCACCGGACTCCACCTCTTCCGCTTCGTCGCCGCCGGCGCCGACGCCCTCGCCGCCCCCCAGCGCATCGCCTGGGACGACGGCGCCCTGCGCGAGTCCTGCGAGATCCTCGCCTGCGGTCCCCTCGACCAGCTCCGCCCGCCCGGCCGCCTCGGCGCCCTCGCCGCCAACGGCCGCACCACCTTCCGGATCTTCGCCCCCCGCGCCACCGCCGTCGCCGTCGACTGGTCCGTCTCCTCCCCCGCCGGCCCCCCGCGCGCCGGCCGCCTCGACCTCCGTCCCGAAGGGCAGGGCGCCTGGGCCGGGAGCGTCGACCAGGACCTCGCCGGCGCCGCCTACCTCTACCGCCTCGAGCCCGGCGCCCTCGCCCTGCCCGATCCCTGGGCCCGCCACACCGCCCTCCTCGGCGGCCAGCCCGCGACCTACGTCGCCGGCGCCGACGAGGCGCCCCGCGCCGACGGATTCTCCCCGCCCCGCCCCGAGGAGCTCGTCATCCTCGAGGCCCACCTCCGCGACCTCCTCGCCCTCCGCGGCGACGCCTCCCGCGCCGGCTTCCGCGAGCTCGCCGACTGGATCCGCCGCGACGGCGCCTACCTCCGCTCCCTCGGCGTCAACACCCTCGAGCTCCTCCCCTGCGCCGAGTTCGAGCGCGGCCCCGACCCCGCCGAGTACCACTGGGGCTACATGCCCGTCTCCGCCTTCGCCCCCGCCAGCGCCTACGCCCCCGGCGGCGGCCGCTCGCCCTCGGCCGAGTTCCGCGACCTCGTCGCCGCCTGCCACGAGGCCGGCCTCGCCCTCGTCGTCGACCTCGTCCTCAACCACTTCGGCTCCCCCAACCTCCTCCTCGCGCTCGACCCCGACTACTGGTTCCGGCGCGACGCCTCCGGCGCCCTCAGCAACCTCAGCGGCTGCGGCAACGACTTCCGCGCCGAGTCCCCCCTCGGCGCCCGCCTCGCGGCCGACGCCGTCCTGCACTGGCTCACCGTCCTCGGCGCCGACGGCGTCCGGCTCGACCTCGCCGAGCTCCTCGGCGTCGCCGTCCTCCGCGACATCGAGGCCGAGGTCCGCGCCCGCGCCCCCGGCAAGATCCTCATCGCCGAGCCCTGGAGCTTCCGCGGCCACGTCGGCCCCGAGCTCGACGGCACCAGCTGGACCAGCTGGGACGACGGCTTCCGCGAGTTCCTCCCCGCCTTTGTCCGCGGCAACGCCCGCGCCGCCGACCTCCTCCACCAGATGGCCGGCCTCGGCATCCGCCCCTCCGCGCGCCTCCGCTACTTCCAATCCCACGACGACCACGCCTGGGTCGACCGCATCACCGAGCGCCCCTCCGGCGACGCCTCCGATCCCGCCCCCGCCGATTTCCTCCGCACCCGCCTCGCCCACCTCATCCTCCTCGCCTCCGCCGGCGTCCCCATGCTCGCCGCCGGCCAGGACTTCCTCCACACCAAGCGCGGCGTCGGCAACACCTGGCGCCGCGGCGACCTCAACGCCCTCGATCCCGCCCGCCTCGCCCGCTTCGCCTCCGAGCACGCCTTCGTCGCCGCCCTCATCCGCTTCCGCCTCTCCGAGGCCGGAGCCCCGCTCCGCCCCCACGCCGCCGTCTCACCCGGTTGGATGACGCCGCACCTCGCCGAGGGATCGGAGGCCTTCGCGGCCGAGCTCAACGCCGACGGCGCCCTCGGCCCCGCCCGCGCGCTCGTCGCCGCCAACCCGCATCCGTGGCCCGTCCGCATCCCCCTCGCCGCCGGCCCCTGGACGCCCGTCGTCCTCTCGCCTCGCCCCGATTGTCCCCACGCTCCGGGTCCTTCCCCCGCCTGGGAGGGAGACACCCTCGTCCTCCCTCCCCTCGGCTGCGGCCTCTGGAGCCGCTGAGGCCTTTTCTCCGCTTGCCTTTTCGGCTCCGGGAGGGCTTTTCTCTCACCTTTACCGCACCATGGCCATCAACGTCGCTATCAATGGATTCGGCCGCATCGGCCGCCTCGTCTTCCGCGCCCTCGTCGAGCAGGGCCACCTGGGGACGAAGTTCAACGTCGTCGCCGTCGGCGACGTCGTCCCGGCCGACAACCTCGCCTACCTCCTGAAGTACGACTCCACCCAGGGCCGGTTCCAAGGCACCGTCTCCTCCAAGAAGTCCTCCCCCGACAAGGCCGAGGACGATGTCCTCGTCGTCAACGGCCACGAGATCAAGGTCGTCTCCGCCAAGACCCCCGCCGAGCTCCCCTGGAAGGCCATGGGCGTCGAGCTTGTCATCGAGTCCACCGGCCTCTTCACCGAGGCCGCCAAGGCCAAGGGCCACCTCGAGGCCGGCGCCCGCAAGGTCATCATCTCCGCCCCCGCCAAGGACGAGGACATCACCGTGGTCATCGGCGTCAACGACGACAAGTACGACGCCGCCAAGCACAACATCATCTCCAACGCCTCCTGCACCACCAACTGCCTCGCCCCCCTCGTCCACGTCCTCCTCAAGGAGGGCTTCGGCATCGTCGAGGGCCTCATGACCACCGTCCACGCCTACACCGCCCCCCAGAAGACCGTCGACGGCCCCTCCAAGAAGGACTGGAAGGGCGGGCGCACCGCGGCCACCAACATCATCCCCTCCGCCACCGGCGCCGCCAAGGCCGTCGCCCTCGTCTGCCCCGAGGTCAAGGGCAAGCTCACCGGCATGGCCTTCCGCGTCCCCACGCCCACCGTCTCGGTCGTCGACCTCACCGTCCGCACCGCCAAGGACACCAGCCTCGCCGAGATCAAGGCCGCGATGAAGCGCGCCTCCGAGACCTACCTCAAGGGCGTCCTCGCCTACACCGAGGACGAGGTCGTCTCCTCCGACTTCATCCACGACAAGAGCTCCTCGATCTTCGACGCCGGCTCCTCCATCGAGCTCAACAAGAACTTCTTCAAGCTCGTCAGCTGGTACGACAACGAGTGGGGCTACTCCAACCGCGTCGTCGAGCTCCTCTCCAAGGTCGCCGCCAAGCTCTGAGCCAAGCCGGCTCCCCGAACCAAGGCGCGGCGCATGCCGCGCCTTTTTCGTGCCTGGTTCCTAGAGGTTTGGAGGACACGGAGGGGCGAAGGATAGCGAGGCAGGAAGCGAAGGATAGGAAGGAGACCCGGGGTACGGGGGAATGGCACCCCTCCCCTTTATTTCCTTCCCTCCCCCTCCTTTCATCCCTTCATCCTTTAATCTTTTCAGTCCCCTCGGCCCTTTCCTCCGCCACTTCCGCCCCCTTCATATCCTCCGCCCCCTCCCCACCATGCCCCTCCCCACCCATCGCGACCTCGGCAACCTCATCGGCAAGCGCGTCCTCAAGCGCGTCGACATCAACGTCCCCCAGGGCAAGAAGACGGGCGCCATCACCAAAACCCAGCGCCGCGCCG
>JBKDBK010000090.1:0-44960 GCA_046315175.1 Opitutia bacterium | reverse complement strand
AGAACTGGGGCATCGACGCCCAGCGCACCCTCGTCCTCAACGCCATCCTCTGGACCGCCAAGGCCGAGGTGCCCGCGGGCGGCGTGCCGTCGAAGGTCACCGCCGAGGACTTGGCCGCGAATCTCGACAAGAAGCGCTGAGACGAGACCGAAGATAAGGTCGAGGCAATGCGGTGACTGCGGACGAAAAGCGGGCTCGCATCTCGTTGCCTTGGGTAGGGTCGTCCCGCCGGGACGACCGCTGACCGCCCGTCGGCCGGGTCCTACCTTGGGTAACTCCCTGCGTTACTTGACCCTAACACCTTCCTTCTGAAGGTAGTTCCCATGTCCCGCACCTACGCCCTCATCGGCGGCAATTCCGGCATCGGCCTCGCCCTCGCGAAGCGCCTCCTCGCCGCCGGCCACTCGGTCCACGCCGCGGCCCGCCACGGCGAGCCCCTCGCCGCGCTCGGCATCCCGGTGCAACCCTTCGACGCCGAAGCGCCGGCCGCGCTCAGCTGGCCCGAGCGCCTCGACGGCCTCGTCTACTGCCCGGGCACGATCACCCTGAAGTCGTTCGGACGTCTCACCGCGGATGACTTCCTGCGCGACCTCCGGGTGAATCTCCTTGGCGCCGTCACCGCTCTACAGTCGGCCCATCCCGCGCTGCGTGCCTCGGGCTCGGCCTCCGTCGTGCTCTTCTCCACCGTCGCCGTCGCCCAAGGCATGCCCATGCACGCGAGCATCGCCGCCGCCAAGGGCGCCGTCGAAGGCCTCGCCCGCTCGCTCGCTGCCGAGTGGGCCCCGCATGTGCGCGTCAATGTCATCGCCCCCTCGCTCTCCGACACGCCGCTCGCGGGCAACCTGCTCGCGGACGAGACCCGCCGCGCCGCGGCCGCGAAGCGCCACCCGCTGCAGCGCGTGGGCGACGCCGACCAGCTCGCCGCTGCCGCCGAGCACCTCCTCGGGCCCGACAGCGCCTTCATGACCGGCCAAGTCCTCCGCATCGACGGCGGCCTGTCGTCGGTGAGGCTGCTCTGACCCCTGTCTCGGGTAGGGTCGCGGCTACGCCCGTGACCTCCCCTTCCGCAGGATAGTCGAGACTCGCTCCGCTCGTTGCCTCAGGTAGGGCCGCGCCCGCCAGCAAGCCGATTAGCCATACATCCGAAATAGCAACCCAGCCAGAGAGCTAACGAGCTAGGGAGCTAACGAGCTATATAGCCGTGCCCCTGTGCCCCCGTGCCCCTGCTCTCCCCCGAGCGGCATTTGCTGGAAGCGGCACCAGCGGCGATTGCGGCGCACTCTCGCTGCGCTCGTCCTGCAACCATCAGGCAACGAGCGCCAGCGAGCTCTCGCCCGCTGGCACCGCAGTCACCGCTGACGCCGCAGCCCCCGCTCTTTGACCGGCTCCGCCGGTCAAAGCATCATCATCGCCGGCTCCTCGAGCATCTGCCGCAGGGCCTGAAGGAACTGCGCGCCGTTGGCGCCGTCGACCACGCGGTGGTCGCCGGACAGGCCGATCACCATGCGGTGGCCGATGACCAGGCGGTCCTGGGCGTCGACGACGGGCTTCTTGATGGTCGCGCCGACGGAGAGGATCGCGGCGTTGGGCACGTTGATGATGCCGAAGAAGCCCGTCACCCCGTACATGCCGAGGTTGGTCACGGTGAAGGTCGAGCCCGACATCTCGGCGGGCGTGAGCTTCTTGGCGCGGGCCTTGGCGATGAGCGCCTTCGCCTCGAGCGCGACCTCGCGGAGCGACTTCGCCTGGGCGTCGCGGACGACGGGGGTGACGAGGCCGTCCTCGAGCGCCACGCCGAAGGCGAGGTGCACCGCGCCGTGCGTGCGGATGCTGGTACCGGCCCAGGAGGCGTTGACCGCGGGGACGCGTCGCAGGGCCTCGGCCGAGGCCTTGAGGATGAAGTCGTTGACCGAGAGCTTGAGCGCGTCCTTGGCGTCCTTGCCCGCGGCCTCGGCGAGGCGCTTGTTCAGGGTCTCGCGCAGGGCGAGGAGCGGGGCGGCGTCGACCTCCGTCTCGAGGTAGAAGTGGGGGACGGTGACCTTCGACTCGAGCAGGCGCCGGGCGATGGTCTGGCGCATGTTCGACACCGGCACGTCGGCGTCGGGCTGGATGCCCTTGCCGTCGGCCGGAGCGGCGACCGACACGTTGACGGGGCCGGAAGCGGCGGCGGGCGCGGGCGCGGAGGCCGCCGCGATCACGTCGTTGCCGACGATGCGGCCGCCGGGACCGGTGCCGCGGAGGGCGCCGAGATTGACGCCGGCCTTCTCGGCCATGCGCTTGGCGTAAGGGGAGGCCGCCACGCGGTCGCCGGAGGCGGCGGGCAGGGCCTGGGGCGCGCAGGAGACGCCGGTCGTCTCAGGGATGGAAGGGACGGAGGCGGCGGCCTTGGCGGCCTTCGCGGGCGCGGGTGCCTCGGCCTTGGGCGCGGGCGCCGCCTTGGCGCCGGGCTCGGGGACGGCCTCGCCCTTCTTGCCGATGGCGCAGATGGGCGAGCCGACGGGCAGCTGGGCGCCGCCGGGGGCGTAGATCTTGAGCAGGACGCCGGGGATGGTGTTCTGCACCTCCATCGTCGCCTTGTCGGTCTCGACCTCGCAGAGGATGTCGCCGAAGGCGAGGGTGTCGCCCTCCTTGACGTTCCATTTGACCAAGGTCCCGACCGTCATCGTGTCGGAGAGCTTGGGCATGTCGATGATGTCGGCCATGGTCGGTAAAGGGTGCGAGGCTTAGGCGAGGACCTTCAGGGCGCCCTCGACGACGCGCGCCGGGCTCGGGATCTGGATGTCCTCGAGCGGCTTGCAGTAGATCTGCGGGGCGTCGATGGAGGAGACGCGCCCGATGGGGGCGTCGAGGTCGTCGAAGGCCTTGGCCTGGATGAGGTAGGCCAGCTGGGCGTCGACGCCGCAGAAGGGCTTGTTCTCCTCGACCAGGAGGACGCGGTGCGTCTTGCGCACCGAGGCGAGGACCGTCGCCTCGTCGAGGGGGCGGATGGAGCGCAGGTCGACCACCTCGACCGACACGCCGTGCTCCTTCTCGAGGATCTCGGCGGCCTTCAGCGAGGTCAGGACGGCGCGGCCGTGGGCCACGATGGTCAGGTCGGCGCCGACGCGCTTCACGTCGGCCGAGCCGAGCGGGACGATGTAGTCCTCGTCGGGCACCTCGCCCTTGTCGTTGTAGAGGATGGTGTTCTCCATCACGTAGACGGGGTCGTTGTCGCGGATGGCCGCCTTCATCAGGCCCTTGGCGTCGTAGGGCGTGGCCGGGCAGACCACCTTGATGCCAGGGTGCGAGGCAAGGATGGCCTCGGGCGTGTGGGAGTGGGTCGCCCCGACGTTCGTGCCGCCGTTGGCCGGACCGCGGATGACGATGGGGCAGTTGATCAGGCCGCCCGACATGTACCGGATGTTGCCCGCGTTGTTCACGATCTGGTCGAAGGCCACGTAGCTGAACGACCAGAACATCAGCTCCATCACCGGGCGGATGCCGAGCATGGAGGCGCCGATGCCGACGCCGATGAAGCCGGCCTCGGAGATGGGGGTGTCGACGACGCGCTTGGGCCCGAACTCCTTGAGCAGGCCCTCCGTCACCTTGTAGGCGCCGTTGAACTGGGCGACCTCCTCGCCCATCACGACGACGTTCTCGTCGCGCGCCAGCTCCTCGCGGAGGGCGGCGCGGATGGCTTCACGGTAGGAAAGGACGGGCATGGGGGTCAGTCGCCGAAGATGATGGTGCCGCGCGAGGTGGTCTTGGACCCGCGGTTGTCCTCCTCCCAGTAGATGTCCTGGGTGATGGCGGAGGGCTCGGGGTAGGGGGAGTTGTCGGCGAAGGCGGCGGCCTTCTCGGCCTCGTCCATCGCGGCCTCGTTGATCGCGGCCACCTTGGCGGCGTCGAGCACGCCCTCCTCGAGCAGGGCCTTCTCCCACAGCTTGATCGGGTCCTTGTTCTCGCGGTAGTCCTTGATCTCCTCCTTGTCGCGGTAGGTCTTGTCCGGGTCGGACATCGAGTGGCCGAAGTAGCGGTAGGTGAAGATCTCGAGCACCGTCGGGCGCGACTTCTCGTGGGCGCGCCTCACCGCGGCGGCGGTCTTGGCGCGCACCTCGTAGAGGTCGTGGCCGTTGACGAGGTCCCAGTCCATCCCGTAGCCCTCGGCGCGCTGCGCGAGGGACCCGGGGTGGGCGGTGGAGCGCTCCTGCGAGGTGCCCATCGAGTAGCCGTTGTTCTCGATGACGAAGATGACGGGGATGTCCCACAGCGCCGCGAGGTTGTAGGCCTCGTGCACCGCGCCCTGGTTGACCGCGCCGTCGCCCATGTAGGTCAGGCAGCAGCCCTTGAGGCCCTTGTACTTGAGGGCGTAGGCGATGCCGGCGCCGAGAGGGGCCTGGCCGCCGACGATCCCGTGGCCGCCCCAGTAGTTCTTGTCGGGGGCGAAGTAGTGCATCGAGCCGCCCTTGCCCTTGGAGCAGCCGGTGACCTTGCCCTGGAGCTCGGCCATGCAGCTGTTCATGTCCATCCCCACCATCAGGGCGTGGCCGTGGTCGCGGTAGCCCGTGATCAGGTGGTCGTCCTTGCCCAGGACCGAGAGGGTGCCGACCGCGATGGCCTCCTGGCCCACGTAAAGGTGGAGGAACCCGCCGATCTTGCCCTGCTGGTAGGTGCGGATGCAGCGCTGCTCAAAGTGGCGGATCCGCGCCATCTGGGTGTAGAGCCGGATCTTGTCGGCCTTGGACAGCTTGGCGTTGGCCGGGTCCTTTGCGTAGGCCGAGGGCCCGGGAGGGCGCTTCAGGGACTCGGGGTGGGTGAGGGCGTTGGGCTTGGCCACGGCGGTTGCGGGGAGGGATTGGACGGTGCTGGGCGGAGAAGGTCAAGCGAGAGGGTTCCAGCCGGGGATTTTGCCTTGACCCTACGCCCCCTCGGTCGCCCTCTTAACGCTCCCCATGGAGCCCGGTCCCGAACACGCCGAGCGTGAGCTCGTTGTCCAGAACAAGATGGGCATCCACACCCGTCCGGCCGCCCAGATCGTGCGTCTCGCCAACCGCTACCCCGATGTCGAGCTCAACGTCGCCAAGGACGACGAGACCGTCAACGGCAAGAGCATCATGTCCCTCATGATGCTCGCCGCCGGCCAGGGGTCCCGGCTTCGCTTCTCCGCCAAGGGTGTCGGCGCCTCGGCCCTGCTCGGCGAGATGGAGACCCTCTTCGCGCGCAAATTCGACGAGAACTGAGCCGTGCTGGCCCCTCTCCTCGCCCTTGTCCTCAGCGCCACCGGCGCCCCGGTCCCCGCCCCCCAGGTGATGTCCGACCTGGAGGTGCCCCGTTATCTCCGCGGCGGCGAGCTGGCCGAGTGGTCCCGCGCCCGCCAGATGCACGACGCCGGCCAGGCCCGCGTCGCCCAAGGCACCAGCATCGTCAACACCCCCCGTGTCCAGAGCGTGGGCAAGGGGTTCGAGACCCCTGCCGAAGCCAAGGCTCGCGGCGAGAAAATGGTCAAGGAGGGCCAGGAGCAGGTCGCTCGCGCCAACCTCACCCTCGGCCGTCTCAGGGCCAACGCCTCCAACCGGCTCGCGGAAATGACCAAGACGGTCAGCGACGCCGCCGACCTGACGGCGCAGTCGTGGGAAGAGGGCCTGCTTCTCTCCGCCATCCGGGGCATCAAGTCCGCGCGCGACGCCGGTTGCTCCCAGCACCATGTGGTCGGCACCTGGTCCTTCGACACCCAAGGCGTCCCCCAGGCCAACCCCGCGCTCAACGATAGCCTCCGCGCCGCCTGGACCAAGGCCCAGGCCGAGCGCACCCTGCTCCAGCCCGCGCCCGCCGGCGGCTATGCTCTCGGCGCCCCCGCTGCGGAGGGCGCTCCCCCCTCTTTCGCCGCCGGCTGGGTCGCGCCGGCGCGGCCCGGCGAGATCGCCCTGGCTTGGGTGGAGATCCACGCGCTCAACGACGACGCCTCCCTCGTCTTCCTCCGCGTGGCCGACGCCCACACCCTCCGCCTCCTCGCCTCCGAGGCCTTCCTTTCCTCGCCCAACGGGACCAAGCCCTCCCTGCGCGGCACGATGAGCCTGCGCGACGACCGCAGCTTCCTCCCGCGCCTAGCCACCCAGCCCTCCTGGCGCCTCGGCTACGCCTCCGGCTCCCCGGCTCTCGGCGCCGCCATCCTCCGCCACCTCTGCTACCGCCTCGGGCATGTCACCGTCTGGGCCGACGACGCCCTGCTCGGCCTCCTTCCCGGCTCCGTCGGCGCCAGCCGCGCCAACGCCGTCTGGGACCTTCGCCCCCTTCCCGCGCCCGCCGCCAAGCCCGGCGAGGTCGCCCCCGTCTTCCGCCGCTCCTATCGCCTCTCCTCGGCCGCCAACGAGCAGACGGTCGATGTCGGCGAGCTCGCCCTCCGGCTTGAGCCCGCGGCGAGCAAGCCCTCGGGCGGCTGATCAGCCGTTTCGCCGGGCCGCCTGCGTCTCGCGAAGCAGCCGCCGCACCTTCGGCTCGACCCGCAGGCGCTGCCCCGCGCCCATCCGGTCGATGAAAAGCACGCCTTGGCAGTGGTCGTGCTCGTGCTGGATGCACCGCGCCAGCAATCCGGTCGCGACCAGCCGGCGCGGCGCGCCCGTCAGGTCGCGGAAGTCGACCGCCACGCGCTCCACGCGCGGCACCTCGCCGCGGATGCCGGGAAACGACAGGCAACCCTCCTCCATCGGCTCGGGCTCGCCCGGCAGGACCGTGACCTCGGCGTTGGCGAGCGCGAGCGGCATGATCTCCGCGGGGTCGGCGATGGGCCGCCCGTCGAGCTCCATCGGCTCGGGCTCGTGGCTGGTGTCCAGCACGAACAGCTGGAGGGACTGGCCGACCTGCGGCGCCGCCAGCCCGATGCCGCGCGCCGCCCGCATGGTCTCGAGCATGTCCCCGACCAGCCGCGCCAGCGCCGCGTCGAACGCCCGCACCGGCTCGCCCCTGGCCCGCAGGACAGGGTCGCCGTAATTGACGATCGGCAGCTCGGCCACCGTCACTCTGCGCGGCCGTAGCCGCCCTCCTCGCAGGTCCGCACAAAGGCCTCGGCCCTTCGCCGCAGCTCGTCCCAGCGCGCCCGCAGGCGCCGGCTCTCCGCGGCGTCGACCTCCCGGTCCTCCGCCGCCTGCACGACGTCGGCGATGAGCAGGCCGAACTCCCTCACCAGCCCGTTGGCCGCGCGCCCCAGGTCGGGCTCGCGCTCCGGGCTCTCCGGGGCGAAGCGCCCGCCGGCCCGCTGGCAAAGCCACTCGATGATCCGAGGGTCGTCCGTCGCCGCGACGAGCTGGGACGCCCGCTCCAGCGGGTTGGGCTGGCCGCTGCCGTCCGACGAGGGCTCGCGCCACTTGTACAGCAGCGAGGGGGAGATGCCGAGCTTGGCCGCCACCTCCGCGTGCGCCGCCTGGCGCGTCCCGCCCGAGGCGACCGCTCGGTCGCCCGCCGCGCGCAGCGCCTCGTCCACCACCTCGTGGGCGCGGCGGACGCGGGTCTTGGGTCGCTGGGGGGGCTTCCGGGCCATGCTCCTTGCTAGGCCCGCCCAGGCTTCTCGGCAAGCCCCGCGGCGGAGGTTCGGAAAAGGTGGACGGCTTCCGTCCGCCGCCTTGAATCCTCCCCCATGTCCCTCCTCCCGCTGGCAGCCCTCTTCCCCGAGTCCGGCTTCGGCATCCCCCTCGCCCTGGTCCTCGCCGGCTTGATCCTCATCGGGGCCGAGTTCTTCCTGCCCGGCGCCATCATCGGCACCCTCGGGGCCCTGCTGGGTCTCGTGGGCCTGGCCATGTCGGCCAGCCACGGCCTCCTCGAGTTCCTCCTCCTCGCGGCGATCTTCGTGGTCGGCATCGGCATCGAGCTCCTTGTCTTCCGCCGGCTCGTCCCCGACCTCGCCGCCCGGCTCGGCATCGCCAATCCCACGGTCGACACCGGGGCGGCCGTGCCCGGCGCCGGCGCCTTCGCCACCCTCGTCGGCCGGGAAGGCGTCGCCCTCACCGCGCTCGGCCCCACCGGCTCGGTCGAGGTCGCGGGCCGCCGCGTCGAGGCCACCTCGGCCGACGGCTTCCTCGACAAGGGCACCGCCGTGACGGTCGCCGACACCCTCCCCGGCGGCGTCCTCGTCCGCCGCGCCCGCTGATTTTCCCATGGACCCCGCCATCCTCAAGATCCTCGCCTACGTCGCGCTCGCCGCCGTCGGCCTCCTCGTCCTCTTCTCCCTCGGGTTCCTCCCCGTCTGGACCCGCGCCCAGCTGGCCGGCGCCGGCGTCGGCCTCGGCGAGCTCATCGGCATGCGCCTCCGCGGCGTGCCCTACGCCGTCGTGGTCGACGCGCGCATCGCCGCCGGCAAGGCCGGCCTGCCCATCGGCATCGACATGCTCGACGCCCACTACCTCGCGGGCGGCAACATCGTCCAGACCGTGCAGGCCCTCATCGCCGCCCAGAAATCCGGCATGCCGCTCGACTGGAAGCGCGCCTGCGCGATCGACATCGCCACGCGCGGCACCAACAAGTCCGTCCTCGAGGCCGTCCTCACCTCCGTCAGCCCCAAGGTCATCGACTGCCCCAACCCCGCCAGCGGGCGCGCCACCATCGACGCCGTCGCCAAGGACGGCATCCAGGTCAAGGTCAAGGCCCGCGTCACCGTGCGCACCAACCTCGAGCGCTTCGTCGGCGGCGCCCAGGAGGAGACCATCATCGCCCGCGTCGGCGAGGGCATCGTCACCACCATCGGCTCGTCGGACTCCTACAAGACCGTCCTCGAGAACCCCGACCGCATCTCCAAGACCGTCCTCCAGCGCGGCCTCGACGCCGGCACCGCCTACGACATCCTCTCCATCGACATCGCCGACATCGACGTCGGCGAGAACATCGGCGCCCAGCTCCAGGAGGCCCAGGCCAACGCCAACAAGAACATGGCCCAGGCCGAGGCCGAGATTCGCCGCGCCGCCGCCGTCGCCCTCGAGCAGGAGATGAGCGCCCGCGTCGAGGAGATGCGCGCCCGCCTCGTCGAGGCTGAGTCGCAGGTCCCCCAGGCCCTCGCCGAGGCGCTGCGCACCGGCAAGATGGGCTTCATGGACTTCTACCGGATGGAGAACCTGCGGTCCGACACCGACATGCGCCGCGGCATCGCCGGCTCGGGCGAGACGCCCAAGGCCTGAGCCCGCCCCCGCATGGAGCTCCTCCTCATCGCCGCCGTCATCGCCCTCCTTCGCTGGGTGGCGGGCAAGATGTCGGTCGAGGAGGAGGAGCCCGCCCCGCTTCCTCCCCCCGCGCCCGCCCCGCGGCCGCGCCGGAGCCGCCGCGCCGAGCCGCCCCGTCTCCCCGAGCCGGCCGCCGCCTCGCCCGAGCCCAGGCAGCGCGCCGATTTCCGGCCGCCGGTCGCCGCGCCCGCCGTCCAGCCCTCGCCCCGGCGCGTCTCGCCCTATGCCCGGGATTTCCGCGATGCCGCCTCGCTCCGCCGGGCCGTTGTCGCGCGCGAGGTCCTCGGCCCGCCGCTCTCGCTCCGCGGCCGCTGATCAGCCCCGCAGCGCGCGCCAGCCGCGCGCGAGGGCGAACATCAGGCAGCACCCGCCGACCATCGCCGCCCCCGACGGCAGGTCGGCGAGGTGGTAGGAGGCGAGCAGCCCGCCCGTGCACCCGAGCAGCGCGAGCGCCGAGGCCCAGGCCATCGCGCCCGCCAGCGAGCGCGCCAGGAGCAGCCCCGCGGCCGCGGGCACGATGAGCAGGGCCGAGGTCAGCATCGCGCCGAGCAGGCGCACCGCCGCCGCCGCCGCCAACCCCGCCAGCGCCACCAGGGCGAGGCGGAGCAGGGCGGGCCGCAGGCCCGCGAGGCGAGCGTAGTCCTCGTCTAGCGCCGAGGCCTCGAGCGCGCGATGCCCCGCGGCAAGGACGGCCAGCGCCGCCGCCGCCGTCGCCGCCATTCCCCATGTCTCGCCCGGCCCGATGCCGAGCGCCGTCCCGAAGAGCAGCCCCGTGAAGTCGCGCCACGATTGGGCCTGCGCCATGAGCACGATGCCCAGCGCGAAGAGCGCCGACTGGGCAACCCCGACCGCCGCGTCCTCGCCCGCCTCGCGCCGCCCGCCGGCCAGGGCGATCAGGCCCGCCGTCGCCAGCGCCGCGGCCGCCGCGCCGAGCTGGGGCGACATCCCCAGCAGCCACGCCGCGACCACCCCGGGCAGCAGCGTGTGCGTCAGGGCCGAGCCCACGAAGGTCATGCGCCGCGCCACCAGGTGCGTTCCCAGGCACGCGCACGCCACCGCGCAGCAGGCCGTGCCCAGCCAGGCCCGCTGCATGAAGCCGTGCGAGAAGGGCTCGGTGATCCACTCAAGCATGGCGATGCGGATGGTGCCCCTCGCAGGCGACGCGGACCTCGACCGCGCCCGCCTCCACCGACAGCACCCGGTCAAAGGGCGAGCTGTCCGCCGGGTCGTGCGTTGTCACCACCACCGTCGCCCCGGCCAAGGCCGGCCCGAACAGAATCGCGTCGAGCGCCCGGCGGCTGGCGTCATCCAGCCCCGCGTAGGGCTCGTCGAGCAGCAACAGCGTCGCCCCCTGGGCGAGGGCTCGCGCAATCAGCGCGCGCTGCAGCTGGCCTCCCGACAGCTCGTGCAGCAGTCGCCCGGCCAGGGATTCCAACCCCACCGAGGCGAGCGCCGCCCCCGCCCGGTCCCGGTCCTCGCGGCTGAGCCGAAATCCCCAGCGCGAGCGCTCGATCCGCCCCATCTCCGCGAGTCGGCGGACCGTGCAGGGGAAGCCCTGGGTCAGCGACGGGCGTTGGAAGAGCAGGGCGACGTCGGGGCGGCCCCGCGCCGCGCGCGCGCCATGCACGCGGAGATTCCCCGCCGCCACCGGCGCCAAGCCGGCGATCGCCCTCAGCAGGGTCGACTTGCCCGCGCCGTTCGGCCCGACCAAGGCCGCCCGGCACCCCCTGGGGATCGAGAACCGCGCCTCGCGCACCACCACGGGCGCGCCCGCGGCCGGCCTCAGCGACAGGGCCTCCGCCTCCACGGCCGGGGCGTCGCAGCCGCAGCCCTCGCTCATTGCGCCAACGCCTCCGCCAGCGTCCGCGCGCTCTCGCGCATCATGCCCGCCCAGGTCGCCGCCTCGCCCTCCGCCGCCAGCGTGTCGATCCGCAGCGCCACCGGCGGCGGCAGGCCGGCCTCCCTCGCGATGGTCTCGGCCGCCGTCGCCCGCACGCCGCGGTCGACCACGATGGCCCGGACCGCCCGTTGCCTGGCCAGCTCCGCAAATCGCACCATCTCGCGCGCCGAGGGGTCCGCCGCCTCGGTGGTCGCGGCCCGCAGGATAACCCCCTCGATTCTCAGGCCGTAACGCCCCGCGAGGCGACCCAGGTTGTCATGGTGCGTCAGCACCCCGCGGCGGCTTTCGGGAACGGCACCCAGGATTGCACGCAGGTCGGCATCGACCGCCCGCGCCGTCGCCACAAAGGCCGCCAGCCGAGCCTCCCCCCCTTCGAATTGAAGGCTCCCCGGCGTTTTCAGCAGGGCAGCATGGAGGCTTCTCCCCATTGCCTCGACCAGTTCCGGGTCCGTCCAAACATGGGGGTCAACCCCCTCCTGACGGCGCAGCAGGGTGTGCTTTGCCCCAGAACCCTCCGAGGGACAGCACGCCAAATGCCCTCCCTTATCCGAAATCCAAGGCTTTCCAATCCATAAAACCTTGGACTGCAATTTGTTAGAATCAATGATTTGCTGAAGCCAAGGCTCTAAAAGGGGATCGAAACCCACGATTAAATCGGCCCGCAGAAGCTGCTTTACATGCCCAGGTGTGGGTTGAAAGGCATGGGGGTCGGTGCCGGGCGCCATCAGGCTGGTTACCTCGGTCGTGCGGTGGGCAATGCCGCGCGACCAGTCGGCCGGGATCGACGAGGAGCAAACCACCCGTAAACCCTCTGAACAAAAGGCTTGGCCAGCCAATAGGCAGGCGAGAATCAACCCGATTTGTCCCATAAAAAAGCCCATAACACACCCTGTCGCTGAAAACGCAAACGTTTTGCGTTTGGGCACCTGCTCCGGGGTTTTTTGGATTTGCCTATGTCGGATGCTCGTTTACCTCATTTTGACTTATGTCTTCCCCCCTCATCGGGTGCTTGGCGGCCTTGTCCCTGCTGGCTGCGCCCTCCCTCCTCGGGCAGGCAGCTCCCACCTCCGCCCCGGGCGCGGTGCCAGCCGATCGGTCGGTGGTGGTCAAGGATGTCAAGTTCGCCCAGACTCGCATGAACGGGATGGCCACCAATCCCTGGAACCGCGTCGAGGTGGTGGTCGATCCCAAGGCCAACCCCGATCCCAAGGCGCTGAACAAGCGCTGGGTCGACAAGGTCAAGGTCACCGCGACCCTCGTCTTCAAGATCGCCGGCAAGCCCGCCGAGGAGTGGAACTACTACCGGTCGACCGCCACCGTCCTCACCCTCGAGGTCAATTCCCCCCGCTCGGTTTTCTTCTACCTCCCCGGAGATGTCGTGAAGCGCGACAACCTCCGCAAGGACCCCGATCACTTCTTTGTCGAGGTCGAGGTCGCCGGCACCCAGCAGACCCTCTTCGACGCCCGCGGCACCCTCGTCGGCGAGCAAAAGAACGCCGTCAGCCGCACCCTGGCCAACAAGCCCGACTTCGAGGGCGCCAAGGGCTTCGCCGACCGCGGCTCCATGCTCAACGCCGGCATCCTCCGTCCCCAGTATCTCGTCGACATCGTCGAGGACGTCGCCCGCTTCTCCCCTGAGTTCGTGCGCGAGGACGTCCCCACCCGCTGAGCTCGCCCCCACGCCCCCTCCGCCATGAGCGCAAGCTCCCAAGCCACCATCGTCAATCTCGGGGCCTCCCATGTCTCCGTCTCCTCCTTCTCGGTCGGAGCCGGTCGCCTCTCGCTTGATCGCCTCCTCGTGCAGGACCTGCCCGTCGGCATCACCGGCGAGGAGGAATGGCTGGCCGCCGCCGTCGAGGCGCTCCGCGGCCTCGTCCAGCAGCACGGCCTCTCCGGCACCGCCACCGTCATCGTTCCCGGATTCCTCCTTCTCTCCAAGCCCCTCAAGGTTCCCCAGGTTGAGAAGGCCCGCCAGGCCCAGATCATCGCCTTCGAGGCCCAGAACGCGATTCCCTATCCCCTCTCCGAGGTTGTCTGGGGCAGCCAGGTCCTCGCCTCCGACGGCGTGGAGTCCGAGGTCCTCCTCTTCGCCCTACGTTCCGACATCTCCGGCCGCATCGCCCGGCTCATCACCGAGGCCGGGCTCCGCCCGACCGTCATCCAGGCCTCGCCCCTGCTCGACGGCCTCGCCTGGCGCCTCGCCTCCGGCGACGCCGCCGAGGAGGTTCTCATCGTCAACGTCGGCTCCCGCACGACCAACCTCACCTTCCTCGGCGCCCAGGGCATGAGCGTCCAGACCGCCACCCTCGGCGGCAACACCATCACCCAAGCCGTCTCCGACAACACCGGCAACGCCTTCGCCAACGCCGAGGCCCTCAAGGTCGGCTTCTTCTCCGGCGTGCTCCAGCTGGCCGAGTCCGACCCCCAGGCCGCGGTTCTCGTCGCCAACGCCCAGGCCTTCTCCAAGCGCCTCGCCCAGGACATCAACCGCCGGTTGATCGGCCTTCGCCGCGGTACCCAGGGTCGCCAGCTCACCCGGATCCTCCTCACCGGCCGGACGTCGCAGCTCCCCGGTCTCCGCGAGCAGCTCGCCGAGACCCTTCGCGTCCCGGTCGAGACCCTCGACCCCCTCCCCGCCATCTCGCTCGGCGCCTCGGTCAATCCCGAGTACGTCGAGGCCTGTCGCGCGCAGATCTCGGAGCCCATCGGCGAGGCCGCGCGCCTGCTCCTTCCCGACCCCGCCGGCGTCAACCTCATCCCCCCGGCCATCGCCGCGCAGCTCGCCTTCGACGCGCGCAAGCCCCTCCTTATCGCCGCCGCCGCCTTGCTCGCGCTCAGCCCCCTCCCGCTCTGGTGGGGCCTCAAGTCCGGCGCCGACGAGGCCATCGCCCTCGTCCGCAGCGTCAAGAGCCGCGAAGCCGAGCTCGCCTCCCGCCGCACGGAGCTGGCCGAGATCCACGCCAAGTCAGCCGCCCTCGCCGCGATCAACGCCCAGCTCGAGTCCGTGGTCCAGAACCGCGCGAACTGGAACGATTTCCTCGCCGAGCTCCAGGCCCAGGTGCTCGCCAACCGCCATGTCTGGATCGAGGAGCTGCGGCTCACCCGCTCGACGCCCCCCCCCCCGGCCGACGCCGAAGGCGACGCGCCGCCCCCCCTCCCGCCCAGGTTGTCCGCGTGACGCTCGTCGCCCGCCTCCTGCTTCCCGAGGTCGGCCCGGCCAAGGACGCCGTGATCAATTCCGAGGCCTTCCGCCGCCGCCAGCGCGAGCTCGTGGATTCCCTGCGTAAGAACAGCTTTGTCGCCGGCCTGGCCGACGGCGATATCCGCGCCGACACCTCGCAGCCCAACCTCCCCAAGCTCACCCTCACCTTCACGGTGAAGCCCGGGAAGCCCCTCTGAGACCATGGCCGGCAAACCCAACACCAACTTCCAGGCGGCCATCGGCGCCCTCGTCGTCGTCTTCGGCCTCGGCTCGTGGTTCGCCTACAGCGCCTGGCAGGGCCACGGCAAGGCCCTCGCCGACCTCCGCCGCGCCGACGTCACCGTCGGCGGCCTCCTCCGCGGCGCCCCCGTGGAAGGCGCGGCCGACCCCGTCGCGCTGACCGAGGCCAACGTCACCGCCGCCAAGAACGACCTCGCCGCCCTACAGGCCCGCCAGGTCGCCCTGCGCAACGCCATCGCCGGCGAGGCCGACAACCAGATCGTCTCCAAGTTCGGCGGCATCGCCAACGAGCTCGGCACCCAGATCCAGGAATCCGTCTCCCGCTGGCGCCGCGACGCCGCGGCCAAGGACGTCAAGCTGCCCAAGGATGAGATCTGCTTCGGCTTCCGCCGCTACGTCCGCAACGTCGGCACCCAACCCCAGCGCCTCTACACCGAGGTCGACCGCCAGCGCCTCATCATCGGCTGGCTCTTCAACACCCTCCTTGAGTCCCGCGCCTCCGGCTCCCCCCTCTTCCTCCAGTCCATCGACCGCGAGCCGATTGAGACCTTCCCTCAGGTCAGCGGCCCCGCCGGCGACAGTCAGGTCTTCACCCTCGACACCCCCTCGGCCGAGGTCCTCAGCGTCAAGCCCCAGAGCGATGAGTTCATCCTCTCCGGCCACACCTATCGCCGTCCCGGCCTCGTCGGCTCCCTCGCCTTCCAGGTCCGCTTCGTCGGCCGCACCGATACCCTCCGCGCCTTCGTCAACCTTATCCAGAATTCCGGGCGCCCCGTGGTCATCTCCTCCATCCAGGTCGCATCGCCTTCCGCCGAGGCCCTCCGTGAGCTCTTCGCCGCGCCCGCCAGCCTGACTCCTGCCGGCGCCGTGCCCGGTGCCATTCCCGCCCTCGCCTTCGGCGGGATTGCCGACGCCCCCGTCGCTCCCGGCACCCCGGCCGACAAGCCCAAGGCCGAGCGTCTGCCCGTCGTTCGCGACGGCGCCGCCGAGTTCATCGTCCGGATTGAGTACCTCTTCCCCGTCGCCGAGGCACCGGCCCCCGCCGACGCCAACAACGCCACCGCCCCGGCCAAGTGACCATGTCCCCGCGCCACGACAAGCTCCTCATCGCCGCCGCCGGCCTCCTTCTCGCCGGCTCCGCCGCCTATGCCTTCCTCGGTCTGCGCAGCGACCCCGCGCAAGGGCCCAAGATCGCCTCCCAGGGCGTGACTCCCTCGGGCGCCGATTACCCCTTGCTGACCAAGGACGACACCCTGCCGCTTCGCGCCAGCTGGACTCGCCCCGAGGACAACGAGGACGGCTGGACCTACGACCTCTTCGACCAAGTGCCCTCCGTCTGGGATGAACAGCTCAAGGAGTACCTCCCCAGGGACTACACCCCGCCGGTCATCCCCGATTTCGGCGTCCGACTCGCCAAGCTCGGCCACCCCCGCTACCCCGTCATGCTCCGCGGCACCATCGCCCCTCCGCCGGGCAAGCCCGACACCGACCGGATTCTCTTCCTCGTCAACCTCGACACCAACGAGGACTACAACGCCCGCATCGGAAAGCCCCTCCCGGAGGTCGGCATCACCCCCGTCTCCTTCAGGGTTGTCGCCGCCACCGCCCCCGACGGAGCCCCCGTCAAACGCAGCATCCTCGTCGTTCGCGACGCCAAGCTGGGCCGGGACCTTGAAATCGACGACCAAGCCCCCCTGCTTTTCAAGGACAAGCTGGACATCGTCCTCCAATCCGATGCCGGCTCAGCCTCCTGGACCTTCGCCGGTCCCGGGGCCAAATTTGAGCACAATGGGGCCTCCTACGTCGTCAAAGGGGTTGACCTTGCCGCAGGCACGGTGACAGTTGACAAAACCTTTACGTTGAACCCCCGCAAGGGATCCCGAACCCTCACCGAGGTGCTCTCCGTGGCGGCCCCCTCCCCCAAGGAAAAGTCTGCCCCTTCCCCCTCCGCCGCTTCTCCCGCCACGGCACCCCTTCCCCTCCCTCCTCCTCAACGCTGACCTTACCTTCGCAACATGAGCTCGCCCCAACGCAACCTGCTCCTCGCCTCCTTGACCGCGGCGATCGCCCTCGTCCTGGTCGCCCAGGAGGCCGCCAATTCCGAGGACCCGCGCTTTGTGCTCCATGACAAGGCCGTCGCCGCCCAGGAGCGCGGCGACCTCGCCGCCGCGAAGGAGGCCTACGAGGCCCTTCTCAAGATCAACGACAAGGACATCGGCGCCCGCGAGGCCCTTGCCACCATCGAGGCCGAGCTCGCCGCCGCCGCCGGCAAGGACGTTCCGGCCCCCACCGCCACCCCGGCCCCCGCTCCCGGCCCGGTTGACCCCAACACCCCCCTCCTCGAGCAAATCTCCCGCGAGCGCGCCGCCCTCTACGCCGAGGTCGACGCCGCCGTGGCCGAGGCCCGTTCCCTCTCCGCCGCCGGTCGCCATGACCAGGCCCTCCGCCTGCTCGCCGATGCCGACCGCGCCCTTCCCCGCAGCGCCGGCGCCAAGGTCCAGCGCGACAACATCTTCCTCGCCCGCCAGGACGTGCTCTCCGCCCGCGAGGCCGGTGGCGGCGACGGCGACCGCATGGTCAACCAGCGCATGCGCGAGGTCGCCAAGCGCAACCAGGCCCGCCTCGACGAGGCCGAGGACCACATCTCCACCGCCCGCTCCCTGATCCGCTCCGGCGATCTCGACGCCGCCAAGGATCAGCTCGACCTTGCCGAGAAGAAGCTTCCCGGCAACGTCGCCACCCAGCCCGTTCGCCGCGAGATCAAGGGCCTCTACGCCGCCCTCCTCGCCGAGCGCGTCAACCGCGCCATGGACGCCCGCGACCTCGCCAAGGCCCAGATTCACCTCAAGGAGTACGAAAACCTCGTCAACAACAAGGACAACGAGCTCGACGAGCTTCCCTACCGCCGTCTCGCCGCCCTCTGGGCCGTCCGCAAGGCCGATCCCGCCTACCGCAGCATCGAGGAAATCTCGCCCGGCCTCCAGGCCAAGGACACCAAGGTCGACGAGCTCCTCGTCAAGGGCCGCGCCCGTTACCTCTACGGCGACTACCAGGGCGCCCTCGACACCTACCGCGAGGTGCTCCAGTACCAGCCCCTCAACCCCGAGGCCAAGGCCTACCAGGTCCGCATCCGCAAGATGCTCTCCGAGAACTCCGGCCAGTGGAACCGCGGCGTCACCAAGGGCAAGCTCCTCGAGCTCCTCGACGAGTCCTGGAAGCTCCCCGAGGTCTACAACCGCGAGACCACCAACGTCGACAAGGTCACCGTCGACCCCGTCCTCCAGAAGCTCAAGGAGATCACCGTTCCCGAGATCAACATCAAGGACCTCCCCCTCAACCGCGCCCTCGACCAGCTGGTCATCGTCTCCCAGGCCTACGACAAGGAGTCCAAGGGCGTGAACATCGTCCCCATCGACCCCGAGAAGCGCAACCCGAGCGTCAACATCACGCTCCGCAACGTCTCCCTCGACCGCGCCCTCGAGTTCGTCGTCAAGCAGGTCAACTTCACCTACACCGTCAACGACGGCATCATCGAGGTCCGCCCCGACTCCGGCTCGAGCGACCTCGAGACCGACTTCTTCCCCCTGCCCGACGCCGCCGTCACCAAGATGACCGGCATCTCCTCCACCTCCTCCACCGGGCAGCAGGGCGGGGGCAGCCCCTTCAGCGCCGGCGCCTCCGCCGGTCCCGGCGACGCGGGCGGCGCCAGCCCCCGCGAGGTCGCCATCCGCAACTTCTTCACCCGCTCCGGCGTCAGCTTCGAGGTCCAGGGATCCACCCTCGCCTGGGACGGCGCCATGCTCACCGCCACCCAGACCCGGCGCAACCTCGACCGCATCCGCAACATCCTCCGCCGCTACTCCGACACCAAGCAGGTCCACATCGAGGCCAAGTTCATCGAGGTGAGCGAGCAGACCCTCAACGAGCTCTCCGCCAACTGGCAGCTCTCCCAGACCATCGGCGGCGCCGAGGTCATCCGCGCCCGCACCGGCCTCCGCGGCGTCAATGAGGCCTTCGGCGAGTCGGCCATCTCCAACCCCGGGCAGATCCTGCGCACCTCGGCCACGGTCGACCCCATCACGGGCATCATCAACACCGTCTCCGAGCCGACCCTCGACATCCCGAACGCCCCCCCGAACATCCCCCGCGGCAACTTCGGCAGCCGCGATTTCACCTTCGGCGGCGCCGGCGCGGCCGGCCTCATCGGCACCATCGGCTCCTACGACCTCAACCTGTTCCTCCGCGCGGTTGAGCAGAACAACGGCTCCGACCTGATGTCCGCCCCGAGCCTCACCGTGGTCGACAACAAGACCGCGACCATCCGCATCGTCCAGACCCTCCGCTACCCCGATTCCTACGGCGACGTGCAGTCCAACGTCGGCCAGGCCGGCGGCGGCCAGAACGGCGGAGGCGCCGCGGGCGTGACCATCACCGCCGGCACCCCTCAGGACTTCAAGGAGCAGGACGTCGGCGTCATCCTCGAGGTCACCCCGACCGTCCAGCAGGACGACTCCATCGCCCTCAACCTCAAGCCCCAGGTCATCGAGTTCGAGGGCTTCGTGGAGTACGGCGGCACCTCCGTCGCCATCCAGGGCAACACCACCGTCACCATCCCCTCGGGCTTCTTCCAGCCCATCTTCTCGTTCCGCGAGGTGACCACCGACGTCACCATCTTCGACGGCGCGACCGTCGTCATCGGCGGACTCACCCGCGAGGAGGTCAAGACCGTCAACGACAAGGTTCCCGTCCTGGGCGACATCCCCCTGCTCGGCGCCGCCTTCCGCTCCAGCGGCAAGACCACCAGCAAGCGCAACCTCATGGTCTTCGTCACCGCCAACCTGATCTCGCCCGGAGGCTCCACCCTCCGCAGCAAGCTCCCCGGCGTGACCAACGGCGCCACCTTCTCCAACCCCGTGGTCGTCACCCCCGGAGGCCCCGTCTACCGCGAGGTCACCGAGGCCGCCACGCCCACCGCGCCCGCCGCCCCGGCCACCAAGTAAGCCGCGCGCAGCGCCTTACCGGGCCCGCCCTTCGGCGGGCCCGTCTGTTTGGGCTGGTCGCCCACCCCCGCCCCGGCGAGCATCGAGCCATGCGCTGGCTGCTCGTCGACGGCTTCAACCTGGCCGTCCGGAGCCACTACGGGATGGAGAAGGCCGACCTCCGCCGGAACGACGGCTTTCCCACCGGCGCCCTCCACGGCTGGGTCCGCACGCTCTGGTCCGTCGAGGACGGCGAGAAGCCCGACCGCACCATCGTCTTCTTCGACCTCGGGGGCTCCGATCGGCACCTCGCGGCGCTGCCCGACTACAAGGCCCAGCGCGAGGACACGCCGGCCGACCTCGAGCTGCAGATTCCCGAGCTCAAGCGCCTCACCGCCCTCATGGGCCTTGGCGTCGTCGAGCAAAGCGGCGTCGAGGCCGACGACCTCCTCGCCTCCGCCGCCAAGCGCCTCGCCGCCGAGGGCCACGAGGTGGTCATCGTCAGCGCCGACAAGGACTTCGGCCAATGCGTCGGCGGCAAGGTCGTCCAGCTCGTCCCGCCCCCCACCGCCAACCCCGCCCTCGGCTGGCGCCGGCTCGATCCCGCGGGCGTGCGCGACAAGTTCGGCGTGCCACCCGAGCTCATCCCCGACTACCTCGCCCTCGTCGGCGACACCTCCGACAACATCCCCGGCCTCCGCGGCGTCGGCCCCAAGACCGCCGTCAAGTGGCTCACCGAGCATGGCGCCCTCGAGCGCGTTCTCGCCGCCGCCGAGCGCCTCGAGCCCGCCCGCTTCCGCGAGCAGGTCGCCGCCGAGGCCGACCGCATCCGCGTCAACCTCGGCCTCGTCCGCTTCAAGGACGACTACCCCTTCGACCCCGCCCAGCGCCCGGCCCGCGACGCCGCCGGCCTCGAGGCCTTCCTCGCCGAGATGGGCATGGACGGCACCCTCAGGGCCGCCAAGCGCCGCGAGGTCGAGCGCGCCGCCAAGGCCCAGGGCGAGCTCTTCTGACCCTCCCCGGTTGGATCACCGGCAAAGAAGAACCCGCCACATGGGCGGGTTCGCAACGGGCTGGAGGCGGGCTTAGTTGGCCTTGGCCGCGGGCTTGTCCTTCTTGGCCTCCGGCGCCTTGGCGGCGGAAGCGCCGGCGCCCGCCTGGGCCTTCTGGTACTCCTCGTTCGTCAGCGCCACGAAGAACTTGGCCTCGACGAAGTCGAGCCCGAGGTTGCGCCCCAGGGTGAAGCCGTAGGCCTTGAACATGGCCTCGTTCTCCTTGGACAGGATCTCCTCGGCCTCCTTGAGGGCGGTCTCCGCCTGGGCTTTCTGCTCGGCGGGCACCGAGGCGAGGTTCTCCTTGAACTTCAGGAGGTTGTCGCGGCGGCTCGTGATGACCTGGAAGTTGCGGATGAACTCGTCGTAGGACAGGCCGCCGATGGTCGAAAGCAGGAGATGGGGCTTCCCGTCGAAGTCGACGATCTCGTCAGCCTTGAAGTTCTTGTCCGCGCGGGCCTTGGCCAGCTCCTCGTCGGTCGCGGCGAGAAGCAGGCGGCGGGTCTGCTGGATCTTCACCGGGCGGTTCTGCAGCGCGGCGACCCGGAATCCGTAAACCTTCTGGAAGAGGGCGTCCTTCGACTCGAGGTCGCGGACCTCCTGCTCGAGGACCTTCGAGAGGGCGTCCTTCTCCCCCGTGGTCAGCGCCTGGTCGCGCCGCTGGGCGATGCCCTGCAGGCGGCCGATCTGCTGGCGGAGCAGGTCGAACTGCTGGCCGAACTCCTCCATCGCCTTGGGGGCGCGGAAGACGAGGAGGCTCTCGAAGACGACCGGCTGGTTGTTGACGGGGAGAACGATGCGCTCGGCCTTGGGGCGGTCGGCGGCCTCGGCGGCGGCGGTGGCGGTGGCGGGGGTTTCGGCGGGGGTGCTCATGGTGCGATGGGTTCAGGGGTGGGTTGGGGAATCACTTCGCCGCCTCGGGCTTCTTGCCGTCCTTGGCATCGGCGGCCGCCTTGTCGATGGCCTTGTTCTCCTCGTCCGAGAGGAGCACGTAAAGCTTGGCCTCGGCGATCTGCGTGGCGAGCGTGTCCGAGAAGGGGTAGCCGTGCTTCTTCGCGAACTCGGCCTCGGCCTCGTTGACCTCCTCCTGCACGCGCTTCAAGGCGTCGGCCACCTTGCGCTTGTCCTCGTCCTTGGTCAGCTTGGGCTGGAGCTCGACGAGCTGGAGCAGGCGCTGCTTGGCCTCGGCCACGGCGCGCACCTGGATCTGGAAGGTCTCAACCTCGACGGCGCCCGTGACGGTGCCGCGAACCTGCAGCTTCTTGCCGCTGGCATCGGTGACGGAGGCCTTGTCGAAGTTGGGGGCGGCGGCCAGCTTGATGTACTCGTCGTCGGTCAGGACCTTGTAAATCGAGAGCTTGGTCGGCACGACGAGGTACTGGCGGGTCAGGTCGAACCCGTAGGCCTTGTTCATGGCCTGGTTCGAGACGGTCAGCTTCTGCAGGCGGTCGTCGAGCTGGCGCTGGCGGGCCTCCTTCTCCGGCGAGGTCAGCGCGAGGTCGAGCAGCTGCTTGGTCTGGGCGGCTTCCTGGCGCTCCTTCGAGATGGCCTCGACCTCCTTCTGGAAAGCCTGGAAGTCGTTGGCGGAGGCGATCAGGCGCACCAGGGCGAGGCGCTTGCCTTGGATTTCAAGCACCTCGAGCGAGGTGGACTCGGCCTTTTTCTCGTCGTTTTGGGCGGGCTTGTCCTGGGCGGTGACCGCCAAGGCGAGAAGCAGGGACAGCAGGGTGGAAATCCTCATGGTTGAGATTGGGTTGCGGGGAGCCGTCATCCTTGCCCAACCCACCCCTCGCCGCCACAAAAAAAGCCTCCCGACCTCGGGGACTTATTCACCGCGCAGGGCCTTGGTGAGCGCATCCTCGAGGTCCAAGCCCGCCAATTCCCGCTGAAACCCCTCGTCTTCCAGCAGGGGCTGGACCTTCGGGTGCTGCAGCAGGGTCCAATACCGCCCCTGCTGCGCCAGGCTCTTCACCTCGGGGTCGCCCCAGGCCGGATAAAAACTGGGATGCGAGGCCACGGCCCTGACACGGGGATCCGCCATCAGCCGCCGCGACTTCGCCGGGTCCGCCATCACCTGCCGGCTCAGCCGCACCACCCTCGCGGCCGATTCCGGCCAGGCCGGCAACTCGCCCAGCCACCCCATCCCGGGCAGCGCCGCGACTTCCGCCACCACGCCTCCCGTCGCCATCCGCCCTACCTCAGCCGCTCCGGAAAGCTCGCGCCGCCAAGCCTCCACCGACCCCCAGGCGATCAAAACCGCCAGCCAGCCCAGCATGCCCGTCCAGCACCCGACCATCGCCCCGAGCACCGGCCGGTCCGCCTCGCCAGAGGCCGAGCTTGGCTTGCCCAGGCGCCAAAGCAGCGCCACAACCACCAGCCAAGTCGCCAGGCAAACCAGGAGGATGCCGGCGCCGGCGCGAAAAATCCAAGGCACCCCGACCGCGCCCAGCAGCGCATGCCCCGCGGCCGGCCCGGCGAGCCAGCCCACCAGCAAGCCCGCGGCGCCGGCCGCGGGCCCGGCCAGCTGCCTGCCCGGCCCTCGCCGATGGCCCGCGGCGGCCCCGGCCACCATCACGCCCGCCAAGGCGGCGAGCGCGAGCATCTGGGTCAGGCTCAGGTCCATTCAGCGTCGGTCAAAGATGCGGCGGATGGCGGACTCCCTCGCCTCGATGCTCTCCACAAGCCGGAACTGCACCCGGGCCCGCCGGAGGTTGTGCCCGGGGTACCGGACCTTGAAGTAGGTGTCGCCGGCGAGGTGATCGGCCAGGAAGCGGATGCCCAGCTCGAGCGGGATCAGGTGGACGCAGGCGTAAAGCAGCTCGCGGTCGCCCTCGCCCAGGAACTCGCGCGCCTGGCCGAGGTAGCCTCGCCAGATCGACTCGCAGAGGTCGGTGTCGAAGGCCACCCCGCCGAGGTCCGGCGCGTCCTCCCCCGCCGGGTTGCAGGCCGATCGCAGCGCGTCCCCGATGTCGTAGTGGACGAGGCCCGCCTGCACGGTGTCGAGGTCCACGATGCAGGTCCCCTTGCCCGTGGCCTCGTCGATCATCACGTTGCCGACCTTCGGGTCGCCGTGCATCACGCGCCGTTCCAGCCGGCCCGCCGCGACCGCGTCCTCCAGCACGCGGCAGGCGCCGCGCCGGGCCTCGGCGAACCGCAGCGCGAGCGCGGCCTCGGGCGATTCCGCCAGGCGATCCCGCCCGGTCGCGGAAACCTTCGCCGCGTCGAGCCGGGCGAGGTAGCCCGGGGTCACGTGGAAGCCGGGCAGGGCGATCTTCAGGCGGGCCGGGCCGATGTCGCTCACCATCCGGTGGAAATGGCCGAGCACGATCCCGACCTCCTGGGCGTGCTCCGGCCCTAGGATCGTCTCGTGCGCCCTTGCGCCGGCGATTTGCGAGATGGCGCGCCACAGGTCGCCGTCCGCGTCGACCGCCCAGTCCCCCCCTTCGCGCGTGGGGATGATCTTCGGCAGCTGCCAGATGCGGTCGGCGCCCTCCGCCTCCGCCTCGAGCTTCGCATGGCAGTGGTCCGTGATCACCCGCATGTTGTGCATGATGGCCTCCGGCTCGGGGAAGACGGCCTTGCGGATGCGCTGCACCACGAACCGCTTCTCGTCGAAGGTGGTCCGGAAGATGGCGAGGTAGGTGTCGTTGACATTTCCGGAGCCGTAGGGCTCGACGGTCACGAGGCGCCCCGGCACGTCGAACTGGCGGGCGATCAAGGCGGCGCGCATGGGGCCATTTTCCCCCCGCCCCATGCCGTGGCGAGGCCTTTTCCAACCAATGGGGGCTTGATTCCCCGCCGCCCGCGGCCATGCTCCCGCCTCCCCTGGGACGCCGCTTTAGCTCAGTTGGTAGAGCATCTCATTCGTAATGAGAGGGTCGTCGGTTCAAGTCCGACAAGCGGCTCCACCCGGCGGACAAATCCGCCCTCCCGCTTGCGCCCCGTCGCCTTCCCCCTCCCCCTATGGCTCGCATGAGCAAAGACACCTCAGCCCGGACCCGCGCCGACGGCCTGATTCGCACCTACGACCGCGAGTTCCGCCTCGACGCCGCCTACCGCGCCAGCCTGCCGGACGTCCAGAACACCGACGCCTCCCTCATCCAGGGCGCCAACGTCCCCATCCAGCACGTCGGCGTCTCCGGCTTCCGCCTCCCCATGTCCGTCCGCGCCCGCGACGGCCGCGCCCTCGTCCTCGAGGTCGATGTCACGGGCACCGTCTCCCTCGCCGCCGACCTCAAGGGCATCAACATGTCCCGCATCGTCCGCTCCTTCTACGAGTTCAAGGACCGCCCCCTCTCCCATGAGCTCCTCGAGGAGATCCTCCTCCGCTACAAGAAGGAGCTCGGCTGTAGCCGCGCCCGCCTCCGCGCCGAGTTTCGCTACCCCATCCTCCAGCGTTCGCTCCGCTCCGGCCTCGAGGGCTGGCAGTACTACCGCGTCGTGCTCGAGGGCACCCTCGACGACCTCGACCGCTACCGCCGCTACACCCACTTCGACTTCGTCTACTCCTCCGCCTGCCCCTGCTCGGCCGACCTGACCGAGCACGCCCGCGAGACCCGCAGCGTCTACGGCATCCCCCACTCCCAGCGCTCCAAGGCCCGCGTCATCGTCGAGACCAATCCCGGCAAGTCCCTCGCCGTCGAGGACGTCCAGGAGCTTTGTCTCGCCGCCCTTCAGACCGAGACCCAGGTCATGGTCAAGCGCGAGGACGAGCAGGCCTTCGCCGAGCTCAACGGAGCCTACCCCAAGTTCGTCGAGGACGCCGCCCGCCTCGTTTACGAGCGGCTCGACGCCGACCTGCGCGTGCGCGACTTCTGCGTCGCCTGCTCCCATCTCGAGTCCCTCCACTCCCACGACGCCGTCTCCGTCATCAACAAGGGCCTCCCCGGGGGCCTGGCGGCCGACTTCTCCGACTTCAGAGACCTCATCTGCTGACCTTCCGCTGTTGCGCGCTTCCCCTCCCGCCGCGTAACCTGCGGGCCATCGAGGGGGTAGCTCAGCTGGATAGAGCAGCGGTTTTCTAAACCGCCGGTCGCGGGTTCGAGTCCCGCCCCCCTCGCCACCCGTCCCATGATCCGGTACCATCTTGCGCGCGAAGGATCCTCCCTCGGCCAACTCGACCAAGCCGAGATTCTCGTGCGCCTCGCCGCCGGCGAGCTTCGCCCCTCCGACCTCACCTGGGCCCCCGGCGAGCCCGCCTGGACCCCCCTCGCCGCCCGCCCCTGGTGCGGCGCCTTCGCCCACCGCGCTCCCCTCGGCGAAGGCCCCGCCCTCGAGCGCCCCGGCCTCGCCTGGTGGCGCGCCCTTCTCCCCACCTTCCGCGAGACGCTCATCGCCCCCGGCACCACCTTCCGCCCCTCGCCCCAGCCGCCCCGCATCCTTCCCGGACTCGCCTGGCACGCCTCCCTCGCCCTCCTCTCCAATCTCGCCGGCCTCTACTGGGCCGAGCGCTACCTGCGCAATCCCTGGCAGCGCTCCGAGCAACTCTTCGAGGGCCTTCTCCCCAGCTGGGGCGCCGCCTGGGAATTCTTCCGGATCTGGGCCCTGGTCTCCCCGCTGCTCGTCGTGGTCGGCACCGTCGTCGGCGCCACCCTCGTCCACGCCATGCTCCGGCTGATGCGCGGCGGCAAGGCCGGCTGGGTCTCGACCTTCCGCGTCCTCAACTACGTCGGCGGATCCGCCAACCTCCTCCTCGCCGTGCCCCTGCTCGGCATGCTCGCCGGACCCTGGGCCCTCGCCTGCGCCGCCCTCGGCCTTGCCGCGGCCCATGGCGACACCACCGCGAAGTCCGTCGGGGCCTTTGTCCTCACCGGCCTCCTCGGGCTGGCCTGCCTTCTCGCCGCCCTGGTCATCGCCCTGCTGCCCTTCCTGGCCCAGCTCTGAATTCTGGGTTCCCCTTCGGGGTGTTTGGGCCTAATCCTCCCCCATGGAAATCCACCTTGCCCGCAACGGCTCAGCCTTGGGCGTCTTCCCCGATTCCGAGGTGCGCGAAGGTCTGGCCAGCGGCCGATTCCAGCTCTCCGATCTCGCCTGGCGCCAGGGGATGTCCACCTGGACCCCGCTCGCCGGCTGGCCCGAGTTCTCCGGTGTCGCCCCCGCCGACCTCCTCGCCGCCGCCCCCGTCCCCGCCTCCGAGATTCCGTGGGAACAGTCGCGCAGCTTCGGGTCGCTCCTGCGGACCCTCTGGATGGTCGTCGCCTCGCCCCGCAAGCTGGCGACCGGACGTTTCGAGGAGGGCAGTTCCTTCGGCCTCGCCTACGCCGCCATCGGACTCGGCTTTTTGCCAATCCTCGCCGCCGCCGTCCTCTCCTCCGCCGCCCAGGAAGGCCAGCGCGAGGCGCTCGCCGAGCTGCTCGAGGGTTTCGAGGGGCCTTTCTTCGACGGCTTCAGAAGCTCGCTGCAGGAGGGTGCCGGAGACGGCGTCGCCTTTGGCATCCCCGTCGCGGCCTGCAGCGCCCTCCTCTCGCCGCTGATCTACGCCCTCATCGGCATCCTCGAGTGGTCGGCCCTCCGCCTCACCGGCTCCAAGCTCGCCTTCGCCCGCACCGTGATGGCCTCGATGAGCCTTCACACCTTGGTCACCGTCGCGTTCCTGCCCCTCGTCCTCCTGAGCGGCGCCCTCGCCCTCGCGCTTCCCCTCGCCGGGCTTGGCACCGATGTCGCCTTCGCCCTGGCCTCGCTCGCTCTCCTCGCCCTCGCCCTCGGCCGCGCCCTCGCCCTCAATCCCTGGCGAATCGTCCTCGCCTGGCTGATCCTCTTCCTCCTCCTCGCCTGCTGCATCTGCGGCTGCGCGGGCTTCATCGGCGCCCTTGGCGCCGCGACCAGCAGCTGAGCCCGCCGCATTTTGCCGTTTCCCCGACTGACCCCGGGCCCTAGGTAAGACCCATGGAAATCCACTTGGCCCGCGACGGCTCCTCCCTGGGCGTTTTCACCGAGCCCGAGGTGCGCGAGGGCCTGGCTGGCGGCCGCTTCCGCCCGTCCGACCTCGCCTGGCGCCAAGGGATGTCCACCTGGACCCCGCTCGCCAACTGGCCCGAGTTCGCCGGTGTCGCCGCACCCGGGCTTCCCGGCTCCGCGCCCGTCCCCGAGCCGCGCCCCGCCTGGGAACGCGGCGCGTCCTTCCGCAACTTCTTCGGCACGCTTTACGACGTCATCCTCAATCCCGTCGCGACCTTCGACGCCCTCCCGCGCGGCAACCTCGGCAAGGTCGTCGGCTTCCAGTACGCCGCCGGCCTCCCGTCCTGGCTGTGCGGCTCAATCCTCTGGGGCGCGCTCCTCGCGATCCTCGCCGCCGCCGGGTCTCAGGACGCCGCCTTGCTCGAGGGATTCGCCTCGGAACTGGGTGACATGGCCCCGCTCGCCCTCGGCGCGGCCGTATGCCTCTTCCTCGGATGCGTCCTGGTGATGCTTCCCCTCTTCACCTTGGTCGGCGCCGCCATCCAGCATCTCGCCATCCTTCCCTGGGGCCCCGCCGGAGGCTTCGGCCAGACCTACCGCGTCGCCGGTTACGTCCAGGGCTCCTTCCTTCCGTTCAGCTTCATCCCCTGCCTCAACTACCTCGCCGGCCCCTGGTCCCTCGTCACCTCCATCATCGCCCTCTCCCGCGTGCATCGCCTCGCCTGGTGGAAGGTCGTTCTGTCCTGGATCTTCCTGATGTGCTGCATCGGAGGGCTCCTGGTCGCCCTGATGGTTGGAGGGAGCGGCCTCGCGGGCTGATGCAAATCCGCCTGGTCCGCCGACCCCTCCTGCCCGGCGAGTTTGACGCCGAGAAGTGGGTGCCTCTGGCCCTTGTTGCCTCGTGCTTCGCCGCCTGGGTGGCCTTCCGACTCGGCCTCACCACCCCGGGTTGCGGTTTTCGCCGCCTCACGGATCTCCCCTGCCTCGCCTGCGGTGGCACGCGTTCCGCCCGGTCCCTGCTCGCCGCCGATTTCCTCTCCGCCCTGGCCTTCAATCCCCTCTTTGTCCTCACGCTCGGCCTCGCCGTCCTCTGGTCGGCCTGGGCGGTTTTCGACCGAATTCGGGGGCAATCCCTGCGGGTCCGCTTGGTCACCGACCCCGCCGGGTCCCGCCTCCTCAGATGGGGACTCGCCATCGGCCTGATTATCCATTGGATGTGGCTAGCGTGGACCTTGCCCGCCTGATACCCCCCGGACTCCAGAAGGTCCTTCGTCGCCTGGGCCTGACGCTGTTCGCCGTCTGGTCGACCTTCTTCCTCCTCTGGATTGTCTACGAGTGGCAGGACAAGCAGGGCAAGGAGGCCTTCCAGCACGCCTTCCTCGACGTCTCCGATTGGGTGCGGGATTCCAGCCTGGCGCCCCGGCCGCTTGTCGACGCGCTCGACGACTGGGCCGACACCCTCCCCGTCGTCATCGGCACGCCCGTGCCCGTTCCCGTTCCCGTCCCCAACGACGCCTCCCCCTTCGGCGACCCGCGCGGCCTCAAGGTGCTTCATCTCGAGAATCCCGGCTACGAGGTCGGCTACGACGAGGCCGACAAGCTTCCGCGCTGGGCCGCCTACAAGGTCTTCCCGGCCCGCTTCGAGCTGCCCGACCGGCCCTCGCGCTTCCGCATCGACGAGCGCACCGAGTCCCGCGTCCGCACCGAGCTCTACACTCGCACCGGCTTCGACCGCGGCCACCTCGCCCCCAACTACGCCCTCGCCGTCTGCCACGGCCCCGAGGCCCAGCGCGCCAGCTTCCTGATGAGCAACGTGGTGCCGAAGCTCCACGCCCTCAACTCCGGCCTCTGGCGCGACCTCGAGGTGCGCGTCGCCGACCGCTACGCGCGCCGCTATGGCGACGTCTGGGTGGCCAACGGCCCTGTCTTCCTGCCCGGCGTCGCCGCCCGCCGCATTGGCGCGTTCGACGCCGCCATCCGCGTGCCCGACGCCTTCTGGCTCGTCGTGGCCGAGCGCAACCCCGCGGGCGCCCTCCGCGTCCAGGCCCTCATCATCCCGCACGACGACATCTGGCGCGCCCGCGACCTCCGCCCCTACCTCGTCTCGGTCGACCAGGTCGAGCGGCTCACCGGGCTCGACCTTTTCCCCGAGCTGCCCGAGCCCGCCCAGTCCCGCCTCGAGAAGCTCGTCGCGCCGCGGGTTTGGTGACCCCCGCGCGCAGCGCCTCGCGCGTCGCGCACAGCACGCAGTCGCTCCCGTCCGCCGTGGGCAGCCACTCCGCCCGCAGCCCGGGGTAGGCGACCTCGATCGCCCCGCGCAGGCCGCCCACCTCCATCGCCAGCAAGCCCCTGGGCGCAAGTCGCTCGGCCGACTGCGCGAGCAGCGTCCGCACCACATCCATGCCGTCCTTGCCCGAGAAGAGCGCCATCGCCGGCTCCCGCCGAAACTCGTCGGGCAGGGTCGCCCGCAGCTCGTCCGGCTCATAGGGCGGGTTGCTGACAATCAGGTCGTAGGGCCCCCTGAGGTCGCCCAGCCCGTCCGCCAGCGCGAGGCGCACCCGCGACCCGAGGCCGTGGTCCGCGACGTTCAGCCGAGCCACCTCGAGCGCGTCGGGCGAGAGGTCCGTCGCGTCGAGCACCGCGCCCGGGAACGCCTTGGCCGCCAGGATGGCCAGGCAACCCGAGCCGGTGCACGCGTCCGCCGCCCGCCGCACCTTGTCGGCGCCAAGCCGCTCCGCCAGCGTCGGCAGGCACTCGACCAGGTACGACCTCGGGATGAGCACGCGCGGGTCGACCCGGAAGCGGAGACCGCCGAACCAGGCCTCGCCCGTCAGGTAGGCCGTCGGCTCGCGGTCCAGCGCGCGGCGCTCCAGCAGGTCGCGCAGGCGCGCGGCGGCCGGCCCGGGCATGGGGCGGGGCAGGGCCTCCCCGAGCGCCTCCCAGGGCAGGCCGAGGGCATGGGCGAGCAGCGTGGCCGACTCCTCCCCCGCGTCGAGGAAGCCCTGGCCGTGCGCCGCGCCCGATTTCTCAAGCAACCGCGCGCCGTAGCGCAGCCAGTCGCCCGCGGTCCGCAGGCGGCGGAGGGACGTCTCGGGCAGGCGCCGGGCGGGCTCGCCCATCGGCGCTCAGGTCAGCGGCGCGGCCGACCAGAGCTCCTTCGGCGTGCGCTCGAAGAAGTCCTCGAGGTACTTGGTCGTGGCCCCGCCCTGGCGGAAGATCGGGTCCTTCATGATCGACCGGCAGACCGGGATCGTGGTGTGCACGCCGCGGATGATGTACTCGCCGAGCGCGCGGTGCATGCGGTCCAGCGCCTTCTGGCGGGTGGCCCCGACCGAGATGACCTTGGCGATCATCGAGTCGTAGAGCGGCGGGATGGTGTAGCCCGAGTAGCAGTGCGAGTCGATGCGCACGCCGTGGCCGCCGGGCGAGTAGTAGAGGCCGATGGTGCCCGGGCTGGGCGCGAAGTTGCGCGCGGGGTCCTCGGCGTTGATGCGGCACTCGATGGCGTGCCCGGTGATGCGGATGTCCTTCTGGTCGAGCTCGAGCTTCTCCCCGCAGGCGATCAGGATCTGCCGGCGAACCAGGTCGAGGTCGGTCACCTCCTCGGTCACCCCGTGCTCCACCTGGATCCGGGTGTTCATCTCCATGAAGTAATAGTTGCCGTTCTTGTCGACGAGGAACTCGAGCGTGCCCGCGTTCTGGTAGCCGATCGACTCGGCCAGCCGCACCGCCGTCTTGCCCATCTGCTCGCGCAGCTTGGGGGTGAGGAAGGGGGAGGGCGCCTCCTCGATCAGCTTCTGGTGGCGGCGCTGCACGGAGCAGTCGCGCTCGCCGAGGTGGAGCACCTTGCCGTGCTCGTCCGCGAGGATCTGGAACTCGATGTGGCGGGGCTGCTCGATGTACTTCTCGATGTAGACCGAGCCGTTGCCGAAGGCCTTCTCCGCCTCCATGCGCGCGCTGTCGTACTCCTTGGCGAAGGCCGCCGCGTTGTGCACGATGCGCATGCCCTTCCCGCCGCCGCCCGCCACCGCCTTGATGATGACGGGGAAGCCGATGCGCTGGGCCTCCTTGATGGCCTCGCGCGGGTTGTCGACCGGCCCGTCGCTGCCCGGGATGGTCGGGGCCTTGGCCTTCGCCGCGGTCTGCTTGGCGATGGCCTTGTCGCCCATCAGGCGGATGTGCTCCGGCCGGGGCCCGATGAACTTGATGTTGGCGGCGGCGCACTTCTCGGCGAACCCGGCCTTCTCGGAGAGGAAGCCGTAGCCGGGGTGGATGGCGTCGACGTTGGTGATCTCCGCCGCGGAGATGATGCGGTCCTCGCGCAGGTAGGAGTCCTTGCCCGGGCCCGGCCCGATGCACACCGCCTCGTCGGCCAGCTGCACGTGCAGCGACTGCTCGTCCGCCTGCGAGTACACCGCGACGGTCTTGATGCCGAGCTCGCGGCACGCCCGCATGACGCGGAGCGCGATTTCGCCGCGGTTGGCGATGAGGATCTTGTTCATGCGGGAGGGCGGTTCAGCTGACCTTCACGCGGAAGAGCGGCTGGCCGAACTCGACCGAGGTGCCGGTGGCGACCAGGCACTCGACCACGCTGCCCGCGATCTCGGCCTGGATCTCGTTCATCACCTTCATCGCCTCGATGATGCAGACGACGCTGTCGGCCTTGACCTGGCTGCCGACCCCGACGAACGGGGGGGCGTCCGGGGCGGGCGAGGCGTAGAAGGTCCCGACCATGGGGGAGGTGATCACCTTGACGGAGGGGTCCGCCGCCGCAGGGGCGGGGGCGGCTGCCGGGACCGACGCCACGGGGGCGGGGGTCGGAGCCACCGCCAGGGGGGCGGCGGCGGGCGCCGGGGCGGGGGTGGGGGTGGGGGCCGCCATGGCCCTCCCCGGGGTGTCGCGCTTGATGCGCAGCTTGAAGTCCTGTTCCTGGAACTCGAACTCGGATAGCTCCGACTTCTTCATCAGTTCCACGACCTGCTTGATTTTTTGGATGTCCAAGGGAGGGCCTCGGTTGGAGTGAGGTGGGTCTACATACCCTTTAACCTAGCACGAAATCAACCCCCATTATCTGAATAGGGTATAATTTTGCACAAACTATTGCTTATAAATGTTTTATGAAATCAAAAAGGCCGAGCATCCACACGTGCCTCGGGCGCTTGTAATGTTCCCCGAATACTAATCTTTAAAACTCTGGCTATCAATCTGTTAGGGTTAACATAACCAAGGATACCCCAGGGGGATTTCCTCAGGCGGAACTCCCCCTTTAGATCGAGTCGGCCATCGCCAAGGTTAACCCCCCCTTGAAGTTCCATGACGGCATCGTCTCCCCGGAGCGATAAGGGGGCTAGTTCGGCCCTGCCAGCCCTCAGGGTGAAGGCTCCCGAGGCCTCCGTTAGGGGGTAGGTCGAGAAGTCGATCCCGAGGGAGCCCAAGGCTTGGGAAACCCCCCCCAGCAGGTGGATGGTCTTCAGCCGGGGGTCCTTGAGCAGGAAGTTACCCCGACCCTCGGCTTGGTCGATACGCCCAAGGTCCACCTGGCCCTGGAACTCGGCGCTTAGGGTGGCGGGGTCGGCGGCCGGCCCGGCGGTTCGTCGCCCCGTAAGCTCGGGAAGGGCTTTCTGGAGGTCGGCCCACCCGACATCGACCAGGGCCAAGCGCCTCACCTGGTTCCTGTCGGATAGGTTGCCGTTGAGGTCCAGTTCCAGGCGCCCCCCGGCGAAGGCCGCCTCCAACTTGAGGTCCATCGGCGCCTCGGGCTCGGGGGGCTGGGAAAGGCGCAGGCGCATCGGTCCGATCGCGATTCCCGCCAGGCGCGAGGCCTCGCCTGTGAGCAACTCCACCTCGGTCGGCTTGCCCGGGGTGATTCGCACCTTGGTCCAGGGCAATCCGAAGGTCCAACCTCGCAGCCGCTGGGCCAGGCCCGAATCGTGGAGGCGCAGGGCGCAGGCCGGCTCAAGGTCGCCTTCCGCGAGGATCTCGGGTCGTCCGCCCCATGCGGGGTTGTTCCAATCCCAGCGCACCAGGCCGCGCGCGGTTCCCGCCGGCTTGCCCTCCAGCAGCCCGGCCAGCTCGTCGATGCGCACCTGCGTCTCGGACCGCGTCGCGTCGACCCGCACGCGCGTCGACGCGAAGCGCGCGCCCATGAAGCCGAAGTTCTCCAGCGTCGCCGACACCGCCACCCGCTCCGCGCTGGCTTCTCCCCATTTGCCCAGCACGACCACCTCGGCGTGGGGCGCGGTGCCGGTCGTGCTCAGGTCGAAGAGCTTCCAGAGGTCGACCCACCATTCGCCGAGCAGCGAGTTGAGGCATCCCGGGTGGACCGGGTTGCCCTCGGTTGAGCGCAGGCGCACCTCGTACGGCTCGCCTGTGCGCAGGCCGCCCCCGATCGAGCCGCGGAGGCCGGCCAGGTCGAGGTCGTCGAGCAGGAAGGTGCCGTTTCCGACATCGACCGACCACCACCCGCTCAGCGCGGAGGATGGGCGCTCGGGCCGGATGGAGGACGGACGGATGTCGCCCCAGCCGGCCTGGGTCGCGGCAAACCAGCCGGACGCGCCGACGGGGCGGCCGTGCGCGACCAAGACCTGCGCGTCGGCCAGCTCGACCCGCCCGGCGAAGTCCACCCCGGCGCCGCGCAGGAACTCGCCAAGGCCCGGCAGTCGCACGAGGTCGCGGGCGGGCGCCGCCACGTTGAGCCCCGACACACGCAGGCTCTTGTCCGAGAGGCTCAGGTTCCCGGCAAGGCGCGACGCCCCCAGCTCGCCGGCGAGGCGCGCGTCCAGGCGCCAGTCATCGGAAGCCCCCCGGCCGAGCAACCGCCCCTCCACCAAGCCCCCTCCGCCGCTGATGCCGGCGAAGCCCAGGCCGTCGGCAACCAGGCGGAAGACGCCGTCGTCGATCGCGACCGAGGCGGTGGCGAGCCTCGCCGTCCCGAGACGCAGGTCCCTGGCATTGAGCCGCGCGACGCCCCCGTTCGCCGTTGTCTCGGCGCGCAGGCTGAAGCCGCCCGCGCCCGCCGCAAACTCCCAGCCGCCCACCTGGAGGTTGCGCAGCGAGGCCCCCTCCCGCATCCGCCCCGACGCCTCCAGCCTGAGCCGGTCGGCGTTCGCCACAAGCTCCGCGCCTCCCTCGAAATTCCGGAGTTCCGCCAGGGCGGCGATGAACGGCTCCAGCGCCCTCGACTGTCCATTCAGGTCGCCCTCGCCCTCCGTTTCGCCCCGCTCGCCTCTCGCCTCCGCCCGCAGGTGGAACGCGCCCGCCCGGGCGACCGCCACCGCGCCGCGGTCGGCTTCCAGCCTCAGGTCGAGCCGGTCGAGCAAGGCCTGGGCGCGGGCTGGGTGCTCCGCGGTGACACGACCCTGCGCGCGGAGCGCGGGCGAGGAGGGGCGAAGCAGCAGCCAATCGCGCCAGGCGGGAGCGAGGGTGACATCCAAGTCGGCTTGCACGAGGCCCCCGATGCCCCGCCGCAAGCCCTCCAGCCCGCGCTCCTCCGGGTATCTCAGGCGCAGGCCCTGCAGGCGCAGCACGCCGCGGCTGTCGATGGTCGCCCGCTCCAACTCCGCCGTCGTCATGTCCATGCCGCCCTCGATCGCCAGCGCCACCAATCCGGCCGGCAGCGAGGTCGGGGAGGGGCGGTGCAGCACCCAGAGCATGCCGAGCTGAGGGAGCAGGGTCAGGACAAGCAGGGTCCGGACGAACACCGTGCGGAGTCGCCGCCGCCCCGGGCTCGGCGCTGCCTTCTCCATCGGTCAGGGATTTACCCAGGGGGCCAGGGCCTCCGCCAACCCAGGTTCGGGCTGGAAGACCGTCCCGTCCGACTCGTCGCGCATCAGCAGCGCGCCCGGGCCCGCGCCCGCGCCGCACCGATAGGCGCGCGTCGCCTCGCTCGCGCCGGCGGCGCCCGCGGCGGACCGGTCGGTGACGCGCACGGTCGCCTGCCAGGCGCGGGCGCGCGCGCCCCCCGCGGGGGCGTCCGGCGCGAAGGAGCGCGCCTGCACGTGGGCCAGCCGCTCGGCGAGCGCCGACGCCTGGCTGGCGCTGATCTCGCCCTCGGCCAGCCAGCGTCCGGCCTCGCCAAGGCGGGCCGACGCGAGCGGCTTGCCGTCGGGCGCGAGAATCTCGAGGCGGGCGACCTGCGTTCCCGCCGGCAGCCGGGCCACGGTCTCGGTTCGCCAGTTCTCCGGAAGCACTGAAAGCCACCGCGCCATCGGCTGGTCCGTCGGGCAGGCCAGGGCAGGGCCTCCCGGCGCGCGCACCAGCACGCGTCCGGCGTCCGCCGCCAGCTCATAGGCCAGTTTCCCGCCGGCGAAGTCGATCTCCACGCGGTGCCAGTCGAGACCCGGCGGCGGGGTGGCCTCGCGGCCGTCTCCGGCGCGCAGGCCGGTGAGAAGACGGAGGAACTGCTGGACCCGGCCGACGCTGACCTCCAGGCGGCGCGTGGCGGTCGAGCCCGGGACCACCGGCATCTCCCACCTCCCCGCCGCTCCCGCCGTCTCCAGGCGGTGCAGGGTCAGGGTGCGCTGGTCCGAGAGGTGGGTCAGGGTGACGCCCGTCGCGCCGGCGGGATCAAAGTCGCACGGCTGGCGCGAGCGCAGCTCCGCGACCGGGTCCTCCCAGAGGGCGAGGCCTTTCTCCTCCAGGAGAAAAGGCTGCCCCGGATTGTCCTCCAGGCACGCCTCGACCAAGCCGTCCTTGGCCTCCCAGGCGAGCAGGACCTCCCGTCGGCTCGCTCCCTCGAGCGAGATTCGCAGGCGCGGCTTCGCGTCCGTCGACTCGCGGCGCGGCAGGAAGCGCGCCACGCGCAGGTCGGCCAGCGCGTTGACCGCGCGCGGCATGCGCTCGGCGTCCGCGGCGAGGTTGACCGGGGCCTCGAAGCGCCAGGCCGGCGCCGGCTCGGGCTTGCCGACCTGCTCGCGCGTCTCCAGCACCAGCCCCCAGCGGACATCCTCGGCGCCGGCCCGCGAGCGGCGCACGCTGATCGCGCGCGCCTCGAAGGCGGGGATGCTGAAGACGGCGTCGACGCGGTAATCCTCCGCTCCGAGCGCCAGGGCCTTGAGCAGCGGCTCCCCCCCGGTCGCGCCCCCGCGCTCGCCGCCGTCCAGCAGGGCCGAGCGGGCGCCGCTCGCCCCGGTCTCGGCCACGACCGTCGCGGCGACCGTCGCCCCGCCCTCCGCCGCCACGGTCACCTTCCAGCGCTCCTTGGCGTCGGCGGCCGCCGGCCGGCTCGGCGCCTCGCGAACCAGGGCCAGCTCTCCCAGCAGCCGCTGCACCTGCCAGGGATTGGCCGACCAGCGGAAGGGCTCGGTGATCAGCCAGCCGCCGTCGGACCGCTCGAGCCGGATCTTGCCCGAGGGCCCCTCGATCACCACCGAGCTCGGCACCGTCGGGAAGGTCAGCCCGCGCTCGAGCGCCTGCTCCGCGGACGGCAGCGCGCGCCAGATGAGCCCCGCGCAGACGAGGTTCGCCGCGAGGAGCAGGAGGGTTGTGCGCGAGAGCCGCATCAGCCCCTCAACTCCTGCGCCGCCAGGCGGAGACGGCAAGCCCGACCGCCGCGATGGCCAGGGGCAGCAGGGCGAAGCGCCAGCCCAGGGCGCCGAGTTGGGAGGCCGAGGCCGTCACGCCGAACTTGCCCACCGGGCGCGCGGGAATGGCGACCGGCCGCTCCCGTCCGCCCAGCCATTGCACGGCCTGGAGCAGGAAGGCCCGGTTGCCCCCGCGGCCAAGGCGGTCGTTGGCGGCGATCTCCGAGCTGCCGACGACCACCAGGCGCCCGCCGAGGGCCCCCCGGCCCGCCGTGCCGAGCCCCAGCTGGCGCTCCGCCGCGACGGCGACGCAGATCGGCCCCGGGAAGTCGCGCGCCGGGTCGAAGCGCGCGGGCTCGCGCCGCGCGTCCACCTCGCCCCACGAGGCCGGCGTGCTGTAGACCATCTGCCAGACGCCCAGCGTGCTGTCGGGCGAGCTGCCGAGGTCGAACCCGACGGGCCGGATCCGCGCGGCCACCAGCGGCAGGACCGGGTTGGCCAGCGCCTCCGACACGGGGTGAAGGCGCGAGTCGAGGTTGGCCAGGGCGATGTCGCCGTCGGGCAGGCGGCGCGCCGCGTCCGGCTCGCGGATCTCCGCGTCGGGCGAGAAGACCGCCCAGTCGTCCAGCACCGCCTCGAGCCCGTGCTCGCGGCCCGCATCCAGGAGCAGGAGCGCGCGGCCGTTGCGCTCGCGCAGGTAGGAGCGCAGGATCTCCGCCTCCGCCGGCGCGAACGCCGCCACGGGCCCCGCCACAATGACGAGCGAAGCGTCGCGGGGCACCGGGCCGCCGAGCGTGAGAGGCCGCAGCTCGACGTTCGCGAGCCGCAGCTGGCGCGCGAGCTGGCTCATGCCCTTGCCGCCGGAGGCGTCCTCCGCCGAGAGCTCGCCATGCCCCCGCGTGACATAGGCGAGGATCGGGCGGTCGTCCGCCACGCTGACCAGCGCGGCCAGCAGCGCCTCCTCGATCCGGCCCGCCTCGCCCAGCGCGGCCAGCTCGCCCTGGGTGAGGATGCGGCGCCTCGGCCCGCAGGCCGCGACGACCGCCGCGTCGGGCGGCGGCGGCCCATGGCGGGCGGATAGCTCCGCCAAGGCCTGGGCCGCGCCGGCGGAACCCGGCCGGACCAGCCGCAGCCAGCCGCGTCCATCCCGGCCCGCCTCCTCCGCCACCGCCTCCATCAGGCGCGCGGCCTGGCGGCCGGCGGCCCGGTCGGCGTCGTCGCCCGCGGGCTCGAGCCCCACGACCGTCACCCAGCCCGCGGTGTCCGTCGGCGCGCGCCGGCCGACCTCCGCGACCAGCGCGGCGGCCTCCGGCGAGAGGGAGTGCCGGCGGTCGGCCGTCAGGTCCTCGCGCACCCGGCACCCGGGGCTGGCCGCCAGCAGGTTGAGCGCCACGGCCAGGACCAGCGCCAGGACCACCTGCAGCCAGCGGTTGAGCGAGCGCTCGCGCCGCACCTGCCGGAAATCGTCGCGCCGCTCCATGTCAGTCGGCCGCCTCCACGGCGAGGGTGGTCAGGCCCAGGCAAAGCAGGCTGCCCGTGGCGTAGAGCGCGAGCGGGCGCGAGTCGACGATGCCCGCGGCGAAATCCTCGAGGTGCGCGAGGCTCCGGAGATGGTCCGCCGGCCCCTGCAGCCAGCCGAGCCATTCCCAGCCGTCGGTCGGCAGCGCGTCGATCAACCCGCCGCCGGCGGTCAGGGCGAGCAGGGTGAAGAAGGTGAGGAGCGCGGCCAGCGCCGGGCTGCGCGTGCGCGAGCTGCAGAGCAGGCCGACGGCCACGTGCAGCAGGCCGCTCAGCGCGACGAACGCGAGGCCGCCGCCGAGCGCCAGCGGGTCGGCCACCCGGGCGTCGGCCGACGCGCCCAGCACCGACGCCGCCAGGTGGGGCAGGGCCGCGAACGACGCCCAGAAGATCACCCAGGTGAGCCAGAGGGAAAGGAACTTCGCCGCCACCACCGCGCCGGCCCCGGCCTGCGTGGTCAGCAGCGCCCCGAGCGTCCCCGCCCGGCGCTCCTCGGCGAACGACCGCATCGTGAGCAGCGGCAGGATGCACAGCAGGGGAAGCGGGAACCAGCGGAAGACCGCCTCGATCGGCGTCCACGGCTGCGCGGTCTGGCTGCAGACGAGCAGCGCGTACCAATGGATCGTGCCGAGCAGCGCGAGGAAGAGCGCCCAGGTGGCCCAGGTCGACCAGGACAGCCAGGTGGCGCGCAGCTCGTGGGCGAGCAGGTGGCGGAAGGCGCGCATCTCAGGAACCGCGCCCCTCCTTGGCGGACGCGTCCCGCCGGGTGGCGGCGAGGAAGATCTCCTCCAGGCCCGCCGGCTCCTCCGAGAGGGAGCGGACGGCGTGGCCGGCCCTGACCAGCGCGCCGAGCAGCGCGTCCCGGGCCGGCGACCCGCGGGGCAGCGCCACGCGCAGACGCCCGTCCGCCGCGCGTCCCGCCTCGGCCGCGGCGTCGAGGCCGCGCGCGATCGCGAGCAAGGCCTCCGGGCCGAGGTCGGCGTCGACCAAGACCGCCGGCGGCGGCAGCAGCTCGCGGCGCAGGTCCTCCGTGCGGCCCTGGGCCACCACCCGCCCGCGGTTGATGATCACCACCCGGTCGCAGATGTGCTCGACCTCGGGCAGGATGTGGCTCGAGACGAGGATCGCCATGCGCCCCCGGAGCCCGCGGAGCAGCTCGCGGATGCCCAGGATCTGGTGCGGGTCCAGGCCGATGGTCGGCTCGTCGAGCAGGATCACCTCGGGCGAGCCGACCAGGGCGTCGGCGATGCCCACCCGCTGCCGGAATCCCTTGGAGAGCTGGCCGATGAGCGAGCCCGCGCGCTCCCGCAGGTCGCAGTCGTGGAGCACCTGGTCGACGCGCAGCCCGACATCCTCCTCCGGCACCGCCTTCAGGCGCGCGCGCAGCTCGAGGTACTCGCGCACGCGCACCTCGTCGGGCAGCGGGTTGTTCTCCGGCATGTAGGCCAGGCGCCGCCGCGCGCCCGCGGGATCCAGCGCGATCGACTCGCCGCAGACCGACGCCCGGCCCGAGTTCGCCATCAGACGCCCGGCCAGGATGCGCATCGTGGTCGACTTGCCCGCGCCGTTGGGACCGAGGAAGCCGACAATCTCGCCCGGCGCGACCGAGAAGGAGACGCCGTCCACCGCCGTCAGCCGGCCGTAGCGCTTGGTCAGCCCCAGCGCCTCGAGCGCGAGCACCGGCTGCTGGGCGACCTCGGGCATGCGCCGCTCAGGGCGCCTTCGGCGCCGTCGGGCGCAGGGCCGGCTCCGACGCGATCAGGCGCCGCTGGTCCTCGCGCCAAGGATGGTTCGGCCCCAGCAGGCGGTCCATCTTGTCCAGCCACGCGCGCGCGCCCGCGGCGTCCTTGGCCGAGAGCGAGGCGCGGGCCAGCGCGAGGAAGGCCGGTCCGCGCAGGGCCTCGGGAGCCTCCGTGGCCTCGGCCACGGCGGTCAGCCGGGCGGCCGCGTCGGGCGCGCCTTGGTCCAGCGCGACCAGCCCGGCGTAGAGGCGGGCGCGCCAGCGCAGCGCCTGGCCGGCGCGGGTCGCGCCGGGCTCGTTGGCCGCCGCGGCGTCGTAGGCGGCAACCGTGCCCTTCCCGTCGCGCTGAAGCCGGTCGGCCAGCTGGAGCAGGGCGGCGGTGGCCAAGGGGTGCCCGGCGTGGCTTCCCGCGAAGGCGCGGAGCGCGGCCTCGTCGCTGCCGGCGGCGGCGAAGGCCTCGCGGATCTCCTCGCGGCGGGCGTCGGCCCAGGCGGCGTAGGCGAACCAGGCCAGGAGGCCGATGATGACCGACGAGAAGGTCCAGGCGATGCGCTCGCGGTGGCGCTCCCAGAGCAGCCAGAGACGGTCCTCGGCGTCGGCGTTGGCGAAGTCCTCGTCGACCACCACGAGGTTGCGGTCGTCGTCCTTGGGGCTCGGGTTTCGGTCTTGGGCCATGGAGCCCAACAAGGTTGCCAGCCCGGTGCCCGAGTCAATCCCTCCCGCCCGCATCGGCGCTTGTCCCCTCGCCGCTCCCGGGCAAGGATGCCCTTCCTTCCATGCCCTCGCCCGAAGCCGTCATCTCGGCGCTCCGCGACGCCCGCCGGCTGTCGCCCGCCGCCCTCGCCAACGCCCTCGGCTGGCTTGGCTCCGGCAGCCTTCCCGGCTGGGCCGTCGCCGCGGTCGGGGAGCTGGCCGAGGCCGGCGCCTGGGATGAGCTCGAGGACCGCTTCTACCGGGGCGTGGCCTTCGGCACCGGCGGCATGCGCGGCCGAACCATCGGCAAGGTCGTCGCGCCCTCCGAGCGCGGCTCCGCCCCCGCGGGCGCCGCGCCCGAGCGCGCCGCGGTCGGCACCGCCTGCCTCAACGACTTCAACATCCTCCGCGCCACCCGCGGCCTCCACGCCCACCTCGCCGCCTCGGGCAAGGCCGCCCCCCGCCTGGTGGTCGCCCACGACGTGCGGCATTTCTCCCGCGCCTTCGCCGAGTCGGTTGCCGCGGCCTGGGCCGCCCTCGGCGGGGAGGCTCTCCTCTTCGACGGCCCCCGCTCGACCCCCCAGCTCAGCTTCACCGTCCGCCACCTCGGCGCCGACGCCGGCGTCGTCCTCACCGCCAGCCACAACCCGCCCCACGACAACGGCTTCAAGTGCTGCCTCGCCACCGGCGGCCAGGTCATGCCGCCCGATGACGCGGCCATCGTGCGCCAGGTCGAGGCGCTCGGCATCGCCGACATCGCCCCGCTCCTCCGCGCCGACCGCGCCGCCATCCGCCCCGTGCCGCCCGAGGCCGAGGCCGCCTACCTCGACCGCCTCTGCGCCGGCGTGCTCTTCCCCGACGAGATCCTGCGCCACACCCCCTCCGTCGTCTTCACCAACCTCCACGGCACGGGCGACGTCATGGTCGTGCCCGCGCTCCGTCGCGTCGGCATCGAGCCCATCCTCGTCGAGGCCCAGCGCGAGCACGACGGCGCCTTCCCCACCGTCAAGTCGCCCAACCCCGAGAACCCCGAGGCCTTCGCGCTCGCGCTCGCCGTCGCGGCCGAGAGGGGCGCCGACCTCGTCCTCGCGACCGACCCCGACGCCGACCGCCTCGGCGCCGCCGTCCCCCTTCCGGGCGGCGGGCACCGCCTCCTCAGCGGCAACGAGATCGCCGCCCTGCTCGCCGAGTTCCGCCTCTCCTCGCTCAAGGACGCCGGCATCCTCCCCGAGGAGGGCTCGCCGGCCGCCGCCGTCGTGAAGTCGGTCGTGACCACGCCCCTCGTCGACGCCATCTGCGAGCGCCACGGCGTGCGCTGCGTCGGCACCCTCGTCGGCTTCAAGTGGATCGCCGGCAAGGCGGAGCGCTGGGCCGCCCGCCTCGCCGAGCGCGCCGGCCCCGACGCGCCCGCGCTTCCCCTCCGCCGCCGGGCGCCGCTCGCCCTCCGCCACTCGACCCTCTTCCTCCTCGGCCTCGAGGAGAGCCACGGCTACCTCGCCGACGACGCCGTGCGCGACAAGGACGCCAACGCCGCCGCCCTTCTCCTCGCCGAGTTCGCCGCCCGCCTCCGCTCGCGCGGCCGCACCCTGCTCGACGCGCTCGACGCCCTACATCTCCGCCACGGCGCCCACGCCGAGGGCCTGCTCAACGTCACGATGGAGGGCGCCGCGGGCGCCGCCGCCATCCGCCGCCTCCTCGCGGCCTGGCGCAGCTCCCCGCCCCGCGAGGTCGACGGCTCCGCCGTGGTCCGCGTGACCGACCACGCCACCGGCGAGGTGACCGACGCCGAGGGCGAGCGCCTCGCCGCCGAGGACTTCCTCCTCGTCGACCTCGCCGACGGCCGCCGCGTCGCCGTCCGGCCCTCCGGCACCGAGCCCAAGGTCAAGTTCTACGGCTTCGCCCGCCGCCCCGTCGCCGACGCCGACGCGCTCCCCGCCGCCCGCGCCCGCGCCCGCGCCGATGTCGACGCCCTCCTCGCCTGGATGCGCGCCGACGCCGCCCGCCGCGCCCCAACCCCCTCGCCATGAGATTCCTCACCCTGCTCCTCCTTCCCCTCCTCGTCGCCGGCTGCGCCGGCGGCCCCGACTCCGAGCCCGGCCACCGCAGCGAGAAGACCCCCGCCGCCGCCGCGCTTGCCGGCGAGGCTCGGCCCGACGGCGGCATCGCCGAGGCCAACCGTCGCAACGCCGAGCGGCTGCGCGAGGGCGACTGGCGCGCCGTCAAGCCCGCCGTCGGCCCCGAGTCGCCCTGAGCCGCTCAGCGCGCGCCCGCCGCGAGGAGCGCCGACCGCGCCGCCGATTCGTCCACGCCGTCGGCGGTCGCCGCCGCGCCCAGCCGGTCGAGCAGCACGAAGCGGATCCGCCCGGCGCGGTTCTTCTTGTCGTGCCGCATCGCCGCGAGGAGCGCGTCCGCCGCCAGCGGCTCGCGGAGCCGGGTGGGCAGGCCTTGCGCCGCCACCGCCGCGGTCGCGCGCCGCGCGTCGCCCTCGCTGATTCGCCCGAGGTCGCGCGAGAGGTCGGCCGCGAGCCGCAGCCCGACGGCCACGGCCTCCCCGTGGAGGTAGGCGCCGTAGCCGGCCACCGCCTCGATGGCGTGGCCGAAGGTGTGGCCCAGGTTGAGCAAGGCCCGCCCGCCGTCGCGCGCGGTCTCGCGCTCGTCGCCCGCCACGATGCCCGCCTTCATCCGCACGCAGCGGCGGATCACGCCGGGCAGCGCCGGGTGGTCCCAGCGCAGGCGGCCCGCCGCCTCCAGCTCCGCGAGCAGGTCGGCGTCGCCCAGCAGCGCGTACTTGACCACCTCCGCCATCCCGGCCGCGAACTCCCGCTCGGGCAGCGTGCGCAGGAGCGCCGTGTCGGCCAGCACCGCGGCGGGCTGGGCGAAGGCCCCCGCCAGGTTCTTGCCGCGCGCGAGGTTGATCCCCGTCTTGCCGCCCACCGAGCTGTCGACCATCGCCAACAGCGTGGTCGGCACCTGGATGAAACGGATCCCCCGCAGGTAGGTCGCCGCGGCGAAGCCCGCGAGGTCCCCGACGACGCCGCCGCCGAGCGCGACCACCAGGCCGTCCCGCCCCAGTCCGGCCTCGGCCAGGGCGTCCCAGGCGCGGGCGAGCTCGCCCGCCGACTTCGCCGTCTCGCCGTCGGTCGCGGTGACGTGCACCGGGCCGTGCGCGGCCAGGCTCGCGCAGGCCTGGGGCAGGGCGTCGCGCACCCCGGGCGAGGTCACGGTCAGCACCCGGGCTCCCGCCGCGCGCGCCGCAGCCGCGGCCGCGGCCGCCTCGGCGACCACGCCCGGTCCGATGCGCACCGGGTAGGCGCGCTCACCGAGGGAGACGGTTTCGGTCACGGCTGACATCGTCCCCACGCTAGGCCCGGCCCGGCTCCGCGGCAAGGACGGAGGGTCCGCTCAGAGGCCGACCAGCGCCCGGGCGTAGGCCTCGGGGTCGAGCGGCTGCAGGTCGTCGGGCGCCTCGCCGACGCCGATGAAGCGCACCGGCACCCCGGTCGCCCGGGCGATGCCGACCGCCGCGCCGCCCTTGCCCGCGCCGTCGAGCTTCGTCACCACGAGACCCGTCAGACCCACCGCCTCGTGGAAGACCCTGGCCTGCTCGATCGAGTTGGCGCCGAGCGAGCCGTCGACCACCAGCCACCGCTCGTGGGGCGCCCCCGGGTGGGCCTTGCCCGCCACGCGGGCGACCTTGCGCAGCTCCTCCATCAGGTGCGCCTTGGTGTGCAGGCGACCCGCGCTGTCGAGCAGCACCGCGTGCATGCCCCTGGCCCGGCCGGCCGCGACCGCGTCGAACGCCACCGCCGCGGGGTCTGCCCCCGGCTGGCCGCCGACCACGGGCACGTTGAGTCGCGCCGCCCAGGCCTCGAGCTGCGCTCCGGCCGCCGCGCGGAAGGTGTCGCAGGCCCCGAGCAGCGCCGGGTGCCCCTCCGCCCCCAGCCGGTGGGCGAGCTTGGCCGCCGTCGTCGTCTTGCCCGCGCCGTTGACCCCCACCAGCAGGACGACGAGCGGCGCGGCCGACCAGTCCGGCTG
>JBKDBK010000089.1:0-49380 GCA_046315175.1 Opitutia bacterium | reverse complement strand
GCGAACTCGAGCTCGCTGACGTTGGCCTCGAGGACGTGCTCGTCGTTCTCGGCGCGTCCGGTGAGGCGGGCGACGGAGCGCACCTCGGGGATCTCCCGAAGCAGGGCCTCCGCCTGGCGCCCGACGCGCGAGGACTCCGCGAGCGAGGTGCCGGGGGCGGCGTTGAGGAAGACGGTGTAGGCGCCCTCGTTGAGCGAGGGGAGGAACTCGCGGCCAAGGCGGGTGGCGCCCCAGGCGGCGGCGGCAAGGAGCAGGAGGACGCCGGCGCCGAGGGCGAGGGGGCGGGAGCGGGCGAGCTCGAGGGCCCGGCCCTGGAGCGACTGGACGGCGCGAACGAGGGGGCCGGGGTCGGGATGCTCGAGGCGACGGAGGCCCGGCAGGAGGAGCGCGCAGAGAGCGGGCGTGACGGTCAGTGAGACAAGCAGTGAGAGCAGGATGGCGACGATGTAGGCGAGGCCGAGGGGGGCGAAGAGGCGGCCCTCGACGCCCTCGAGGGCGAGGAGCGGGAGGAAGGCGAGGACGACGAGGCCGGTGGCGATGACGACGGAGCCGCGGACCTCGCGCGAGGCGGCGATGACGACGTCGGCCGCCGGCCGGGGCGCGGCCGACTGCCGGTTCTCGCGCAGGCGGCGGAAGACATTTTCGACGTCCACGATGGCGTCGTCGACCAGCTCGCCGATGGCGACGGCGAGGCCGCCAAGGGTCATCGTATTGATGCCGAGGCCGAGGAGCCCGAAGACGCCGAGGGTGGTGACCAGCGAGAGCGGGATGGCGACGAGGGTGATGGCGGTGGTGCGGAGGTTGAGGAGGAAGAGGATGAGGACGAGGGCGACGAGCAGGGAGCCGTCGCGCAGGGACTCGACGACGTTGGAGATGGCGCGCTCGATGAAGTCGGACTGGCGGAAGAGATCGGCGCGGATCTCGGCGCCGGCCGGGAGGCGGGCGCCGGCCTCCTCGGTCGCGCGCTCGATGGCGCGGGTGAGGGCGACAGTGTCGGCGCCGGGTTGGCGCTGGACGGCGAGAAGGACGGCGGGGGAGCCGTCGAGCCCGGCGTCGCCGCGCGAGCCGGGCGACGGCGCGAGGCGGACCTCGGCAAGGTCGCCGACGAGGAGGGGCGGCCGGCCGGGCTCGGCGCGGACAACGAGGCCAGCGAGGTCCTCGGCTGCGCGGGCGCGGGTAAGGATCCGAACAAGGCGCTCGGAGGGTCCGGTGGCCTGGAAGCCACCGGAAGCGTCGAGGCCCGCGCCCTCGAGCGCGTCCTCGAGCTCACGGAGGCCGACGCCGGCGGCGCGCAGCCGATCGGGATCGGCGAGGACCTGCCACTGCCGGCGGTGGCCGCCGACCACGGTGACCTTGGAGACGCCGGGCACGGCGAGGAGGCGGGGGCGCAGCTCCCAGTCGGCGATGTCACGCAGCTCGCCCGGGTCGACCTTCCCGGAGGGTGAGACCAGGCCGAGGACGAGGATCTGCCCCATCAGGGAGGAGGCGGGGGCGAGGGTGGGCGCCACGCCCTCGGGAAGCGCGGCGCGCGCCTCCTGGAGCCGCTCGCTGACGGCGAGGCGTGCGGCGCGGGGGTCGGCGGACCAGGCGAACTCGACGTGGACGAGGGAGAGGCCGATGCCGGCGGAGGAGCGGACGCGCTCGACGCCGGGGGCGCCGGTGACGGCGCGCTCGATGGGGAGGTTGACGCGGGCCTCGACCTCCTCCGGCGCGAGGGAGCCCGCCTCGGTGAAGATGGTGACGGTCGGGCGGTTGAGCTCAGGGAAGATATCGACCGCCTGCCGGCGCAGGCCGAGCAGGGAGAGGACGAGGACGAGCGCCGCGGCGGCGACGACCGCGAGGCGATGTCGGACCGAGAGCCGGATGAGGGTATCGAGCATGGGCTCAGTGGCCGTGGCCGTGGTCGTCGGCGGGAGCGGCGGCGGCTCCGGCGAACTGAAGCTGGTAGGCGCCGCGGGTGGCAACGGACTCACCGGGAAGGACGCCGCGGACGACCTCAACCCAGCCGGCCTCGCGGTGCCCAAGTGCGACGGCGCGCCGCTCGAACTTACCGGGCTCAATCTCCACAAAGACGGCCTCGCGGCCAGGCTCGCCGACAACCGCGGCGAGGGGGACGGCGATGGCCGGGCTCGGTGCGCCGATGCGAATACCGACGCGGGCCGCCGCCCCGAGGTCCGAGGGCGCGGCACCCGCGAGGCTCACCTCGAAATCAAGCGCGGGCAAGGGACTGTCGGCGGCAGGGGCGACGAGTCGCACGACACCGGCGAGGACTCTGTCGCCCAGGCGCACGGATGCGGGCTGGCCAACGGCAATCGCGGGCAAGGGGCGAGCCATGGCGCGACCGCGGACGGCAAGGCGGGCAAGATCAGCCACCTCGGCTAGGTGCTGGCCGGCTTCTACGACCGAGCCCACGGGAGGAAGTTGACCAAGCAGCGTCCCTCCCATGGGCGCGGCGAGCGTGACCTTGCCAGCTCCGGCCACGAGAGGCTGAAGGACGAGGACGGGGGCGCCGGCGGCGAGCAGGGCGCCTGGATTAGCCTTAACCTCGAGGAGGCGAGCCGCCGTGGAGGGAGCAAGGACGGCGCGGGCGGCGGCGGCGGGCCGCACCATGCCGCGGAGCTCGGCCTCGGAACCGACTGGACGGACCTCGGCGGGGACAGTCGCCAGGGCGAGGTTGCGCCGGGCCTCGGGCCCGAGGACAACGGGGCCGACCTGGGCGGGGCCGGGCTGGGGTCCGTGGGCGTGGCCCTCGCCAGCGAGGGCGCCGGCGGCAAGGAGGAGGGGGAGGAGGCGGGATGTCATGGCTTATTGGATAAGGGCTTGCTCGAGACGGCCGCCGAGGGCCTCCTCGAGGCGGGAGCGGGCGCGGAGGGCCTCGAGACGTAGCTCGAGATCGCGGCGGCGGGCCTCGGCGAGCCTGCCGAGGCTTTCGGCGAGGTGAGGGAGGTCGACGAGGCCCTCGTCGAGCGCCTCCACGGCGGCCTCGGCGGCGCGGCGGCGCGCGTCCAGGGCGGCGGCCTGGGCCTCGACAGCGGCGACGGCCTCGCGGGCAGCGGCGAGGCGGCCTCGAATCTCGGCGGCGACGGCGTCGGGCGAGGCGAGCAGGGGATGGGCGCGGGCGGCGCGGACCTCGGCCTCGGCGGCCTCGGCGGCGGCGCGGCGGCGGCCGGGGACGGGCAGCTCGAGCGAGAAGCCGATGCCGACGCCCCAGGACTCGCCGTTGGCGCGTTGCTCGGCAAGGAGACCAAGCTCGGCCGGGGTGTCTGCCTCGGCGCGGGCGACGGCGCGGCGGCCGCGGGCGGCGGCCTCGCGGGCGGCGAGGGCGGCGCGAAGGTCGGAGCGATGCAGGGCGAAGTCGACCCGCGGGGCGGGGTCGGAGGGAAGCCCCACGGGGGGCGGCGCCGCGACCACGGGAGCGTCCGGCGAGCCGATACGGCGGGCGAGCGAGGCGGAGGCGTCGAGCCGCGCGGCCTCAGCGGCGGCGCCAGCGGCGCGGGCTTCCTGCCAAGCTGCCTCGGCCTGGGCGAGCGCGGCGGGGGAGAGGAGGCCGTCGGCGACGGCCGAGCGGACGCGGCGAAGGAGGTCGGCCGCCTCGGCCTCGCTGAGGCGCGAAAGGGCAAGCTGGGACTGGGCGGCCCAGAGGGCGACGTGGGATTGGAAGGTGTCGCTGAGGACGGCGATGAGGCGAGCCCGGCCGTCGGCTTCAGCGGCGGCGCGCTCGGCGGCGGCGTATTGCGCGCGCAGGCCGAGGTCGCCGCGGCGGAGAGGTTGGATGAGGCGCACCTCAGCGCCGCCCTCGCCGCCGAGGTCCTTGAGCTCGGCCTCGAGGCGGGGCGCGGCGCGCTGCTCGAGCGCGAGCGACTCAGCGAGGCGCAGGCGCAGGCCGGCGTCGGCGGCGAGGACGCCGGGGTGGTGACCGAGGGCCAGGCGCAGGGAATCGGCGACGGTGAGCTCAGCAGCGCCGAGCAAGGGGAGATGGCAAAGGAAGAGGAGGAGGTGACGCATGGCGGATTGACTCGCATTGGGCGCGAAGCCCCGGATGCCTCCGGGAACGGCAGGAAAATGGAGCCAGCGGCGCGCCGTCACCCTGCGCCGAGAACCCCGCCCCCGAGAGGGCGAACGCAGCGGTCAGATTAAGAGGGGGCAACAACCCGCCGTCCATGCCGCGGGTGGCGGTGGGGCGATCGGGATGTCGGGCCGGTGGGACTCCGGCAAGGCGATGGAGCAAAGGATGCGGACGAGGGACGGCGCCTCGAGGATGGCCCGGGCCGACTCGATGGAGGGAGCGGGCGGCATCGCCAAATCCACCGCGGCCGTCTCGTCGTGGGAATGGCAGGCGGCGCTGTCGCAGGGGGCGCCGTCGTCATCCCCGTGGCAGATGTCCACGGAGGAGCAATGGAAGACGCCCCTCAGCCAACCCTCGTGCTCCGCGGCGTGGCCGAGCACCGCTCCGAGGACAAGGAGCAAGGAGGCCGTGAAGAGGCGGGGGGCCCAGCGAGGCATTGGGAAAACGCTCTTCGGACGCCGAGGGGAGGCAAGGGAATTGAGCAAGGGGAGCGACGCCGGCCGCCCCGGCGTTTGGGATTGGAACGGACGCCCCTTTTCCCTGTTTAAAAGGCAACCCCATGAACCCCCTGAACCGCCGCACCTTCCTCGCCACGACGGCCCTGGCCGCCGCCTGGACCACCCTGCCCCGCGCCCTGGCCCAGAACGCCCCCTCGAACCGCCTCCGCGTGGGGGTGATCGGGGTGCGCAGCCGCGGCAACGAGCTGATGAACGACGTGGCCAAGCTGCCGGGCGTCGAGATCACCGCCATCTGCGACGTCGACAGCCAGGTGCTGGCCCAGCGCCTGAAGTCGCGCCCCAACGCCAAGGGCTACACCGACGCCCGGAAGATGCTGGAGGACAAGAACGTGGACGCCGTCATCGTCGCCACCCCCAACCACACCCACGCCCTCCTCGGCATCTGGGCCCTCGAGGCCGGCAAGCACCTCTTTGTCGAAAAACCCCTCTCGCACAACATCTGGGAAGGTCGCCAGCTGGTCGGCGCCGCCGCCAAGTTCCCCAAGCTGATCGCCCAGGCCGGCACCCAGAGCCGCTCCGGACCCGGCATTCGCGCGGCCCTGAAATACGTCCAGGAGGGCAACCTCGGCAAGATCCTCGTCTCGCGCGGCATCTGCTACAAGGCGCGCCAGTCGATCGGCAAGGCGGGCAAGACCGTCCATCCCGACCACATCGACAACAACCTCTGGCACGGCCCCGCCGAGATCCAGGAATCCGTCCGCACAGGCAGCTTCGGCCCTGTGCACTATGACTGGCACTGGTTCTGGAACTACGGCGGCGGCGACATCCTGAACCAAGGCGTGCACGAGGTCGACGTGGCGCGCTGGTTCCTCGGCGAGGACAGCCTCGCCCCCGCCGTCGCGACCGTCGGCGCCCGCATCGGCATGGACGACGCCGGCGAGACCCCCAACACCCTCGTCACCGTCCACGCCTACGCCAAGGCCCCCCTCGTCATGGAGGTCCGCGGCCTGCCGCGCGACGCCAAGCAGCGCGAGGCGGTGCTGACGGCGGTCAAGCAGAAGGACGGCTCGACCAAGGAGGAGAAGCGCATCCCCTGGGGCATGGACAGCTTCCGCGGCGTCGGCATCGGCATCGCCATCGAGTGCGAGGGCGGCGTGGTCCGCATCCCGGACTATGTCTCGGCCACCGTTGTCGACAAGGACGGCAAGGTCACCCAGCGCTTCGGCCGCTCCTCGGGCGACGCGAACAACCTCCAGGGCGGGGGCGGCAACGAGGGCCACCTGACCAACTGGCTCGAGTGCATCCGCTCGGGCAAGTCGGCCGACCTCCGCTCGACCATCCGCGACTGCCACCTCTCCACCTCGCTCGTCCACGCCTCCAACGTCGCCCTCCGCACCGGCGCCGCCCTTCCCCAGGGCGAGATCAGGGAGCGCATCAAGGCCAACGCCCACCTCGGCGAGGCCTTCGACCGCGCCGCCGAGCACCTGGCGAAGAACGGCTTCGCCGGCGCCAGGCTGCAGGTCGGCGCCCTCACCCTCGATCCCGCCACCGAGAAGTTCACCGGCGAGGGCGCGGAGAAGGCCAACGCCGACCTCATCGCCAAGCGCGAGGGCCGGGGCGAGTTCAAGATCCCGACCCACCTGGCCTGAGCGCCGAGCTTCCCCATGCGCAACCTGCTTCCCCTCCTCGTCGCGGCCGCCTGCGCCGCCGACCCCTCCGCCTGGCTGGGCGGCTCGACCCAACGGGGCGGCAAGGCCACCTATGAGCTGAAGGACGGCGTCCTCACCGGCACGGCCGCGGCCAAGACCCCCAACTCCTTCCTCTGCACGGACAAGACCTACGGGGACTTCACCCTGGAGTACGAGTTCAACGTCGACCCCCGCCTGAACTCCGGCGTCCAGATTCGCAGCAACGCCTACGACAAGGAGACCACCTTCACCGACGCCTCGGGCAAGCCGATCAAGATTCCCGCCAACCGGGTGCACGGCTATCAGGTGGAGATCGACACCGACCCGACCAACCAGGGCAACCGCCAGTGGACGGGGGGCGTGTTCGACGAGAGTCGCCGCGGCTGGCTCTTCCCCGGGGCGCTGGGCGGCGACAAGGCCGCCTTCAGCGAGCAGGGCCGGCGCCTGACCAAGGTCGGCGACTGGAACCACGTGCGCATCGAGGCCGTCGGCCCCCGCATCCGCACCTGGCTCAACGGCGAGCTGCGCGCCGACATCCTCGACGGCGCCACGCGCTCCGGCTTCATCGGCTTCCAGGTCCATTCCATCAGCAAGCCGGAGCTGGTCGGCACCCAGAACCGCTGGCGCAACGTCAAGCTGGCCGAGGTCGCGCCCAACACCCTGACCAAGGGCGAGCGGGACGAGGGCTGGACGCTGCTCTTCGACGGCGCCTCGACCGAGGCCTGGAAGTCGGCCCGCGCCGACACCTTCCCCGCCAAGGGCTGGCAGGTCGCCGACGGCGTCCTCTCCGTCCTCAAATCCGGCGGGGGCGAGTCGACCAACGGGGGCGACATCGTGACCAAGCGGACCTTCCGCGCGTTCGAGTTCATGGTCGACTTCCGCATCACCGAGGGGGCCAACAGCGGCATCAAGTACTTCGCCCAGCCCCTGCTCAACAAGGGCGCCGGCTCGGCCTTCGGCCTCGAGTTTCAGATCCTCGACGACGCCCGCCACCCCGACGCCAAGCAGGGCCGCGACGGCAACCGGACCATCGGCTCGCTCTACGACCTGATGACGGCCTCGAGGGACAAGCAGCCCGCGCCCATCGGTGAGTGGAACCACGCGATTGTCCGCACCTCGGCCGACGGCCTAAAGGTCGAGCACTGGCTCAACGGCCGGCTCGTCGTCAGCTACGACCGCAGCACCGAGGAGTTCCGCGCCCTGCGGGCCAAGAGCAAGTACGCCGCGCCCCAGTTCGGCAAGGACTTCGGCGAGTGGAAGGAAGGCACCCTGCTCCTGCAGGACCACGGCGACCGGGTCGACTTCCGCAACATCAAGGTGCGCGACCTCGGGGGGAAATAGGCCGACCTCAGGAGACCACCAAGCCCCCGTTACGGGGGCTTTTTTTTGCGCCGCGGGTAGGGACTTGCGGAACCGCCGCTGCCAATGGAAGGTTATCTATCCCTTACCCCCCGTGAAAGCCCTCCTTGCCCTCCTGCTCACCCTGCCTGCCCTCGCCGCCGCCCAGACCCGGTCGCTGTTCGACGGCAAGACCCTCGCCGGGTGGGAGGGCGACGCCAAGGTCTGGCGCGTGGTCGACGGCGCGATCGCGGGCGGGAGCCTCGACCGCCAGCAACCCCGCAACGACTTCCTGGTCACGACCGAGTCCTTCGGCGACTTCGAGCTGAGCTTCGAGGTGCGCCTGCGCGGCACGGGGTTCGTCAACTCCGGCCTGCAGTTCCGCTCCGAGCGGGTTCCCAACAACCACGAGATGCGGGGCTACCAGGCGGACATCGGTCCGGGCTGGTGGGGCAAGCTCTACGACGAGTCGCGCCGCAACCGCGTGATCGCCGACCTACCCGCCCCGCTGAAGTCGGTGCGCGAGGGCGAGTGGAACCGCTACCGCGTGGTCGCCCGCGGCGCCCGCGTCCGCGCCTGGGTCAACGACGAGCCGGCGTTCGATTTCACGGAGCCGCAGGCCGACATTCCCCGCGCGGGCCGAATCGGCCTCCAGCTGCACGGCGGGGGCAAGGCCTTGGTCGAGTTCCGCAACCTGCAGCTGACGCCCCTGGCCGCTGCGCCGACCGCGCCCCCGCCCCCGGCCGCGCCAGCCGCCTCGCCCCTGACCGCCCAGCAGCAGCTGGCGACCTTCTCCCTGCCGCCGGGCTACGTGATTGAGCTCGTGGCCGAGGAGTCGGAGGGCATCGGCAAGTTCGTCACCGCCGAGTGGGACCTCCGCGGGCGTCTCTGGACCACCACGGCGCTGGAATATCCGGTCGACGCCAACGAGGCGCCCGCCGCCGCGGCCGCGCTCTACGCGTCGAAGGCCAGGGACAAGGTGCTGGTCTTCGACAAGTCGGAAGGCCCCGGGCCCCACGCGCCCAGGGTCTTCGCCGAGGGCCTGGCCATCCCGACCGGCATGCTGCCCTACCGGGGCGGCGCGATTGTCCACCACGGCACGGACATCGTCCGGCTCGAGGACGCCGACGGCGACGGGCGGGCGGACAAGCGGACGGTGCTCCTGAGCGGCTTCGGGGTCCAGGACTCCCACCTCCTGCCGCACCAGTTCACGCGCGCGCCGGGCGGCTGGATCTGGATGGCCCAGGGCGCCTTCAACTACGGCAAGGTGCGGACAACCTCCGGCAAGGAGACGAAGTTCGACCAGACGCGCATGGCGAAGTTCAGGCCCGATGGCTCGGACTTTGACATCACGAGCAACGGGCCGTGCAACATCTGGGGACTCGTGCTGACCGACGAGGGCGAGTCCTGGATCCAGGAGGCGAACGACTTCGGCTACCCCCTGATGCCCTTCCACGAGTACGGGAACTACCCGGGTTGCTCCAACGGGCTGTGGAAATCCTACGCACCCGAGTTTCCCGCCACGGCGCGCGACTTCCGCATGGGCGGGACCGGCCTGAGCGGCCTGGCCTGGGCCGACCCCGGGCGCTGGCCCGCGGACACCGCCGGCCTCGTCTGGGTGGCCAATCCCATCACGCGGAAGATCCAGTCGGTGCGCGTGACGCGCGAGGGCGCGGGCTACGACTACGAGCTTGGGCCCGAGCTGGTGCTGTCGTCCGACCCGTGGTTCCGTCCCGTCGCCCTGCGCAACGGCCCGGACGGCTGCCTCTACATCGTCGACTGGTACAACAAGATCATCAGCCACAACGAAGTCCCCCGCAACCACCCGGAGCGCGACAAGGTCCGGGGGCGCATCTGGCGCGTGCGGCACCAAGACCACGCCCCGCTGCCGACGGTGGACTTCGCCGCGCTGCCGCCCGCCCAGCTCATCGGCCACCTCGGCACCGCCTCGCTGGGCCGCACCCATCTCGCCTGGCAGGCGATCGTCGACCGCAACCTCGCCCAGCTGGAGCCCGCCCTCCGCGCGCGCCTGCTGGACGCCAAGCTGCCGGCAGGGCAGCGCATCCCCGCGCTCTGGGCGCTGGAGGGGCTGGGCGTGCGCGACCTCGACCTGATCGCCAAGCTGCGCGCCGACGGCAACCGCAACGTGCGACGCGAGGCGCTCCGCGCGCTCGGCGAGTTCCCCGCGGAGCAGGCCAAGGCGGTCGTCGCCCTCGCCGCAAAGTCGGCGGACGACGCCGACCCCACCGTGCGCCAGGAGGTCATCAAGCTGGCGGGCCGGCTGGCGGCGGCCTCGCCGGCGGCAATCGACCTGCTGGTGCGACAGGCCAAGCCGTCGCTGCCCGGCCCGATGGGCGAATCGACCCAGCGAAAGCGCCCCATCCCCGTCGGCGCGGCCTATGACCGGGAATTCGAGCGCTTTCTGGTGCGCCTCTTCCTTGAGCCGATTCCCGACAAGCTGGCATCCTACCTCGACCAGGACCGCCGGGCCGACCTTGATCCCGAATCCGAGATGTGGGCGACGCTCGCGCTGGGGCCGGATCGCGCCGGCCCGCGGGTGGTCGGCCTGCTGGGCAAGCTGGGGCGCGAGCCCTCGCGCGAGGAGCTGACCGCCCTGCTGCGGGCGGCGGACAACCCCGCCGCGGCCCAGTCCCTGCGGCAGGCGCTGCTCGAGGGCGAGGGCCAGGCCCGCGTGGCCGCGGCGCTGATCGCGGCGAAGTCGCAGCTCGACGCCGCGAAGGTCGCCCCGCTGCTCGCGCCCGCGGCGAAGGCCCTGTTGGCGCGAGGCGGAGAGGCGGCGTCCCGCGGGCTGGCCTTGGCCGAGGCCTTCGCGCTGCGCGCGGCGGAGCCGGAGCTTTCCGCGCTGCTTTCGGACCCGGGCCGCGGGGCCGAGCACGCCGCGGCGCTGCGCGCCCTGGCGAGCTTCGGCGGCGGGGAGGTCGAGACCTTGGCGCGGCTTGCGACCGGTGGCGACGCCGCGGTTCGCGGCGAGGCGCTGATGACCCTGGCGGCCAACGCGAGGCCGGGGGCGCCGGCGGCGCTGATCGGGATTTGGGGGAAGCTGGATGCGGCGGCGCGCGAGCGGGCGCTGGAGCGCCTGAGCCAGTCGGCGGCGGGGTCGGCGGCCATCCTGGGCGCCGCGCTCGAGGGCAAGGTGCCGACCGAGGCGCTCACCGGCGCGGTGATCGAGCGCCTGCAGGGCTTCCTCGCCGCGGATGCGCGGCTTGAGCAGCTGCTGGCCAAGGTGGCGGACCGGTTCCGCCCGGCCGCCGTGCTGGACGGCACCGACTCGGCCCAGGCGCCGCTGGGGGTGCGCCTCGACGGGGCCTTCACGGTCGAGACCTGGGTCTGGCTCGAGCCCGGCATCTCGAACGTCGACGGCATCCTCGGGCAGGACAGGCTGCTCGACATCAACTTCGCCGGGGCGCTGCCGCGGGTCTACCTCTTCCCGCCGCGCAACGACGTGGTGATCGCGAAGAAGCCGGTCTCGGCCGGGCACTGGACGCACCTCGCGTTCACCCGCGACGCGCAGGGCCGGTGGTCGATTTACCAGAACGGCGAGCATGAGGCGACGAGCGGGCCCACGGACCTCCGGGTGCTCGAGCCCTCGCTGGCCTGGACGGTGCCCAGGGGCAGCCTGCACGGCGCGCTGGCGGAGTATCGCATCTGGAGCCGGGCGCGCACGGCGGAGGAGATCCGGGCCGGCTTCGACCGGGCGATCGACCCCTCGGCGCGTCCGAAGGACCTGATTTTCCTCGGCTCGGGGAAGGAAGGCTGGCCCAAGGCGGCCGGCATCCGCGCGGCCCTTCGGCAGGACCCCCCGCCCATCCTGGGCAGGGAGGAGGCGGAGCGCCTCGACGCGGCGTTCGCGCGCTGGGGCAAGCTCATCCGGGAGGAGGGCGGGGACCCCGCCAAGGGCAAGGCCTTGGCCGCGCTTTGCCGCGCCTGCCACCTGATCAAGGGCGAGGGCGTGGCGATGGGGCCGGACCTGAGCGGCGTGGGCGCGATGGGCCACGACGCCATCCTGCGCAACCTGCTGACGCCCAACGCGGCCTATGAGCCGGGTTACCGCATCTTCCGCGTGACGACCAAGGCGGGCGCGCTGCACGAGGGCTTCCTCGCGGCGGACACCCCGGAGGCCGTGGTGCTGAGGCTGACGGGCGGGGCGGAGATCCGGGTCGCGCGGGGCGACATCGCCGCGACGCGCTGGATCAACCGCTCGCTGATGCCCGCGGGCCTGGTGGAGAGCCTGCCGGACGAGCAGGCCCGAGACCTCCTGGCCTACCTGAAGTCGCTGCGCTGACCGCCGGAGGCGGGCGTCACTTTGCGGAGAGCCCGCGCAGCCAGCTGACCCAGGTGGCGGGGAGGCTGCGCATCTGGGCGCCGCGGATCACCTTGTCGAGGTAGGTCCGCGAGGGAAGGTGGGGGCCGGTGGGGTTGACCACGCGGTAGAGCTGGATCTCGAGGGGGCAGTCCTCGATGCCGCCCTCCCAGACGGTGGCGCGGGCGCGGCGGTAGGCGGAGCCCTCGGCGTCGTCGAGGCGGACCCAGTCGGCGACGGTCAGCTCGTAGACGAAGCCCCAGACGCCGCGGCCCTGGTCGTCGGGCACGACGTCGGCGGAGCCGCCGCCCCAGGTCGCGCTCGGGTGGTTGAAGGCGAGGGTGTGCAGGGGAAGGAAGGCCTTGCCGCGGGGCTGGGAACCGGGGCAGCGCCGCTCCATCTGGCTGGCGTCCAGATTCGAACCGTAGGCGAAGTAGAACCGGCTCATCGGGCCGCACAGTCTCGGCGGAGGCAGCCGCCTCCGCAAGCGGGAAGGGGTTTGCCCCCGTGAACTTTCCCGACTAGTCGGTTTTTCCAAGACAATGCGCCGCGCCTTCCTCCTGCTCCTCTCCCTGGCCCTCGGGCCGGGGGCCGTCCTGCCCGCCGCCCCAGCGGTCATCGAGGGCAAGTGGACGAACCAGGCGAGCGGGCGGGTGGTGCCGTTCCGGGCCCGCGTGCCCGAGGGCGAGGGCAAGCGGCCGACCGTCCTGATTTCCCACGGGCTGGGCGGGAGCCTCGATGGGATGGAATACCTCGGCGACCACTGGGCCCGCCAGGGCTACCTGGTGGTGCACCTCCAGCACCCGGGGTCCGACTCCAGCATCTGGATGGGCATGGTGCTCAACCGCGAGGAGACGCTGAAGGCGGCGACCTCGGTCGAGGAGTTCACGGCCCGCGTGAGGGACGTGCGGCTCGCCCTGGAGCGCCTGCGGGCCGAGCCCGCCCTCGCCGCGCGGCACGACAGCGGCGAGGTGGCGATCGCGGGGCACTCCTACGGGGCGCGCACCTCGATGGCCCTTTCCGGGGAGCGCTTCCCCGCCGCGCCCAACGCCGACTTTGCCGATCCGCGGATCCGCGCGGCCATCGTGCTCTCGCCCCCGCCCGTGTCCGGCCGCGAGCGCTTCAGCGCGATCGGCATCCCGCAGTTCCATTGGACGGGCACGAGGGACATCACGCCGATCGAGGAGAGCCAGGATCCGGCGCTCCGCTTGGCGCCGTTCCGCGAGTCGACCAATCCCTCGAGCTACCTGGTGGTGCTCGACGGGGCGGACCACATGGCGTTCTCGGGACGGATGCCGGGGAGCCCGGCGAGGCGCGAGAACTACCGTCGCTGGCACGCGCAGATGGCGGAGGCCACGACGAGGTTCCTGGACGCCACGCTCAGGTCCGACCGCAAGGCCAAGGCCTGGCTGGACGGCGAAGGACTGAGGTCGCTGATGGGCAAGACGGACGTCGTCGAGCGGCGTCCGTGAGCCTCAGAACCGCCGCGTTAGGCCGAGAAAGGCGGCGCGGGGCGGGCTGGGGTAGCCGATGGAGGCCAGCTCGGCGTCGTCGCCGGTCAGGTTCTCGACGCGGAGGGTGAGGTCGGTGCGGCGGTCGAGGGCGTGGCGGATCCAGAGGCGGGCCTGGAAGGCGTGGGCGAGGTCGACCCGGGCGCCGGTGGAGAAGTCGAAGTCCTCTCGGCCGTGGAGCCAGACGGCGCCGAGGCCGAGCGTGGTCGAGGCGGAGGGACGGTGCTCGACGGAGAGGCCGAGGGCGAGGTCGGGCCGGCGGAGGAGGCGCTCGCCGGGCTGGACGAGGCCGAGGAGGGCGCTTTCGGCCACGGCCTCGAGCCAGGTGGCGGAGCCGCGCAGCTTCCAACCGAGGGCGGGGGTGGCGTCGACGCCGGCCTCGACGCCGCGGGTGGTGGCGCGGCCGATGTTGAAGGTCCTGTAGTTGTCGCCCGGGTCGTAGTCGATGAGGTCGGTCAGGCGGTTCTCGAAGGCCACGAGGGTCCAGCCGGTGCCGAGGGCGCCGGCGGGTCGGCGGCGGAGGCCGACCTCGGTCGAGCGGTTGCTCTCGGGGCGCAGGGGGGCGCCGCCCGAGGTGCCGTAGGCGAGGTCGTTGGGGGCGGGGGCGCGGAAGGCGGTGGCGAGGCGGACGTGGGCGGTGAGGTCCTCGCCGAGGGCGCGGGTCCAGGCGACCTCGCCGGTGGTCTTGCCCCCGAAGTCGGTGAAGCGGTCGCGGCGCGCCCCGAGGGTCAGGCGGTCGTGGGCGCCGATCCGCCACTCCGCCCTGCCCCAGAGGCCGGCACCCTCCTGGGTGTCGGCCCACTCGAGGGAGAAGGGATCGAGGGCGAGCTGGTCGAGGACGGCGCGCTCGTAGGTGACGCCGCCCGAGAGGGTGAGATTGCCCGCCTTGGTCTCGGCGAGGGCGGTGAGCTCGTCGCGGAGGACAAGGAAGCGCTGGTGGTAGAGGAAGGGGCCGAAGAAGTTGGCGCCGTCGACGAAGCTGGTGACCGCGGTCTCGGAGCGCGACCAGAAGGCCTGGGCGCGGAGGTCGCCCCGGCGGAGCGAGAGGCCGGGCGAGAGGAGCCAGCCGCTGTCGCGCTGCCAGTCATTCGGGTCGTCGCCCGAGGGACCGCGCTGGCCGGGAAGGCCGGCGAGGGCGCGGTCGGCGGAGAGGACGAGGTCGGCGGAAAGGTCGGGCCCGAGGCGGTGGACGGCCTTGCCGGAGAAGGCGGCGGACTCGCGGCGCGAGTTGCCGCGCCAACCGTCCTCGCGCGAGGCGCTGAGGTCGCCGACCCAGCCGAGGTCGCGGCCCGCGCGCTCGAGGAGCGAGAGGGAGAGGCCGGCGCGCCCGAACGACCCGCCCTCGGCGCCGAGGGCGACGCCCGCGTCGGCGGCGAGCGGGTCGCGCAGGCGGAGGTCGACCACGCCGCCGAGGGCGTTGGCGCCGTAGAGGCTGGAGGTGGCGCCGCGGTGGACCTCGACGGAGGCGAGGCCTCCGAGGCGGTAGCGGCCGGGCTCGTAGCTGCCGGAGAAGCCGGGGCTGAGGCGGCGACCGTCGAGAAGCAAGGCGGTGTGGTTGGAGCTGGTGCCGCGGGTGAACAGGGAGGTCTGCGAGCCCTCGCCGGCCTGGCTGAGGGCGACGAGGCCGGGGAGGTCGCCGAGGGCGGCGGCGAGGTCGCGCCGGCCCTGCTCGGCGAGGTCCTCGCCGTCGATGCGCGTGACGGAGGGCGAGGCGGTCGAGGCCGGGCGCGGGAGGCGGGCCTCGACGACGACGGTCTCGGGCAGCGCCGCGAGCGCCTGGCCGGCGGCGAGCAGGAGGGCGAGGGTCGGGCGCATCGGCCCAAGGATGGGCGGAGGCGGCTGGAGGCAAGGAAAAGGGGCTGGCGGAGCGGGCGGTTTTTCTTTGTCATACGGCATGTCCTCGCAGACGCAGCGGCAACCGGACCACGGCGCGGTGCGCCAGTTCTCGGTCTTCGTCGAGAACAAGGTCGGGCGCCTGAGCGAGCTGATCGAGTCGCTGGCCAAGGCCGACGTGCACATCCTGGCGATGTGCCTGGTCGACAGCACGGACTCGACGATCATCCGGATGGTGCTGGACCAGCCCGAGGCCGGCGAGCGGGTGATGGACGAGCACCAGTTCGCCCATGACGTCAACGGCGTCCTCGCCCTCGAGCTGCCCTCGGAGGCGAGCCTGAAGGAGGTGGCGGACATCCTCCTGCGCGCCGAGATCAACATCCTCTATCTCTACCCCTTCCTCTTCCGCCCCTCGGGCCGCTGCGGCCTCGTGCTGCGGGCCGACGACCAGGACCTGGCCGGGGCGGTGCTGCAGCGCCACGGCATCACGGTGCTGGGGCAGTCGGATTTAACGCGCTAACGCGCGAGCGGGGATGCGGTGAGGCGGCGACCGCGGTGTCAGCGGCACACACTTGCTTCGCTCGACCGGAAGGGAGAACTGCAAGGACGGGGGAGGGGGTTAAAAGGATGAGGCGGTTTCGGAGAAACCGCCCTACCCGAGGCAGCGAGCGCCGGTGAGTTCTCGCCCGCGGACGCCGCTGTCACCGCAGACGTCTCACCACTCGAAGCGGTCGCCCTTGCGGAGGTCCTTGGCGAACTGCACGAGGATCTGGACGAGCTGTTCGACGACGCGGAGGTCGACGATCTCGCCGGGGGTGTGCATGTAGCGGAGGGGGATGGAGACGAGGCCGCAGGCGACGCCGGCGTTGGCCATCTGGATGGCGCGGGCGTCGGTGCCGGTGGGCCGGGGCTCGGCCTGGATCTGGTAGGGGATGTCGAGCTTCTCGGCGGCGGCGACGAGGCGGTCGAAGACGAGGGGGTTGATGTTGGGGCCGCGGCCGATGACGGGACCGCCGGAGAGGGCGAAGCGGCCGAACTTGCGGTTGTCGGCGTCGGGGTGGTCGGTGGCGTGGGTGACGTCGACGGTGATGGAGACGTCGGGGTTGACGCCCTGGGCGGCGACCTGGGCGCCGCGGGTGCCGATCTCCTCCTGGGTGGTGGCGACGGAGACGACGCGGGCGGCGAGGGCGCGCTCGCGGCTGAGGCGGAGGAAGGCCTCCATGACGGCGTAGGCGCCGGCCTTGTCGTCGAAGGCGCGGGCGACGGCGAGGCTGCCGCGCAGCATCTCGGGTCCGTCGACATAGACGACGGGGTCGCCGATGCGGACGACGGAGAGGGCCTCGGCGCGGTTGGCCACCCCGATGTCGATCCACATGTCATGCCGCTCGGGCACCTTGCGCCGGTCCTCGGGGGACATGAGGTGGACGGCTCGCTTGCCGGTGACGCCGAGGACGGGGCCGTGCTTGGTCAGGATGTGGACGCGGCGGCCGGAGGGGATGACCTGGTCGTGGCCGCCGAGGAAGTCGAAGTAGAGGTAGCCCTTGTCGTCGACGTGCGAGAGGATGAGGCCGATCTCGTCGATGTGGCCGGCGAGGAGGAGGGTGGGGCCGCCCTTGCCCGCCGTCTCGGCGATGCGGTTGCCGATGCGGTCCTTGCGATAGACCTTGGCGGCCTTGGCGACGTGCCGGTCGACCACCTGCTGGGCGGCGAACTCATGTCCGGTGGGGGACTTGGCCTCGAGGAGCTCCCGAAGGAAGGGAGGGTACTCGACCTTGGCGTTCTTGGCGGGCGAGGGCTTGGAGGGGGATTTCTTGGCCATGGGGATTCCCTTAAAAAACAGCGCCCACACGGGGGCAACCCTGAATCGGAAGCCTTGGCGCTTGCGTCCACGGTCAGGATGCGGAGACTAGCCGAATGGAACGCCCCGCCATCCCGCCGGACCCAGCTCTGGCGGCTCTGGCGGCTCTGGCGGGTACCGAGGGAGCGATGCGGAGGATGTCATGGCTCGCGGTTGCCGGACTCGCCTTCTGGATGCTCGTCCTGCTCGTGCTCGGCCTGATGCTGTCGCAAGCTAGCGTGAAGAAAGGCGAATTCTCCCTGGGCATGGCGGCATTCAACTGGTCCATCCTCGGCGTGCCGGTCCTCCTCCACATCTGGCCGATCGCCAACCTGCGCCGGGCGGCCAAGGCGCTCGCGGTCTTCGCCTCCGCCCCCTCGGAGGCCGGCGCGGCCGGGGCGCTCCGCGCCCAGCGCCTCTACTGGCGTGCGGCGGGCATCAGCCACCTGATCATCGTCCTCTGGTTCATTGTCCTTGCGGCCCTATGGTTCGCGAACTGACCCCTCGCAAAGACCCAAACCGATGTCACACGCCCCTATCCACGCCGAGCTGAGAGGCATGCGCCCCTGGGTCCTCCTCATGGGCATTGTCGCCCTGGTGCTCCTGTCCTGCTGGCTGGTGTTCGGGGCAATGGGGACCGTCGCCCTGCTCAATCCCCAGGTGACCGGTGAATGGACGCCCTACATGTCCGGCCTGCTGCTCGGCCTGGTCGCCCAGCTCGCGCTCATCGCCCTGGGCGCCCTGATCCCGTTCATCAACCTCGTCCGCCACGCCCTCCTGATCGGCCAGCTCGACGAATCCAACCCGTCGACGCTCCGCCGCACCCTGGAGCTGAACCTGACCTTCTGGAGGCAGGCCGAGTGGCTCGCGTGGGCGGTGACCTGGCTCATCGCCTACTACGTGATCGGCGGCATCCTCGGCGTCACGATGGGGCTCATGACGCCCGCCTGACCAACCGAGGCGGGCTTTTGACAAGCGCGGACAAGGCGCTTCCCCTACCCTATGCCTTCCCCGGCGATTGCCTGGTTCCGACTCGACCTCCGCCTGGCGGACAATCCCGCGTTGCGCGCCGCGCTCGACCATGGGGGACCGGTTGTGCCGGTCTACATCCACGACCCCGAGGCGGAGGGTGATTGGCGGCCCGGAGGCGCCTCGGACTGGTGGCTGCACCACGCGCTCGAGGACCTGGCGGCCCAGCTGGCCAAGGCGGGGAGCCCGCTGGTCATCCGGCGCGGTCCTGCCGAGCGCGAGCTGCTCGCGCTCGCCAAGGAGACCGGTGCGGACGCGGTGTTTTGGAACCGCCGCTACGAGCCGCGCGTGCAGGCGAGGGACGCCTCGGTCAAGCAGGCGCTGCGCGCGGCGGGGCTGAAGGCGGAGTCGTTCAACGGCGGGCTAATCCACGACCCCAACCAAGTGAGGAACCTCTCGGGCAAGCCCTTCCAGGTCTTCACGCCGTTCTGGAAGCACTGCCTGGCGCACGTGGAGTTCGGCAAGCCGCTGCCCGCGCCGCGCGCGCTGCCGGCTCCGGCCAAGGCCCCGAGGTCCGAGACGGTCGCGTCGCTCGGGCTGTTACCGCGGATTCCCTGGGACAAGGCGATGGGTGAGGCGTGGGACCCGACTCGCAAGGGCGCGGAGGCGCGGCTCAGGGGCTTCCTCGGCGGGCCGGTCGGCGACTACGGCGACGCGCGGGACCTCCCGGATGTGGATGGCACCTCGCGCCTCTCGCCCTTCCTGCACTTCGGGCAGATCTCGCCCCGCGAGATCGTCGCGGCGGTGGACGCCGCGGGCCTCTCCGCCCGCAAGGGTCCGATGAAGTTCGTCGCGGAGGTCGGCTGGCGCGAGTTCGGCCACCACCTGATCCAGCATTTCCCGGGGACGACGGACGAGCCCCTGCGCGCCGAGTTCAAGTCCTTCCCCTGGAGGAAGGACAAGGCGCTGCTGCGCGCCTGGCAGAAGGGCCGGACGGGTTACCCGATCGTGGACGCGGGGATGCGCCAGCTGTGGGAGACAGGCTGGATGCACAACCGCGTGCGGATGATCGCGGCGTCGGTGCTGGTGAAGCATTTCCTCCAGCCTTGGCAGGACGGCGCCGCATGGTTCTGGGACACCTTGGTCGACGCCGACCTGGCGTCCAACACCCTCGGCTGGCAATGGGCGGGCGGATGCGGCGCGGACGCTGCTCCCTACTTCCGCGTGTTCAATCCCGTGCTACAGGGGGAGAAGTTCGATCCCAAGGGCGACTATGTGCGGCGCTTCGTCCCGGAGCTGGCCAAGGTGCCGGCGGCCTGGATTCACAAGCCCTGGGAAGCGCCGGCCGACGTGCTCGCCGCGGCGGGGGTGCAACTGGACAAGACCTACCCGCGCCCCCTGGTCGGACTAGCCGAGGGAAGGGACCGGGCCCTGGCGGCCTTCGAGCGGCTGAAGGCGGGGATGTGAATTGTGCTGGGAGCACAGGGGCACGGCGGCACAGGGGCGCCGGGGCCTGAGGGCCCCGGAAAGGGGCACGGGGGCACAGGGGCTCAGGGGCCCGGGAGGGAGAGTGATCACAGGGGCTCAGGGGAGCCGGGGCACGGACTGAGAAGACGGGGCACGGGGGGGGGGCAGCCGCCGAAGCGGTGTTAGCGGTGACCGCGGTGACGTTGGGCGAAGGAGCCGGGTGGGTCAAAGCGCGGAGGACGAGGCAGAGGAACCGCAGAATCAGGGCTTCATCACGGAAAGCCCGAAGGTGATGGCCCATGCATCAGAAAGGGGCATGCGCTTGAGCTCATGGCCGGCTCCCCAGGAGTCGGTGTATAGAACTTCCGAGGTCTTCGCGTTGTATCCAATGATGAGCCTCATGTGGCCGCCGTTGGCCTGAGGGAGCCCCTGCTCGGGAACGATTCCGAGTTGAACGCACCAGATAAGCGGATCGGCGCGATCAATCGACTCCCGGACCTGCCTCTCCATCCGGGCGAGGCCGGCGCGATCAGCCTTCCTCACCGCGACGAGCTGTCCGCGGTCGAGGGAGTCGAGCATTTGATAGAACGCGTAGGGATGCTGCTCAAGCTGGGACGGGACGGGCACGCCCCCCTTCCTCTTGCCCGCCTTGGCATAGTCGCGGATAATTTCCCCGATGAAGCGCGGGTCGACTGCCGACAGATGGATTTGGTAACGCAGGCCCAAGCGCGAGGCGACCCGCTTCATCTGCTCCTCGAACTTCTGGCTGCTCGTGCCTTGTTCGGTTTGGCAGGCCTGGGCCAGCTCGTGCTGGTCGACATCCCGTCCATAGTAGCGCAACACCCTCTCAGAGGTAGCGACGGCGCAATACCCCTTCTGGCCTTGGTCAACCATGGGAACAGTGGCAATCCACCGATCGCCCGTGTCACTGGAGCGAAGTTGCTCAGCTGGAATCCATTTGGCAGGGCGGGGAGTCGAAAGACTGCGGACGAGGGCGGGGCCAATCACAACACGGGCAAATTCGGGACGATAAGCCTGCCCGCGCGAGGCATTGGCGCGGGTGCTGCTCCATTCGAGGCGAATCTGTCCGGCAGGACACTTCCAGGAAAGGGCCTTCGCCCTCACAACCGCCGAGGCTACCCCGGGTGAGACCCCCTTGCCGTAAGCCTTGGTGAGGGCGACAACCAGGGACTCGACCATGCCATCGAACTTCTCCTCTGAAATCACGCCGCTATCACCCACGGAATACACGACCAAGGTGAGTTCATTGCCAGTCTTGTCAAAACGCATGACCGCATCGACCAAGGGAAATCCCTCAAAAACCGGCGCCTCCTGCTCCGGCAGCCGACGCGCCTCGACACGCGCCGACTCGCGAGCCGCCGAAGTGAATTCAAACCTGGAATTTCGCGCCACAAACTCATCGGGAGACACCGTCGAGAGGGCAGAGTCCAAGGCGAGGGTGCCCAGGTTGCGAGGCCCGGACAATGCTGCAGTCTGCGCGTGGGAATCAATCGCAGCCGAGACAACCATCGCAAGGCACAGAATGACCGCACGGGCAGGCAGGGGGGCAAGGGCGAATCGGTAGCGCATGCGCATCAAGTGGATATCCGGTCACTCGTGACATCAAGACTAAGCTATTCTAAACTTTATAACAATACCGGCAGTTACCAGGAACGACTCCGGACCAGGGAAGGGACCGGGCCCTGGCGGCCTTCGAGCGGCTGAAGGCGGGGATGTGAGTTATCAGGGGCACGGGGGCACGGGGGCACAGGGGCTCAGGGGCGCCGGGGCCTGAGGGCCCCGGAAAGGGGCACGGCGGCACAGGGGCTCAGGGGCACGGACTGAGAAGACGGGGTACAGCTTCATGGAGGCACAGGGGCTCGGGAGGGAGCGGCGGCGCAGAGTTCATCTGCCGGTCAACTGTCCTCGGTCACCAGTGCCTTCCCGTGCCCCTGTGCCGCTGTGCTTCCGACAACACCCCTTTCCCCTCGACAAACCGGGGGCGGGAGGGGTAGGGAAAAGGGCCCGCGGACGGGTAGCTCAGTCGGTTAGAGCGGCTCGTTTACACCGAGTAGGTCGTGGGTTCGAGTCCCTCCCCGTCCACCCAGAATTTCCCCCGCCCCCCATGAAGAAGAAGCACACCCTCTCCGCCCTCGTCGAAAACAAGTTCGGGGTACTGGCGCGCGTCGCCGGGATGCTTTCCGGCCGCGGGTTCAACATCGAGACCCTGAACGTGGGCCCGACCCACGACCCCGCCCTGTCGCGCATCACCGCGACGGTGGTGGCCGACGCCGCCGCGCTGGACCGCTGCGTGAAGGCCTTGGACAAGCTGGTCAACGTGCTCGAGGTGCAGGACTTCTCACGCGACCAGGTCGACCACGTGGCCCGCGAGCTGGTGCTGGTGAAGGTGCGCTCGAGCAAGTCGACCCGCACGGAGATCGTCGAGATCGCCAGCCTCTTCCGCGCCAAGGTGGTGGATGTCGCCCACGACGCGCTGATCATCGAGTTCACCGGCAACGAGAACAAGATCACGGCCTTCCTCGACCTCATCGGCCCCTTCGGCATTGTCGAGACCGCCCGCACGGGCGCCGTCGCGCTGCGCCGCGGGAAGAAGAAGTAAAGGGGGAAAGACCCCCTTTATCAGAGGCACAGAGGCTCAGGGGCACAGGGGCTCGGGAAGAGACGTGGTGCACAGGGGCACGGGGGCTCAGGGGCACGGGAGGTAGCTGCTGGTGACCGGTGGATGAACCCTTCGGGTTTCCTGGCAAGGGCGCCTGCGGTGCCTTGTTGATGCAGCGAGCAAGGCGAGCTCTCGCGCGGTCTTCGGCCACCCTTGGATTCGGTGGAGGTCACGGGCGTAGCCGCGACCCTACCCAAGGCGGGTTGCGGGAGGTTGGCCCGGAGGATGCGTAGCATCCTCCCTACCCAAGGCAGGCGGGCTGAGGAGAAGGCGGTTTCGGAGAAACCGCCCTACCTTCCGTGCCCCTGACTCCCGTCACAAATTCGTCGTGAAGCCGTGCTTCACGAGCCAGGCCTTGGCGGCGTCGCGGCGGTCGCCCTGGAGGGCGATGGCGCGGCCCTCGAGCATGCCGCCGGTGCCGAGGGCGCGCTTGAGGTCGCCGAGCAGGAGCTCGCGGACGCGGGCTTCCTGGGACTCGACCCACTGGCCCTCGAGGAGGGTGACCTCCTTGCCGCCGCGGCCGGCGCGCTCGTAGCGGAGGTTGACCTTGCCGAGCTTACGCTTGGGGGCGGGCTTGGGCGGGGGCGGAGGGGGGCCGGGCGGGAGGCCTTGGTTGTCGAGCCGGTCGAACGGGTTGACGTCCATGCGCCCATTAAGCCGCCGAGGGGGCCGCGGGCGAGCGCATCCTTGCCACGGGGGGCGGGCCTGGGCATCCCTTGGGGCGTGGCAACGACGCGCCCCAACCTGATTCCCTTCGACGGCGAGCTGGCCGCCGTGGGGGAGGTCGTGCGCCTGCTGGCTGCGGCGGGTGGGCGACCGCTCGTGGTCGGCGGCTCGGTGCGCGACGCGCTGATGGGCGTGCCGGCGAAGGACCTCGACATCGAGGTCTACGGGCTCGAGCCGGCCGCGATTGAGCGCGCGCTGCGCACGTCCTTCTCGGTGGTGAGCGTGGGCGCTGCCTTCGGGGTGCTGAAGGTGAAAGGCCACCCGATCGACGTCTCCCTGCCCCGCCGCGAGAACCGCACGGGCGCGGGTCACCGCGACTTCTCGGTCGAGGGCGACCCGAGCATGGCGCCCTCCGAGGCCGCGACGCGGCGCGACTTCACGGTCAACGCGATGCTCTGGGACCCGCGGACGGGCGAGGTGCTCGATCCCTGGGGCGGCATGGCGGACCTCGCGGCGCGGCGGCTGCGCCATGTCTCGGACAAGTTCGCCGAGGACCCTCTGCGCGTCCTGCGGGCGATGCAGTTCGCGGCCCGATTCAGCGCGCCGGAGGCGCCGTGGACGGTCGACCCCGCGACGGTGGCGCTCTGCGCGACGCTCGGGCCGGAGGCGCTGAGCCCGGAGCGCGTCTACGAGGAGTGGTGCAAGCTGATCCTGCGCGGCCGCGTGCCCTCGGTCGGCCTCCGCTTCCTCCGCGACTGCGGCTGGACGCGCCACTTCCCCGAGCTGCACGCCTGCATCGGCGTGGCCCAGGACCCGGAGTGGCACCCCGAGGGGGACGTCTGGGACCACACCCTGCTCTGCCTGGACGCCTTCGCCGCGGCGCGGCTCGGCGACGAGCGCGAGGACCTGACGGTGGGCTGGGCCGTGCTCCTGCACGACCTGGGCAAGGCGACGACGAGCAAGGCGGAGGCGGACGGGCGGATCCACGCCTACGGCCACGAGCAGGCGGGCGAGCCGCTGGCGCGGGCCTTCCTGGAGCGCCTGACCCAGCACAAGGAGGTGCTGGAATCGGTGCTGCCGCTGGTGCGCTGGCACGGCGCGCCCTACGAGCTTTGGAAGAACAAGGCGGGGGACGCCGGCGTGCGCCGGCTCGCCGCGAAGGCGGGCCGCATCGACCGGCTCGTCCGGGTGGACGACGCCGACCGCAAGGGGCGCGGCACATTCTTCAAGGAGCCCTCGCCCCAGGGGCTGTGGCTGCGCGAGGTGGCCGACCGGCTGCAGGTGGCCGCCAGCGCGCCCAGGCGGCTGGCGCTGGGACGCCACCTCATCGCGATGGGCCGCAAGCCGAGGCCTTGGTTCTCGGAGGCGCTGGATGCGGCGTACGAGGCCCAGCTGGACGGGGCGTTCGCGGACGAGCCCGCCGCGGTGGCCTGGCTCGAGGCCTGGCTCAAGGCGAACCCGAGGGAATGAGGTCGGGACCGGGGGAACAGGTGGCGGCAGTTGCGAGGAGGCGCAAGGCCGCTAGGTTCATGGAGCCCCTCGGCGGGACCCAAGCCCCGCTCCTCGCACCCCGCTCCTCGCTCCTCCGATGAACCGCACCTTCCGTCATTACGACCTGATTCTCGGCGGCTTCGTGGCGGTGCTGCTGTGCTCAAACCTGATCGGGCCGGCCAAGGTGGTGCGGGTGGACCTGCCGCTGCTGGGTCCGGTGGACTTCGGGGCGGGCAACCTGTTCTTCCCGCTGTCGTACATCTTCGGGGACATCCTGACGGAGGTGTACGGGTACGCGCTGACCCGGCGCGTGATCTGGACGGGCTTCGCGGCGATGGCCTTCGCGACGGTGATGACCTGGGTCGTCCTGGCCATGCCGATCAGCCCGGACGAGCCGTTCTCGGCCCAGCTGCAGCCGGCGCTCGAGACCTGCTTCGGCGGCGGGTGGCGGATCGCGCTCGGCTCGATGCTGGCCTTCCTGGTGGGGGATTTCCTCAACTCGTTCATGCTGGCGAAGCTGAAGGTGCGGACGAAGGGTCGGCATCTCTGGATGCGCACCATCGGCTCGACCATCGTGGGCCAGGGCGTGGACAGCCTGATCTTCTACCCGATCGCCTTCCTGGGCATCTGGACCGGGCCGACGCTGGCGGCGGTGATGCTGGCGAACTGGATCTTCAAGGTGATGGTCGAGGTGGTGATGACGCCGTTCACCTACTGGGCCTGCGCCAAGCTGAAGAAGGCGGAGGGCGTGGACACGTATGACACGAACACGGACTTCTCGCCGTTTACGCTAAAGCGTTAGCAGGGGCACAGGGGCACTGGGGCACGGGAGGAATCGGCGGCATCTCCGCCGAAGCGGCACCTGCGGCGTCAGCGGGGTTTGCGGTGTCTGCGGGCGAGAACTCGCTGGCGCTCGTTGCCGGCCGGGAAGAATCAAAGGGATGAAGAGATGAAAAGAGCAGACATATCCTCCGCCCTACCCTTTCCGTCCTTCGCCTCCTTCGAATCCCTTTCCCAGCCTCAACCCGAAGGCTTCATCCACCGGTCACCAGCATCTACCTCCCGTGCCCCTGTGCCGCTGTGCCCCTGTGCACTCTTCCGTGGCCATCAGGCCACGACGCCCCTGACCACTCAGCTTCCCCCGAGCCCGCGGGAGCGGCGGAGCCAGCGCTCGACGGGGCCGAAGAGGACGAGGTCGGCGAGGAGGCCGACGAAGATGACGACGGTCATGACGCCGACGACCTGCTCCATGCGAAGGAGCTCGCGCCCGGCGTGGATCATGGAGCCGAGGCCGAAGCCGGTGAGGATGACGACGAAGATCTCGGCGGCCATCAGGGAGCGCCAGGCAAAGGCCCAGCCCTGCTTCATGCCGCTGACGACACCGGGAAGGGCGGCGGGGAGGAGGACTTGGCTCCAGAGGTGCCAGCCGCGCGAGCCCATGGTCTTGGCGGCGCGGACGTAGAGGGGAGGCACGGAGAGCACGGATTCCTGGACGGCGAGCACGACGGACCAGACGGTGCCCATGACGGTGACGAAGAGGATGGCGCCCTCCTCCTGGCCGAACCAGAGGATGGCGAGCGGGACCCAGCAGACGGAGGGAAGGGTCTGGAGGCCGAGGGTGAGCCAGCCGATGGCGTCGCGCACCGTGCGGGAGCGGGCGCAGAGGCCTCCGATCACCAATCCGAGGACGGCGCCGAGGGCGAAGCCAAGGGCGAGGCGGCGGAGGGTGACGAGGGTGGCCTCGGCGAGGGAACCGTCGAGCGAGGCCTCCCAGAACCAGCCGAGGATGGCGGAGGGGGTGGGGAGGAAGGGAGAGCCGGGATGGTAGGTGCGCACGGCCCATTCCCAGCCGCCGAAGAGGAGGAGGGCGAAGACGAGAGGGGCGAGGAGGCGGCGGGAGCTCATGCGACTTCGGCGCCGCCGAGGTGGGCGGAGAGGGCGGAGGTGACCTCGGCGGCGAGCGCGGCGAGGTCGGGGTGGTTGATGCGGCGGGGGCGCGGCAGGCGGATGTCGAACACCTGGCGGATGCGGCCGGGGTTGGGGGAGAGAAGGACGACGCGGTCGCCGAGGCAGACGGCCTCGCGGATGTTGTGGGTGACGAGGAGGATGGTCTTCTTGCGCTGGGTGAAGATGCGCTGGATGTCGCCGTAGAGCTGGTCGCGCGTGAGCGCGTCGAGCGCGGAGAAGGGCTCGTCCATGAGGAGGACGCGGGGGTTGGGCGAGAGGGCGCGCGCGAGTGCGACGCGCTGGCGCATGCCGCCGGAGAGCTCGTGGGGGCGGGCCTTCTCCTTGTCGGCGAGGCCGACGATCTCAAGGTAGTGGCGGGCGAGCTCGAGGCGCTCGGCATCCCGGAGGTTGGGCTTGAGGCGGAGGCCGAAGAGGACGTTCTCCAGGACGTTGAGCCAGGGGAAGAGCGCGTCCTGCTGGAACATGACCATGCGGTCGCGGCCGGGGGTGCGAACGGGCTCGCCGTCGAGGAGGATGGAGCCCTCGTCGGCCTGGTCGAGGCCGGCGACGAGGTTGAGCAGGGTGGACTTGCCGCAGCCGGAGGGACCGACGAGGCAGATGAACTCGCCGTGGCGGACATCGAGGTCGATGTCCTGCACGGCCGTGACGAGCCCGGCGCTTCCGGCGAAGCGCTTGGTCACCCCCCGGATGGAGAGGTGGACGGCGGGGGCTTCAGCGGGGGGAGGGGTCATCGACGAGGTCCTCGAGCAGGCTGTCGACCGGGAGGACATCGCGGAGGATGCCAGCCGACTGGGCATCGCGCAAGGAATGGGTGAGGTGGTCGGCAAGGTCGCGGCGGCGGGCGGCGGGGTCGACGGCGGGCGCGGCGAGTCGGATGCGGCCGAGGGACTCGCGAAGGGCGGCCTCGGGGGGCGGCTCGGAGCGCAGCTCGGCGGCGAGGGCGGCGCGGACGAGACGGAGCTTGAGGGCGGGGTCGGCCTCGAGGCGGTCGCGGAGGGCGAGGAAGGCCGCGGCGACCTTGAGCAGGGCGTCCTTGCGGGCCGAGCGCTCGAGGGAGCGGGAGGAGGCGGCGAAGACGGTGATGAGGGCGTCGTCGCGCCGATGGACGATGGTGCCGCCGAACTCGGAGGTGAGCCGGGTGACCCAGGGCTCGACGGTCCAGACGGCGTCGATCTTGCCGCTGGCGAAGAGTTGGAGCAGCTCGGGATTGGCCATGGGCACGACCTGGGCGTCGCCGCCGCGGAGCGTGACCTTGAGGCCGCCCGAGGTCAGCCAGGCGCGGGCGTCGACATCCTGGGTGTTGCCGAGCTGGGGCGTGCCGACGCGGCGTCCCTTGAAATCCGCCGGACCCTTGGGCGCGAAGCCGGGACGGGCGACAAGGGCGTTGCCGCCGTAGGCGACGGGCAAGAGGAGCCTGAGGCCCTTGCCTTGGGTGCGGACATGGCCGGAAAGGAGGGGCGAGGGACCGATGAAACTGGCGTCGATCGAACCCGCGAAGAGCGCCTCAACCGCGGAGGGTCCCGCGTTGTAGGCGAGCCACTCGACCTTTGAGCCCGCGGGCAGCCGGCCCCCGGTCCAGTCCTGCCCCTCGCGCTCAAGCTGGCGGGCCGCCAGGGCGGTCACATGGGTGAGATTGGGAAAATAGCCCAGGCGAAGGGTGATCGGCTCCGCGGCGGTTGCGGAGACGGCGGCAAGCAGGGATACGCAGAACCTGATCATGGTCAGGCATTGTGGTAGGCTTCGGACAACGGGAATCAAGATAAATGTGATATCATTAGTTATGATATAATGTTTAGGACTTTAGGGGTGTGCCCTGGCTTAAACGGGGAATGATTGGGCCATGTTCAGCCACCTAGGCCCATGCCTCCTCTTTTTGACCGCTTACCTGCCTTGCCTGGGGGCGGAGTTCGCCGAGAGCTTGGCGGACGGCAGCCGTTGTTGGCAGCGGGTCGAGGGGGGCGTGGCCGAGGGTGGGGTTGAGCGGGGCGAGTGGCGGCTGGTGGAGAGGCTTGCGGATGGGTCGCTGGCGCTGTTTCGGAAATCGGGCGAGGGCTTTGGGGCGGAGGAATTGGGCGCGAGGGAGCCGGGCAAGGTGGCGGAGCTGCGCGGGAGGCTGGAGGCTTGGAGGCGGGCCCAATCGGGGCGCGTCCCTGCCCTGCCCGCGGACGGGAGGATCCGGCTCGAGGCGCGCGAGGCGCGGGTGAGCGGGAGCAAGCTGCAGCATGAGAGCCAGCCGCACAAGGACACGCTGGGCTTCTGGGTGAACGCGGCGGACACGGCGAGCTGGACGTTCAAGGTGGCGGAGGCGGGGGTTTACCGCGTGACCGTGCTGCAGGGCTGCGGCAAGGGGAGCGGCGGCTCGAGGGTCGCGCTGGAATGCGGCGAGGGCCGGGTCGAGTTCACGGTCGAGGAGACCGGCCATTTCCAGCGCTTCGTGGCGCGGGAGGTGGGCGAGCTGGCGTTGGCCGCGGGCGAGGCGACGCTGACCGTGCGTCCGTTGTCGAAGAGGGGCGCGGCGGTGATGGACCTGCGCCGGGTGATCCTTGAGCGGGCGCGCTGAGGGGCTCAGCCGCGGTGCCGGAAGATCAGGACGGAGAGGCCCGGCAGGTGGGCCTCGACGGAGTGGGCTTGGCCGTGCGCGGGGCGAGTCTCGCTGGCGAGGCCGCCGAGGTTGCCGGCGCCGGTGCCGGCGTAGTGGGTTGAGTCGGTGTTGAGGATCTCATCCCAGCGTCCGGGCCGGGTGACACCGAGGCGGTAGGTGCGGGGGACGGGGGTGAGGTTGGCGACGACGAGCCAGCGCTCGTCGCCGGCCTCGCGGCGGAAGGCGAGGACGGAGGCCGCGGCGTCGTCGGGCTCGACCCAGGCGAAGGCGGCGGGGTCGAAGTCGGCGGCGGCGAGGGCGGGATGGGCGAGGAGGACGCGGTTGAGGTCGACGACGAGGCGGCGGAGGCCGGCGTGCTCGGCGATGGCGAGCAGGTGCCAGTCGAGGGAGCGCTCGTGGGACCACTCGGCGGGTTGGCCGAACTCGCAGCCCATGAAGAGGGTCTTCTTGCCGGGCCAGGCCCACTGGAGGGCGAGGAGGGCGCGGAGGTTGGCGGCGCGGCCGCGGAGGTCGGGCGCGCCCATCTTGTTGAGGAGGGAGCCCTTGCCGTGGACGACCTCGTCGTGGGAGAGGGCCAGGGCGAAGCGCTCCGACCAGTGGTAGAGCATGCCGAAGGTGAGCTTGCCGTGGTGCCAGCGGCGGTGGATGGGGTCCTCGCGGAAGTAGGCGAGGGTGTCGTGCATCCAGCCCATGTTCCACTTGAGGTCGAAGCCGAGGCCGCCCTCGGCGACGGGGCGGGTGACGCCGGGGAAGGCGGTGGACTCCTCGGCGAGGGTGAGGGCGCCGGGGGCGACGTGGTGGACGAGGGCGTTGAGCTGGCGGAGGAAGGCGATGGCGTCGAGGTTCTCGCGGCCGCCGCTCGGGTTGGGGATCCACTCGCCGTCCTTGCGCGAGTAGTCGAGGTAGAGCATGGAGGCGACGGCGTCGACGCGGAAGCCGTCGACATGGAAGCGCTCGAGCCAGGAGAGGGCGGCGCCGACGAGGAAGTTGCGGACCTCGTGGCGGCCGAAGTTGAAGACGAGGGTGCCCCAGTCGGGGTGCTCGCCCTGGCGCGGATCCTCGTGCTCGTAGAGGGCGGTGCCGTCGAACCGGGCGAGGGCGAAGGCGTCCTTGGGAAAGTGCGCGGGGACGAGGTCGACGATGACGCCGATGCCGGCCTGGTGAAGGGTGTCGACCATGGCCATGAAGTCGGCCGCCTCGCCGAAGCGGCGGGTGGGCGCGTAGTAGCCGGTGACTTGGTAGCCCCAGGAGCCGTCGAAGGGATGCTCGGCGGGGGGGAGGAGCTCGACGTGGGTGAAGCCCATCTCGCGGCAGTAGGCGGCGAGCTGCTCGCCGAGCTCGCGGTAGCCGAGGGGACGGTTGCCCTCGGAGGGCACGCGGCGCCAGGAGCCGAGGTGGACCTCGTAGATGCTGACGGGGTCGCGGAGGGGGTCGCGGCCGCCGCGGCGAGCCATCCATTCTCCGTCCCCCCAGCGATGCAGGGAGAGGTCGGCGACGATGGCGGCGTGGTTGGGCGAGGGCTCGAAGGCGACGGCGCAGGGGTCGGTCTTGAGGAAAGGGGTGGGGTCGGCGGGGCCGACGAGCTCGTACTTGTAACGCGCGCCGGGGGCGAGGCCCGGGAGGAAGAGTTCCCAGACGCCGCTGGCGCCGAGGAGGCGCATGGGATGGGCGCGCCCGTCCCACCGGTTGAAGTCGCCGACGACGGCGACACGGCGGGCGTGGGGCGCCCAGACGGCGAAGGCGACGCCGTCGACGCCGTCGAGCCGGCGGGGATGGCCGCCAAGCCCCTCGTGGATGCGGTGATGGTCGCCGATGGCGAGGAAGTGGAGGTCCTGGGCGCCGAGGGAGGGCGGGAAGCGGTAGGGGTCCTCGAGGTCGCGGGCGACGCCGCCCCGGGTCTCGCGAAGGCGATGGCGGAAGGCGGGGGTGGAGGGAAGCGCGAGCTCGAAGAGGCCGTCGGGATGGACGCGCTCCATGGGGCGGGAGAGGCCCGTGGCGGCGTCGACCAACTCGCAGGCGTCGGCCCCGGGCAGGAGGGCGCGGGCGACGCAGCCCTGGCCGACGGGATGGAGGCCGAGCAGGTCGTGGGGGGAACCGTGGCGGGCCCCGGCGAGGGCGGCGATCTCGTCGGGCCGGAGGCGCATGCGGAAGCCTCTCGCAAGGGGTGGGGGGCGGCAAGCGGAATGCCGGAAAAACCTTGTCCGCAAGGGCATCCGGGCAAGTGTCGGGTGCGATGCCCGGACGCCGTCTCTGGTTCCTTGCCGCCGCCCTGGCCTCGCCCTTGGCGGCGCCCGCCCAGACCTCGGGCCCCGCGGGCGCGGAGGCTGTGCCGGCGCGCCCCACCCTGCCGACCGGGCTGGAGGGGGAGAGCTTCTCGACGGAGAAGGGAGGCCGCGTGATCGTGGCGCGCAAGGCGCGCTTCGTGAGCGGCGACGCCGAGCTGGGCGCGGACAGCATCCGGATGGACCTGGAGGCGGGCACGCTGGTGGCGGAGGGGAATGTCACCTACTCCGCGCCCCGCCTGCGCATCTTCGGCGAGAGGGCAACGGTCGACACCCGGGCGGGCACGCTGGTGGCGGAGCGCGTGCGGGTGGGACGGCTCCCCACCTACTTCTTCGCGGAGCGGTTCGTCCTCAGCAAGGGCGATTACCGGATGGAGGAGGTGGCGATGTGGCGCAACGAGCCGAGCGAGGCGGGGATTTCCCTCCGCGCCGGTTCCGCGACGTACACCAAGGACAACGAGCGCATCGTGCTGAAGGACACCCAACCCCGGGTCGGCGGCGTGCCCTTCCTCCACCTGCCCCACTACTCGCAGCGGGGCTACCGCGACTTCCCGGCGGACCTCTACCTGCGCTTCCGCGACAGCTCGCCCCAGGGCGCCTACATCCGCACGATGACGACGGTGAGGCGGAACGCGACGACCTGGAACGGCCTCCTGCTCGACCTCCACAGCAAGGCGGGCGTGCTGGTCGGCCCCTCGGTCCGCTACGACAACTGGAACCTGCCCGACGCCGGCATGCGCTGGCGGACGAACCTGGTGGGCGGGTTCATCCGGGACGAGTCGGACCTGGCCTCGCGGCCCGACGCCTTCGGGCGGGTGGCCGACCGGGACCGGTTCTTCGTGCTCGCGCAGGCCAACGGCCGCTCGCCCGGCGGGTTTGAGCTGGCGGCGCAGGCGCAGGGGCTGAGCGACCCGGATGTGGTGCGCGACTACCGGGGCAAGCTGGCGGGTGATTCCCAGCTGCCCCAGAGCTTTGTCGAGCTGAGCCAGCCGCTCGGCCCGGCCTACGCCTCGCTGCTCGCCTCCGCGCGCACGGACGACTTCCAGGACGTGGTGCAGCGCCTGCCCGAGGCGCGGCTGGATCTCCCCGAGACGCCGCTGGCCGACTCGAGCGTGATGGCGCGCGGGTGGCTCTCGGCCGCCCGGCTGGTCGAGCGACCGAGCGAGCAGCTGGGCGGCATCGACTTCCTGGACACGACGGGCTTCGCCGACCGGGCCGAGGTGACGCGGGTCGACGGGTATCTCGGCCTGGGCAAGTCGATCCGCCACTCGGACTGGCTCTCCTTCCGGCCGGTCCTCGGCATGAGGTCGACGTGGTGGGACGACGGGACGGCGGGTGAGCCGGTCGCGCGCGTCCTCGGGCAGGCGGGTTTCGACCTCGAGCTGACCGCCTCGGCGACCTGGGATGTGGCGTCGCCGCACTGGGCGATCAACGGACTCCGCCACACGGTGCGGCCCTTCCTGGGCTGGCGGGCCCTGCCGGAGATCGACGCCGGGGGCGCGCAACCGAGGCTCGACCGCGGGACGCTGGCCGAGCTGAACCTCCCCGTGCTCGACCTGGCGGACCGGCGCGACGGCGACACGATCGGCGAGCGGCAGGTCGCCCAGCTGGGCGTGCGCAACACGCTTGAGACCCGCGACCCGGCGAAGGGCACGCGCGAGGTGCTGCGGGCGGACCTCTTCCTTGATTGGCGCGACCCGCGGGGGGCGGCCGAGGCCGAGACGGCGGCGCACGCCCACCTGGCCTGGACGGCCGCGGACTGGCTGTCGGTCCACACGCTGGCCCGGCAACCGACCGGGGGCGGGGACTCGGGCCTGGCGGGATGGGCGGAGATCCGCTCGGGCGACCTCTGGCAGGCGAGCCTCGGCTACACGGAGCTGGCCGAACCGGAGGCGGTGCGGCAGGCCTTCCTGGCCTGGACGCTTCGCCTCAACTCGGCCTTCCGCCTGAAGCTGGGTCACATCCACGACCTGGAGGGCGGCCGGACGCTGGAGACGAGCGCGGTGCTGGTGCAGCGCATCGGCGACTCCTGGGAGCTCGAATACGGCGTCAACGAGCGCGCCAGCCGCTACGACGACGGCTCATTGGGCTTCACCGTCCGCGTCCGGGTGTTCAAGTTCTGACCGTGGAAAACGCCAGCCCCGAGCCCGCCCTGCCCGTCGACGGCCTCCTGCCGCCGCCCGACCACCCGATCCGGCTCGACGTCTTCGAGGGTCCGCTCGACCTGCTGCTGTTCCTCATCCGCAAGAACGAGGTCGACATCTACGACATCCCCATCGAGACGGTGACCCGGCAGTACCTCGAGGTGCTGCGCAACCAGGAGAAGGGCAACCTCGAGCTCGCGGGGGACTTCTTCGTGATGGCGGCGACGCTGATGGTCATCAAGAGCCGGATGCTGCTGCCCGCGGCGGAGCGCAAGGACGAGGAGCCGGTGGCGGACGACAGCGCGCACGACCCGCGCTGGTCGCTGGTGCAGCAGCTGATCCAGTACAAGCGCGTCAAGGAGACGGCGGCCATCCTGCGCGGGCTGATCGACGAGCGCCAAGGCCTGCTGCCCCGGGAGGTCAGCGCCCCGAACCCGGAGGACCTGCCGGCCCGTCCGGTGGCCCCGACCGACCGCATCGAGCTGTGGAACACCTTCAACCTGATCCTGCGGCGGCTGGCGGAGCGCATCCAGCCGGGCGACATCGGGGCGGAGACCGTGACGGTGTCGGACCGGATGGAGCTGATCCTGGCGCGCCTGGGGTCGGAGACGGCGTTCACGTTCACCTCGCTGCTCCCGGAGCGCCCGACGATCCCCCTCCTGGTGTCGACCTTCCTGGCCTGCCTGGAGCTGGCGCGCCTCGGGACCCTCACCCTCGACCAGGACGACCAGTTCGGGGAGATTCTCTGCCGAAAGGCGGCTGCGCCAGCCGCCGCGGCTGCCGGCTCGGAATTCGACGACCCGCCCGCGGGCGAGGGCGAATGACTTGAAAGCGGAGGGGTTTTCGCCAAGAGTCACCCTTGATGGCCAAGCGCCGCGCCAAGAACCGCCAAGCCCCCCGGCTGCTCGGGCTGGGGCTCGATAGCCAGGACGGGCATAAGCGCGTGACCCAGGGGGAGGGCTTCCTTCTGGCGGGCGGCTCGGAGGAGACGCATGAGCGGATGACCGGAACGGTTATCCGCACGGTTGAGGATTTGGGCCGAAAGGGCCGGACCTTGGCCGAGGCGGAGGCCCGGGAGGTCATGGACCTGCTGCGGAAGAACGCCGAGAAGGCCTGAAGCCACGGATGCATTGACTTCCCATCCGGCTGGGACACCGTTTCATCCAACGCTCATGAGCACCGAGGTTCCCCCTCCTCCTCCCCCTTCCGACAGCACCGGCGGAGCACCCCAGCCCCCGAAGCTTAAGCTCCAGCCTCGCGCCGGGACTCCCACGCCGCCTCCGGCCGCCCCGTTGCCCCCTCCTCCGGCGGCTGGAGCCATCCCCCGTCCTCCCGTGGCCGCCGCGCCCAGGACCGCACCTCTTTCGCCCACCACGGGTGTCGCCCAGCCCGCCGATGCCGGCTGGGTGGTCGCCTTGGATGTCGTCGCCGCCCTCGGTTCCGTGGGCTGCGCGGTCTTCCTCGCGCTGGAGCTCTTCTCCAAGACCCAAGCCTGATTCATGGCCTCCCCCAAGATCCTCGAGCTCGAGGCGTCGTCGTATGACGCCGCCGTGAGCGCCCCCGGCAAAGTCGTCCTGGTCGACTTCTGGGCCAGCTGGTGCGGACCCTGCCGCGCCCTCGCCCCGGTGCTCGACCAAATTGCCGAGGAGCAGTCCGAGACCGTCCAAATCTGCAAGGTGAGCCTGGACTCGGACACCAACCTGCCCCTGGCGCAGAAGCTGGGTGTCAGCTCGATTCCCGCCCTGTTCGTCTACAAAAACGGCGCGGTGGTCGACAAGATGGTCGGCGCGCCTCCCAACGCCAAGGCCCAGATCTCGGCGCTGCTCAAGAAGCACGCCTGAGACTGCGCCTTAAGGCGCAGTCTCAGGACAGCCGGGGCACAGGGGCACGGCGGCTCAGGGCGCCGCGGGGAAGTGCACGGTGGCACGGTGGCACGGGGGCACGGGAGATAGATGCCGGTGACCGGTGACTGGTGAGCGGTGAGAGGACTAGCTGGCGCTCGTTGGCGGTTGGGAGGGATTAAAAGGATGAAGAGATAAAGGGGAGGGGGCTGACCGACACCCTGCCCTCTCCGTCTTCCGCTTCCTTCGTATCCTTGGAATCCTTCTGGTCCTTCGCGTCCCCTTCCAGGGGGATACTGGAGAGTTCCAGCCCGCTGACACCGCCTCTTCCTCCCGTGCCCCTGTGCAGCTGTGCCACCGTGCACCGGCTGCCTGAGTCGCTGACGCCGTCAGCGACTCGGCTTACTTCACCGGGTGCAGCTCGAGGAGTTCCTTGACGGAGTACTGTCCGCGGGCGCCGACCTTCTTGCGGACCTCGGCGACCTGGGCGTCGGTCATGGGAGGCTGGGCGTTGCCCCAGGCCTGGTTGACATAGGTGACGATGTGGGCGATCTGGCCGTCCTTGAGGGCGGCGCCGACGTTGGGCATGTTGCCGTTGTACTTGACGCCGTTGACGGTCAGCTCACCCGCGAGGCCGGCGAGGATGATCTTCACGGTGCGCTCCTGGTTGCCGTCGATCCAATTGGACTTGGCGAGGGGCGGGAAGACGCCGGGCATGCCGAGGCCGTTGGGCATGTGGCAGGTGGCGCAGTGCTGGGTGTAGAGCTGGAGGCCCTTCTCGGGGTCGGGCTGGAAGGCCTTGGGAGCGGCGTTGGCGGAGGTGGCGACCGCGGTGAGGTCGAAGACCTTGGGCGAGAAGCCGCCGGAGTTGCGGGTGAGGTAGACGCCGGCCCAGAAGCCGAGGGCGCAGACGAGGAAGACGAGGAAGACGGGGGTGCCGGAGAAGCCCTCGGTGGGCTCCTCCTTGTCGCGGGCGAGCTGGCTGTGGACCTCGGTCAGCTTGGCGTCGGAAAAGGCCTCCGCGAAGCGGCGGTCCTGGTCGTCCTGACGGCGGCCGGAATCGCGGCCGGGCTGGCGGGGCTGGGAAGGGCGGTCGTTCATGGGATTATTCGGGCAGCTTGGCCTCGGGGGTGCTGTAGTCGATGCGGAGGGACCTGAGGTAGGCGACGAGCTGGGTGGCGCGCTCGGTGGGCACCCAGGCCTGGCCGGCGGGGGCGGCGGCGGCGTGACCGGCGGGGAGGCTCAGGGCGGACTTGGCCGCGGCGACGGGGCGAAGGTCGTAGAGGTGGCGGAAGGCGGGCTTGGAGGAGGCGGGGTCGCCGATGCGGGGATCGAAGAGGTGGAGATGCAGCCACTCGTCGGAGGTGCGGCGCGTGCCAACGTCGGCCAGGTCGGGACCGAGGCGCGAGGCGCCGAGGAGAACGCGGTCCTGGAGGACGTAGTCGCGGGCGACGGAGGGACGCTTGCCCCAGCCCTTGGCGATGTCGTTGCCCTGGCTGGCGGGACGAACCTGCTGGGTGTGGCAGTGGACGCAGCCTTGGGAGAGGTAGACATCCTTGCCGAGCACGGCGAGGCCGGGGGCCGGCGCGGGGAGCAGCGGGCCGCCTTCCTCGGCCTGCGCGGGGGCGAGACCGGACTGCTGGACCTGGCTGGTGAGGGCGAGGCCGGCGAAGGAAAGGCCGAGGGAAAGGAACAGGCCGGCGGAGATGAGGGAGAGCTTGTTCATCGGACGGACAGGGGGGCGACGCCGCGGGGGCGGGGCGAGAGGGTGAGCAGGGCGGCGAGGTTGGCGACGAAGGCCAGGTGGCCGAGCAGGAGGGTGGCGAAGGAGACGGAGGCGGCGGCGTTGAGGACGCGGGCGGTCTGGGCGAGGTCGGCGGGGGCCTCGGCGCGAAGCCAGCCGAGGGCGCCGAGGGCGAGGACGGCGCCGGAGGTGCCGAGCAGGCAGAGCCAGTAGTGGGCGGCGACGAGCCCCTGCGAGGGCCACTCGCGGCGGGTCACGCGGGGGAGGAGGTAGTAGAGGCCGGCGAAGAGCGCGAGGGCGACGAAGCCGTGGAGGGCGAGGATGCCCTGGGCCTGCTCGAGCTCGGTGAAGCGGAAGCGGGCGCTGCCCGTGCGGGTGGACAGCAGGACAAAGGCGAGGATCCAGAGGAGGAAGCCGTGGGCGGCGGCGGCGGCGAAGCGCAGCGACGGGCTGCGGGGGCCGCGGGGAGCCTGCCAGAGCGTGCCCTGGAAGTTGATGGCGGCGATGATCGCGGGCACGAGGAGCATGATCGCGGCGACCACGCCGGAGGACTGGATCCAGGCGGGCACGGGCGAGCCGAGGAGATGGGCGGCGCCGGCCCAGGCGTGGAGGGTGACGAACAGCCAGAAGGCGACGGTGGCGAGGTAGTAGCCCCGGATGGGACGTCCGGTCTCCTTGGGGATGAGGTAGTAAATGGCGGCGAGGGCGACGGGGGCGAGGAAGAGCCCGAGGAAGCCGTGGGCGTGCCAGGCGGCGACGATGGCCTGCAGGACGCCGTCGGAGGGATAGGCGTGGATGGCCGCGTGGGCGAGGAGGTGAAGGACGGGGAAGCTCAGGACGGCGGCGAGCACATGCCACTGGGCGGCGAAGACATGGGGCGTGTGGCGGCGGCTGAAGGCGACGGCGGCCCAGAGGCCGACGGCGAGGAAGCAGGCGACCATGAAGGGGCCGGTCTCGCGGGGCAGCTCGAGGCTGGGCAGGCCGGTGGTGCCGCCGCCGAGGAGGGAGAGGCAGCCCCAGGCGAGGGCGAGGTTCCAGCCGAGGGTGCCGAGGACGGCGACCCAGGCGTGGCGGGACTCGACGCGGCCGAGGCGGTGGGCGACCCAGAGGCCGACGGCGAGGGCGGCGTTGGCGGACCAGCCGTAGTTGAGGAGGACGGACTGGAGGTCGCGCACGCGGCCGTAGGTGAGGGCCTCGGCGGAGACGAGCTCGGGGAGGTGGAGCTGGAGGGAGGCGACGAGGCCGAGGAGGGAGCTGGCGAGGAGCCAGAGGGCGGCGAGGACGCTGAGGAGGAGGGCGGCCGGGGCGAGGGAGTGGTCGACCTGGGCGACGCGGCCGAGGTTGGGCTCGGCGAGCGGCTCATGGCGTCGGATCACCTGCTGGACGCTGGAAACGGTGGACATGGAAATCAGGGGATGGCGGGGTTGGGCGGGGCCGGCGTCACTTGCCGGCGGCCTGCTCCCTCAGCGCGTGCTCGCGCACGGCGTCGAGGCGGGCGGGTTCCTTGGCCGCGAGGGCGAGGACCTGGTCGATGGGGACGCGGTAGGTGCCGTCGGCGTTCTTGCCGGGCTTGGAGAGGGCCTCGCGGGCCTTGGCCTCGATCTCGTGGCGCAGCTTGAGCTGCTGCTCGCGGTTGGCGGCGAGGGCGGCCTGGGGGGCGGCGCGATTGGCGCGGAAGGCGGCGGCGAGCGCGACGACGACGGCGATCACGGCGACGGCGGCGCCGATCCAACCGAGGGTGTGGGAGCCGATGAGCGGGCGGGACGGGCGGCGGGGGTCACTCATGGTAGTCGAGGGATTCCTGGATGCGGGGGTCGTGGACCGGGATGCACTCGGCGCGGCCGGCGGAGCGGAGGAAGACGGCGGCGACGAGGGCGCCGAAGCCGAGGACGCTCAGGAGGTCGAGGGCGAGGTAGGGAGAGAGGAAGGGCTCGACCGTGGCGGTGGAGTAGTCCTTTCGGGGAACGGCGTTGAACTGGAGGTCGGCGAGGCAGCCAAGGAGAATGAGCCACGCCACGGCGACGAGGCGCGAGGCGACGATCTTGGTCCGATAGAAGAGCAGGAGGAGGAAGGGCAGGAGGAAGAAGCCGAAGACGAGCCACATCGAGACCCACCACCACTGGTTCTTGAGCCCGGTCGAGGGGTCGATCTCGCGGAGGTTGTACCAGAAGGTCTCCTCGGGGATGTTGGCGCTGTAGATGATGAAGTACTGCGAGAAGCTGATGTAGGCCCAGAAGACGGTGAAGGCCAGCATGAGGCAGCCCAGCACGTGGCGGTGGGCCTGGTTGAGGATGCCGGCGAGCCAGCCGCGGGTGGCGAGCAGGTGGGCGACGATGACGGTGAGGGCGAGGGCGAGGCGGATGCTGAGCGAGAAGAACCACACCCCGTACATGGTGGAGAACCAGTGGTAGGAGAGGGCCATCAGGCAGTCGAAGGCCAGCAAGGTGAGGACGAGGGCGGCGAGGGGAATGCCGACGGCGGAGATGCCGTGGAGGACGTGGGTGTGGGAGGCGGTGCGGTCGCGGTCCTGGGCGAAGGACCAGCGGCGGAGGGCCCAGGCGAGGACGGCGAAGAAGGCGACGTAGAAGGCGATGCGTCCGAGGAAGAAGGGCTCGTTGAGGAACCACGACTTGGCGTGGATGGCGTGGTCGTCGGCCTTGGTCCATTCCCAGACGGCGTGGCGCAGCTCGGGGAGGACGGCGAGGGGAGCGATGCCAAGGAGGATGACGAGCGGCAGCGCGGGCAGGGCGAACTCCCAGGAGCGCCGGAGGACGGGCGCCCAGCCGGCGTCGAAGATGCGGGTGATCATGGCGAGCATGAGCACGCCGACGAGGGCGCAGGTCCAGAAGAGGGCGCCGAAGAGAAGGGAGACCTGGGGGCGGGCGCCGGGGCCGGGAGCGCCGAGGGCGAGCGCGTAGACGCCGGCGAGGGCGACGACGGCGAGGCCGGCGAAGGCGGGCCAGCGGGCCGACCAGGCGGAGGGGGAACGAGGGTCGCTCATGGCGAAAGGGTCACTTGGCGGCGTCCTTGACGGACGCGGGGGTCAGCTCGGGCGGGCAGGCCTGGGAGAGCTGGAGGGCGCGGAGGTAGGCGACGACGGCCCAGCGCTCCTCGGGGGAGAGGTAGTCGCCGTAGGGCTGCATGGTGTTCTTGCCGTTGGCCACGACGTCGTAGAGCTGGCCGGCGGGGTAGGCGCGGAAGAGCGCGGTCTGCAGGTTGGCGATGGTGGGCATCGAGGCGGCGCCGTCGATCACGGCGCGGGCCTTGAGGATGCCGTTGCCCGCGGCGTCGTCGCCGTGGCAGATGGCGCAGTAGATGGTGTACTTCTTGCGGCCGAGCTCGAGGGTGGCGGCGTCGACCTTGTACGGGAGCAGCTTGCCGTCGGGACCCTGGGTGAGGGAGAGCTTGGGGAAGGAGGCGAGGAAGGCGCCGGAGGCGTCCTTGCCGGTCACGAACTCGGGATTGAGGGACTCGGCGCGGCGGAAGCCGGGGGCGAGGACCTTGGCGGGCTCGAGGCCGGTGGCGCGGGCGACGGTGCCGGGGACGGCGGGGCGCGAGGCGGAGCCGTCGGCGAAGAGGGGGGAGACGCCCTGGGGGTCGAGCTTGGACTGGTTGTCCATGTCGTCGAAGACCTGGACGGGCGGCTGCTTGGAGACCTTGCCGCGGACGCCGAGGAAGGAGACGGTGGCGACCGTGAGGAGGGCGAGGATGGCGAGGGCGATGCGCATGGGGGCGGGTCAGTCGCGGACGAGGGTGATGTCGTGGCCGCCGAGCGAGTGGAGGAGGTCGCGGGCGGCCTCGGGGCTGGAGAACCGGGGATCGCCGGCCTCGAGGACGACCATGAAGGCGTCGTCGGTCACGCGGGCGAACTGGGGCAGCTCGAAGAGGGGGTGATGGTGCTGGGGGAGGCGGTTGAAGATGAACTGACCGAAGAAGGTGCCGAAGGCGGCGAAGAGGATGGTGCACTCGTAGAGCACCGGGAAGGGATAGACGACGCTCCAGAAGGGCTTGCCGCCGACGATGAGGGGGTAGTCGTAGCTGTTGGTGTACCAGGTGAGGAGACCGCCGGCGACGAAGCCGACAAGGCCGCCGAGAAGGGTGAGGCGGGGGATGGGCGAGCGGGGGAGGCCCATGGCGGCGTCGAGGCCGTGGATGGGATAGGGCGTGTGCACGTCCCAGCGGGTCCAGCCAAGGTCGCGGATGCGCTCGGCGGCCTTGAAGACGTCGGCGGGCCGACGGAAGCTGGCGGCGACGCCGTGGACGCGGGGGCCGCGGTCGTCGCGGCGGTCGTCGCGGCGAGGGTCGCGGCGGTCGCGGGAGGGATAGGAGGCTTGGTCGCTCATCGGGGTCGGGCTCCGGATCAGTGGGCGTGGGGGTCGGCCTGGGGGGTGACCATCTTGACCTCGGCCATGGGCAGGAGGGGGAGGAAGCGGATGAAAAGGAGGAAGAGGACGGAGAAGAAGCCGAAGGTCCCGAAGAAGGTGAAGATGTCGACGATGGTCGGGCTGTAGTAGCCCCAGGACGAGGGCAGGTAGTCGTTGGCGAGCGAGGTCACGGTGATGACGAAGCGCTCGAACCACATGCCGACGTTGACGAAGAGGCAGATGATCCAGACGAGGGCGTGGTTCTCGCGGACGGCCTTGAACCAGAAGAGCTGGGGCGAGATGACGTTGCAGGTCACCATGATCCAGTAGGCCCAGGCGTACTGGCCGAAGGCGCGGTTGACGAAGGCGAACTTCTCGTAGGGGTTGCCGGAGTAGGCCGCGATGAAGAACTCGGTGGCGTAGGCGTACCCGACCATGGTGCCCGTCGCCAGGATGATCTTCGTCATGTTGTCGATGTGGTACTGGTTGATGACGTCGTGCAGGCGGTAGATCGCGCGCAGCGGGAGCATCAGGGTGAGCACCATGGCGAAGCCGGAGAAGATGGCGCCGGCCACGAAGTACGGGGGGAAGATGGTGGTGTGCCAGCCGGGGATGATGGACACCGCGAAGTCGAAGGACACGATGGTGTGCACCGAGAGGACGAGCGGGGTGGAGAGGCCGGCGAGGAGCAGGTAGGCCATCTCGAAATTGCTCCACTGGCGGTTGCCGCCGCGCCAGCCCATGGCGAGGAAGCCGTAGAAGGCCTTGCGCCACAGGGTGGTGGCGCGGTCGCGGATGGTGGCGAGGTCGGGGATCATCCCCATGTACCAGAAGAGGGTGGAGACGGTGAAGTAGGTGGAGACCGCGAAGACGTCCCACTCGAGGGGCGAGCGGAACTGGGGCCAGATGGCGTTCTGGTTGGGGATGGGGAAGAGCCACCAGGCGAACCAGACGCGGCCGACGTGGAAGAGCGGGAAGATGCCCGCGCACATGACCGCGAAGATGGTCATGGCCTCGGCGGCGCGGTTGATGGAGGTGCGCCATTTCTGCCGGAGCAGGCAGAGGATGGCGGAGATGAGGGTGCCGGCGTGGCCGATGCCGACCCAGAAGACGAAGTTGACGATGGCCCAGCCCCAGCCGGTGGGCGCGCGGAGGCCCCAGGTGCCCGTGCCGGTGGCGACGAGGTAGACCAGGCCGACGCCGGTGAACGAGGCGAGGAGGAGGGCGACGACGAAGGTCACCTTCCACCACTGCGGGGTGGGCTCCTCGACGATGCCGCAGACCTTGTCGGTGATCCAGTGGAAGGAGCGTTGGTTGAGGACGAGCTCGGGGCGGGGTAGCTCGGCCGGGCGCACGCGCGAGAGGACCTCGGGGGCGTCGGCGGATTCGGGGCGATGGGCCATGGACGGGGGCGGCGGGGACGTGGGGAGGACGGGGATCAGTGGCCCTTGCCCCCGGCGGGGGCGGGGTGGGAGCCCTCGCGGCCGGCCATCTCGGCGCGGCTGAGCGGGAGGAGGGCGGCGCCGGGCATGCGCGGGTTGGGGTTGCGCAGCTTGGCGAGGAAGGTCGTGCGCGGGCGGGTGTTGAGGTAGGAGAGGGCGCCGTAGGTGCGGGGCGAGGCCTTGGCCTTGCTGATGCGGGAGGCGGGGTCGGTGATGTCGCCGAACTCGATGGCGCCGGCGGGGCAGGCCTGCTGGCAGGCGACCTGGAGGGCGCCGTCGCGCACCTTGGTGTCGGCCGAGGCGCCGGCGCGGACCTTGGCCTGGATCTTGGCTTCCTGGATGCGCTGGACGCAGTAGGTGCACTTCTCCATCACGCCGCGCATCCGGATGGAGACGTCGGGGTTCTTCTGGAGCTTGAGGGGCTCGGCCATGCCCTTGGGGCCGAGCGGCCCCTCGTAGAAGCGGCCGATGTGGCGGTCGCTGTAGTCGAGGAAGTTGAAGCGGCGGACCTTGTAGGGGCAGTTGTTGGCGCAGTAGCGGGTGCCGATGCACCGGTTGTAGGCCATGGTGTTGAGGCCCTCCTCGTCGTGGACGGTGGCGTTGGCCGGGCAGACGGACTCGCAGGGCGCGGTCTCGCAGTGCTGGCAGGCGATGCCCTGGAAGGTGACCTGGGGATTCTCGGGGATGTCCATCCCGGCGGACTCGCGCCCGTCGAAGAAGTAGCGGTCGAGGCGGATCCAGCGCATGTCGCGCCCCTTGATGATCTGGCTGCGGCCGACGACGGGGATGTTGTTCTCGGCCTGGCAGGCGGTGACGCAGGCGTTGCAGCCGGTGCAGGTGCTGAGGTCGATGGACATGCCCCACTGCTGGGGGAGCGGGGCCTTGTCGCCGGCGTCGCGCCAGACGGGGACGTTGGGAGGGACGGCGTGGTCGGGATGCTCGTAGGCGGAGTTGCCGCGGGGCGTGGTGAGGGCGAGGGCGGCGGCGCCCATGCGTTCCTCGGTGCCCGGGGGGTAGGCGAGGGGGACGTGGCCGTCGAGGCCGAGGCGGGCGGCGAAGCGGGGGTTCTTGGCGAACTCCTCGACGTTGCCCTCGCGGACGATGTCGCGCCCCTCGAGGGACCAGTGGGCCTGGGTGTTGGCGACGACGGCGGTGCGGCCGGTGAGCTCGATGCGGGCGCCGGCGGCGCCCTCGGGCGCGGCGGCGGCGGCGAGGGGGTAGGCGTCGAACCCGACGCCGAGGATGCGGTTCTCGTTGAGGCGCTCGGCGACGCGGGCGCCGGCGCGGCCGACGGCGCGGCGTCCGAGGCCGGCCTGGAGGCCGAGGGTCCAGCGGGCGAGGCCGGGCAGGATGAGGGCGGGGCCCTCGACGGTGCGACCGTGGAGGGTGACGCGGACGACGTGGCAGGTCAGCCTGCCGTCGACCAGCTGGTTGATGTTCCGGTTGAGGGCGCCGAGCTCGTTGATGAGCATCGGCGTGGGCTCGATGGCGAGCTCCTTGGCGAGGGCGGGGCTGACGAGGACGACGTTCTCCCAGCAGGTCTTGGCCATCGGGTCGGGCTGCTCGAGCAGCCAGGCGTTGTTGGCGTAGGCGCCGTCGCCGGCGTGGGCGCAGGGGACGAGGCGGACCTCGAGGCTGGCGCGGGAGACGGCGGGAGGCTGGGCGACGGGGCGGTCGGCCGCGGCGGGAACGGCGGCGGCGGGGAAGGCGGTGCCGGGGAGGACGCCCTCGGCGAGCCAGGCGTCGAAGAGCGCCTGGGTGGGCTCCTTGCCGGTGGCGCGGGCGATGCCGTCGAAGGTCTCGCGGACGAGGTCGCGCGCGTCCTTGCCGGCGCCGGCGAGGAGGGCGAGGACCTCGAGCTCGGAGAGGCCGTCGTAGAGCGGCGCGATCATGGGCTGGACGGGCACGTAGGTGCCGTCGAGCGCGCGGCCGTCGCCCCAGGACTCGAGGTAGTGGGCGGCGGCGACAAAGAGCCCACCCTTGGCGCGGGCGAGGGCGGACGTCTCGTCGAACTCCGGGCCGTGGAGGCCGAGGCGGACGACGCGCTTGGCGGAGGCGACGGCGGTGGCGAAGCCGCTGTCGGCCGGCGCGTCGAAGGCGGGATTGCCGCCGAGGAGGACGAGGGTGGAGGGCTTGGCCGCGGCGAGGGCGGCGAGGGAGGCGGGGCGGTCGGCGTCGGTGCGGACGAGGTCGAGCGTCTTGCCGTAGGCGCCGAGCTCCTGGTTGAGGGCGTGGACGATGGCGTGGGCGGCGGCGGGCAGGTGGGCGCCGGCGACGACGAGCGACTTGCCGCGGTTGGCGACGAGGTCGGCGGCGCACTCGCGGACCCAGGCGGGGTCGACGTCGAGCTTGGGCAGGGGCGCGCCGGAGGGCGCGCCGGACTGGCGGCGAACCTCGTCGAGGAGCGCGGCGGCGAGCGCGGGGAGATGGGCCGTGGCGAGGGGCAGGCGGTGGTCGGCGGCGGCGCCGGTCAGGCTGAAGAGCGACTCCGCGACGTAGAGGCGGACCATGGCCTTGGCCTGCTCGGGGGTGTCGGCGCGGCGGGCGGCGGCGTAGGCGCGCGTGGCCTCGACCTGGGCGTCGCCGGAGCCGAGGAAGTCGGCGTCGAGGCTGACCACGCGGCGGGCGGCGGCGAAGTTCGGCAGGAGGCGGGAGGCGGGGGCGACGGCGCGGTCGCCGGCGGCCTGGTCGAAGGGCGTGTGCTCGGCCCAGACAGCCTGGGGGAAGCGCGCCTTGAGGGCGGCGACGAGGCGGCGGCGGGTGGGCGAGGCGGAGGGGCGAGCGAGGAAGGCGAGCCCGGCGCCGGAGGCGGCCTCGAGGGACTTGCCGAGGGCGAGGAGCTCCTCGCGGACGCGGGCGGGGGAAAGGCTGGCGCCGTCGAACCCGATGGAGAAGGTCGCGCGGTCGGGATCGTAGAGGTCGAGCACGCTCGCCTGGGCGTGCTTGGAGGAGGCGGTGCCGGAAGCGGGGTGGCTCGGGTTGCCCTCGAGCTTGGTGGGACGGCGGCCGTGCGTCTCGACGAGGACGGGCTGGTGGGCGAGCTCGCCGGGGAAGGAGGACGCGAAGAAGGTCGGGATGCCGGGGATGGTCATCTCCGGCGTGCGGGCGTAGGGCAGCGTGTGGTGGCGGGGCTCGCGGCAGCCGGCGAGACCGAGGCCGGCCAGGCCGAAGGAGGCGCCCATCAGGCGGAGGAAGCCGCGGCGGTCGACGCCGTCGAGGGACGAGGCGCCGTCGAGGAACTCGCGCTCGGCGCGGGTGCGGAACTCGGGGGACTTGTTGCGCTCCTCGAGGCTGCGCCAGGGAGCGAGGTCGCCGGGCTTGGGCTCGGGGTGGACGAAGACGCGCTTGCTCATCGGAGAGGTGGGGAAAAGGGGATCAGCGGTGGCAGCCGGAGCAGCTCTGGGGCGGGAGGACCTTCCAGTCGTGGACGAACTTGCGGCCCTGCTCGGCCTGAACCTCGGGCGAGGGCGCCTTCCAGCCGAGGTCGGTCACCTTGTCGACGGGGCGGATGGCCTTCTCGGGGTTGCGGTGGCAGTCGAGGCAGAAGGACATGCTGAGGGACTTCACCTGGCCGACGACCTCCATCTGGTCGACGCGGCCGTGGCACTCGACGCAGCTGATGCCGCGGCTGACGTGCACGCTGTGGGGGAAGTAGACGTAGTCGGGCACCTTGTGCACCTTGACCCAGCGGATGGGCTCGCCGGTCGCGATGCTGTCGCGCACGGGGGCGAGGGCGGGCGAGTCCTTCTTCACCACGCTGTGGCAGTTCCAGCAGGTGCTGGTGGCGGGGACGTTGGAGTGGGGGGACTTCTCGACGTTGGTGTGGCAGTAGCGGCAGTCGATGCCGAGGACGCCGGCGTGGAAGCCGTGGTCGAAGGCGACGGGCTGGTCGGGGGTGTATCCGACATTCAGATACTCGTTGGTCGCGTACTCGTTGATGGCGGCGACGACGAGGGCGCCGCTCAGGCCCAGGAAGACGAGGACCTTGGCGGGGGCGGCGTTGGACCAGCGGGGGAAGGGATTGCCCCGGCGGGAAGGCTGGTTGAGGTACTGGAGGAGGCGGCGCATCGGGCGTCGTTCGGAGGTGGGTCGTTGGTCAACTCATGCCCGCTGGGCGATCCCGGCGAGGAGGGAGGCAGGCAGGGAACCCGAGGTCGGGAGGACGACGTGGAACCTAGGTCTGCGGGGACACATAAGTTGTGCCTTGCATCCCTCCCCCCCTACCCCTTCGCAACCCTATTTTTCACCCCTTTTTCACGGCTTAAACAGTGTGCCTGGGGGGTAAACGAACAATCGGCTTAGTTTATCGTTGGTAAAAAACACGCAAGTCACTTTTTATCAATGATTTATGTATAAAACATCGGCGGTGTTTGAGACAAAGAACCGAGGCGGGAGGATAAACCGCTCACCGACTTATTAGTCGGGGCGTTGGCTAAGGTTGAAAGCCGCTTAACGCAACTCAGGCGGTGGCGGAACGGGCGGCGCTCAGAACGAGGTCGGTGAAGCTCTTGGCTTCGAGGGAGGCGCCGCCGATGAGACCGCCATCGATATCGGCCTCGGCGAGAAGGGCGTCGGCGTTGTCGGGCTTCATCGAGCCGCCGTAGAGGATGCGGACGCGCGAGGCGGTCTCGAGGCCGAGCAGCTGGCCGAGGCGGGCGCGGATGAAGGCGTGGACCTCCTGGGCCATGGCGGGCGTGGCGGTCTTGCCGGTGCCGATCGCCCAGACGGGCTCGTAGGCGATGACGAGCTGGTCGGCCTTGGCGGCGGGGACGCCGGCCAGGCCGGCCTGGAGCTGGGTGCCTACGACCTCGAGGGTGCGGCCGGCCTCGCGCTCGGCGAGGGTCTCGCCGACGCAGAGGATGGGGCGGAGGGTGGCGTCGAGGGCGGCGAGGACCTTGCGGTTCACGACGGCGTCGGTCTCGCCGAAGAGCGCGCGGCGCTCGCTGTGGCCGAGGATGACGTAGGTGACGTGGAGATCGCGGAGCATCGAGGCCGAGACCTCGCCGGTGAAGGCGCCGTTGGGCTTCTCGTGGAGGTTCTGGGCGCCGAGGGCCATGGGGCCGGCGCCGAGGAGGCCGCCGACGCGGTCAAGGGCGGTGAAGGGCGGGCAGAGAACGATGTGGACCTGGGACTGGGTGCCGACGGAGGCCCGGAGGGCGTTGACGAGCTCGGCGGCCTCGGAGGCCGTCTTGTTCATCTTCCAGTTGCCGGCAATGAGGGGGATGCGCTTGGACATGGGTAATAAAGGGGGCGGAGGAGTCGGAGGGGGCGGAGGAGGCGGAGGAAGGGATAGGGAGAGAGGATGCGAAGGGATGACGGGGAGGTCAACCTAGGGCGAAAAGGAGGGAGGGGAAGGAGCGGCGCTCGCTCCTCGCTCCTCGCTCCTCCCCGCGTTAGCGGGCCTCGAGGGCCTTGACGCCGGGGAGTTCCTTGCCCTCGAGGTACTCGAGGGAGGCGCCGCCGCCGGTGGAGCAGTGGGAGACCTTGGTGTCGACGCCGAACTTCTTGGCCGCGGTGGCGGTGTCGCCGCCGCCGACGACGGTGAGGGCGCCGCGCTCGGTGGCCTTGGCGACGGCGAGGGCCATGGCCTTGGTGCCGCCGGCGAAGGCGTCGAACTCGAAGACGCCGCAGGGGCCGTTCCAGACGACGGTGCCGGCGCGGGCGATGGCTTCCTCGTAGAGGGCGATGGAGCGGGGGCCCGCGTCCATGCCTTCCCAGCCGGCGGGGATGCCCGAGGCCATGTCGGCGGGGCGGGTGGCGGCGTCGGGGGAGAACTTGTCGCCGCAGAGGAAGTCGACGGGCAGGGTGACGCGGACGCCGCGGGCCTTGGCCTTGTCGAGCAGCTCGCGGACGATGAGGGCGCCCTCCTTGTCGAAGAGCGAGTTGCCGATCTCCATGCCGTCGCAGACCTTGCGGAAGGTGTAGGCCATGCCGCCGCCGATGATGATCTCGTCGGCCTTCTCGATGAGGTTGCGGATGAGGGGGATCTTGTCGGCGATCTTGGCGCCGCCGAGGATGGCGAGGAGGGGGCGGCGGGGCTGCCGGATGACGGCGTCGAAGGCCTTGAGCTCGGCCTCGAGGAGGAAGCCGGCGGCGCGAAGGGGGAGGTCGACGCCGACCATGGACGAGTGGGCGCGGTGGGCGGTGCCGAAGGCGTCGTTGACGTAGGCGTCGCCGAGGCGGGAGAGGGAGGCGCGGAAGGCGGCGACCTTGGCGGGGTCGGCCTTGACGCTGGTGCCGTCCTCGAGCTTCACCTTGCCCTCCTCCTCGATGTGGAAGCGGAGGTTCTCGAGGAGCAGGACTTCGCCGGGCCTCAGCGCGGCGGCGGCCTGCTCGGCGGCGGGACCGACGCAGTCGTCGGCGAAGGCGACGGGGCGGCCGATGAGCTTCTGGAGCTCGGCGGCGACGGGGCGGAGGGAGAACTTGTCGACACGCTTGCCGTCGGGGCGGCCGAGGTGGGACATCAGGACGACGCTGGCGCCCGCGGCGAGGACGTGGCGGATGCTGGGCAGGGCGGCGGCGATGCGCTGGGTGTTGGTGATGGCGCCCGTCTTCTTGTCCTGGGGGACGTTGTAGTCGACGCGCATGAGGCCGCGATTGCCGCTTAGGTGGCCGAGGTCGCGATGGGTGGGGACGGGCATGGTGGGGTGGGGGCGGAGGATATGAAG
>JBKDBK010000088.1:0-7432 GCA_046315175.1 Opitutia bacterium | reverse complement strand
CGAGCCGACATTGGGGGTCGAGATGCGGCGCAGGTTGACCGGGTGAAGCTGCAAGCCCTTTCCGCGGACGGCCAGCTGGGCGCGCTGCTCGGATTCCCAGCGGGCGACGAGCGCGTCGTCGGGCGTGGCGAGGATGGCGCGAAGGGCAGCGATGCGGCCGCGCGCGGCCTCCGGGTCGCCGGCGCGGAGCGGCGTGCGCAGGTTGGCGGCCGGAGCGGAGTTGTTGCCATGGTCGCCGTCGAGCGCGTTGTCGCCGAGCGTGTTGAAGTAGGCGAAGAGGCGGAAGTAGTCGCGCTGGCTGAGGGGGTCGTACTTGTGGTCGTGGCACTGGGCGCAGGCGAGGGTGAGGCCGAGCACGGCCTCGCCGAGGGTCTTGACGCGGTCGGCGTTGTAGTTGGCGAGGTTCTCCTCGGGAATGGTCCCGCCCTCGTGGGTGTTCATGTTGTTGCGCTGGAACCCGGTGGCGACGAGCTGGGCGTCGGTGCGGCCGGGGAGGAGGTCGCCGGCGATCTGCTCGAGGAGGAAGCGGTCGTAGGGAAGGTTGTCGTTGAAGGCCTGGATGACCCAGTCGCGCCAGAGCCAGAGGTGGCGCCCGCCGTCGATGGAGTAGCCGTTGGTGTCGGCGTAGCGGGCGGCGTCGAGCCACTCGAGGGCGAGGCGCTCGCCGTGGTGGGGGTTGGCGAGGAGGCGGTCGACGAGGCGCTCGTAGGCGCGCGGGTCGGGGTCGCGGACGAAGGCCTCGACCTCCTCGGCGGAGGGCGGCAGGCCGGTGAGGTCGAGGCTCACCCGCCGGATGAGGGTCGCGCGGTCGGCCTCGGGCGAGGACTTGAGTCCCTCCTTGCGGAGACGGTCGCGGATGAAGGCGTCGACCGGATGACGGGCGCCCTTGGGCACGGCGGGCATCCTCGGGGCGACGAAGGCCCAGTGGGGCTCGTACTCGGCGCCCTGCTTGATCCAGCGGCGAAGGATGTCCTTCTGGGCCGCGGTGAGCGCCAGGTGGGACTCCGGCGGCGGCATGAGGTCGTCCGGGTCGTCCGTGATGATGCGCTGCCAGACGAGGCTGTCGGCGAGCTTGCCCGGGACGATGGCCGGGCCGTCCTCGCGCGGGGCGAGGGCGTCCTCGCGGCGGTCGAGCCGGAGCTTGGCCTTGCGGCCATGCTCGTCGAACCCGTGGCAGGAGAAGCAGTTCTCGGAAAGGATGGGGCGCACATCCCGGTTGTAGGACACGGGGTCGTCGGCCCGGAGGACGGGAAGAAAGATGAACAAGGCCAGGACGGCCGAACGGGGCATGGCTTGTTCAACATCCACGGGGGGGCGGGGTTCCGCGGAACCCGACGGGCGGCGAGGCGTCCCATTGTCCATGCCCCTGCCCCACCCTTCCCGGCGCGACTTTCTCGGCGCCGCCACCCTCGGCCTGGCCGGACTGGCCGTGGGGGCCTCCCGCCTCGGGGCCCAGGAGGCCAAGCCGGTCGAGGCGAAGCGCCCGCCCAACCCCTATGTTTACCGGTTCAAGGTCGGGGAGCTGGAGGCGTTCTCGATCAGCGACGGGCACATGCTGTTCAGGGAGGGCCTGGGGCTGATGCACCCGGAGTCGGACCGTCCGCGGATGAAGGCGGCGCTGGAGTCGGCGCGCGAGCGGACGGACGCCCTGCCCCTCTACATCAACATCCTCGGGCTGAGGAAGGGCGACGAGGTCGCGCTGGTCGACGCGGGCTTCGGGGCGCGGCACCCCTGGGTGCAGTTCGGCTGGATGGAGGAGGGTCTGGCCGCGCTCGGCATCAGGCGCGAGCAGGTCACGGCGGGCTTCCTCAGCCACGGGCACAGCGACCACCTCGACGGCTTCGTGGACGGCGACAAGCCGACCTTCCCGAACGCGAAGGTCTACGCGCTGCGGGAGGAAATCGATTTCTGGCGCGCGCCGGAGCCGGACTTCTCCAAGACGCGGCGCGACCGCAGGCCGCTGCCGAACATGGTCAGCCAGGCCCGGAAGTGCCTGGACATCCTGGAGCGCCACGGGCGGCTCGAGGCGGTGCGCGACGGGGACCGGCGCTGGCACGACGCGGTGGAGATCCTCGCCGCGCCCGGGCACACCGCGGGCCACGCCTGCTACGAGATCCGCTCGGGCGGCGAGTCGCTGGTGCATCTGAGCGACATGGTGCACCACCACCAGCTGATGTTCGAGGACACGGGCTGGACGATCGCGCTCGACCACGACCACGAGGCGGCGATCGCGAGCCGGCGGAGGCTGTTCAAGCGGATCGCCGCGGCCCGCGCGCGGGCCTTCGCGTTCCACATCCCGTGGCCCGGCCTGGGCACGGTGGTGCCAAAGGGCGAGCACTACGCCTGGGTGCCGGAGCGCTGGAGCTGGGGCTCGTGAGCGGCCTCAGGCGGGGCCGCCGCCGGACCTGACCTCCTGGAGCAGCCTCGGGAGGTCGAGGCTGGACGCCTTCTCCCGGATGCTCGGGAGGTGCTGGGCGTGGAGGCCCTTGGCCTGGGCGAGGGTTTGGTCGAAGAGCGCGCGCAGCTGGATGGCGCCGAGCTGACGACCGCCCGCGTAGTAGGACTGGGCGACCTTGCCGAGGGCGTAGGTGCTGGCGAAGGAGAAGCCGGACGACACGGCTTGGCCGGCGAGGCTGCCGACCATGCCCTTGCCGAGGACGCCCTTGAGGAGCTTGCGGGCGAAGCCCTCGACGACCTGGGAGGTGAGGCCGAGGCCGGCGGTGGCGAGGAATTCCTTGATGTGGCCGCGGTCGAGCTCGTAGCCGTGGCGCTTGCCGATGCGGTAGACCATCTTCATCTGGAGAGGGAGGATGGCCATGGTGGCGAGGGACTCGGGGAGGAGCTCGAGGGCGCCGTTGAGGATGGAGTAATTGAGGATCATGCCGTCGGTCTGCGTGTCCGGACCGGCGGCGCGGGCGGCGGGACTGGGAGGGGGAGCGCCCGCGGCCGCGGCGGCGGCGACGGCGACAGGGGCGAGGGCGACCTGGGTGGCGGCGGTCTCGGCGGCGCCGGCCGAGGCGGCGGAGAGCCCGAGGAGGGGGCGCAGCTGGTCGAGGAAGGCGCGTTCGGCGGGGCTGGTGGCGTCGTCGGCCTCGCAGACGCCGACGGCCATCTCGTAGGCGAGGGCGGCGGAGGGCTTGCCGGCGAGGCGGGCGGCGGCGGTCTCGGGGGTGAGGCGCCGCAGGAGCACGTCGCGGTAGACGGCGGGGACGTCGACGCCGGGGTCGACGAGGGACTCGGAGAGCTGGCGGATGCGCTCGCGCTCGGCGTCGCCCTTGGAGCCGTCGGCGAAGGCGGCCATGAGGCAGAGGGCCAGGAGGGCTTCCTGCTCGGCCTTGGGTAGGGAGGATTCCATGTCGCAACGCCTAGTGTCGCTCCGGCGGCTCGGAAGCCGAATGGGATTACAAATCCGACGTCGACTTATCGGCGACGGCGGCGGAGGAGGCAGGCGAGGCCGAGGGCGCCGAGGCCGAGGGCGGCGGCCGAGGGCTCGGGGACGGCGGCCGGCTGATACTCGTATTCCATCGAAAGAAGGGCGCGCCCTTCCCTGCCGAAGAAGCTGCTGGAGCTTTCGCCGTAGACGAGGTCGCCAAAGGCTCCCGAACCAGAGGTGACCGGGCCATCGGTGGCCCGGAAAGCGGGAGGTTGGACGACGTCGCCGCCAACGAAGGCGGCGGCGGCCCAATACGTCGTGTTTGACTGAAGCTGGGGAACCGTTCCGCTGAGCGGAACCAGGACAACGCCGTCCTCGAACACCTCGATTTGCGCCCAATCCATGAGGCTCTGGCCCGGAAGGCCGCCGTTGTCCGCGCGGAGGTCGACCCGGTAAACCGTTCTCGAGGGGAAAAGGTCGAACTCGCCGGTCTCGGGATGGAATCCCCAGCCCAGGCCCGGGGTCAGCTGCCAGCGGAGAAAGAACAGCGGAACGCCGTTGCCATCGGCGTCGACATTGGGAGGCAGCTGGCCGGTGGTGAACGCCTGGGCGTAGAACCCGCCGTAACTGTTGAAGCTATGGGTGTGATCGATGCCCCCGCCCAGGTTGCCGATGACGGGATAAAGGGTTTCCTGGGCACCGAGGGGAACTCCCGCAGCCAAGGATGCGACCGAAAGGATGAGGCAGGGGCAACGCATCGCGGGGCAACATGGATGCCTTCCCCGAGATAGGCTGACAAGCGGATTTGCCTAGCGGGCGCGGGCCCAGTCGGGGACGGCGCCGTCGCCGGTGAGCTCGCCGCCGAGGACCCACGAGAGGTTGAATCGGGCGAGGGTGCCGGCGGCGCCGCCGCCCTCATAAAGGAGGTAGATCCATCCCTCGGAGGGCGTGCCGTGGCGACCGGCGTTCAGCGAGGAGTAGGCGAAGGCGCCGGCGAAGACCTGGCGGCGGACGGGCCAGGTCTTGCCGCCGTCGAAGCTGGCCCAGACGTGCCCGTTCTTCCTGCCCTTGGGGCTGACGATGTTGCTGAACAGGACGATGTCGCGCCCCTTGACCGGAAGGCGGACCATGCCGCCCATGAGGCCGTAGGTCGAGGCGGGGTCGCCGTCGGGCAGGATGCGGGAGCGGGCGGGCTCGACCCAGGTCTTGCCGCCGTCGCGGCTGAGGGCAGTCCAGCGCCAGAGGGCGTCCTCGCGCCCGGGAGCCCAGTGGCGGCGGGTGTTGTAGAGCAGGGTGCCGTCGGCCAGCTCGACGATGCAGGCCTCGCCGGTGCCGCGGACGGGGAAGGGTTCGGAGGCCTGCCAGGTGCGGCCGCCGTCGTCGCTGAAGAGGGCGTTGGTGTAATGGGTGTGCCAATACTCCTGGGGGTAGTTCTGCCGCCCATACCAGCGGCTGGGGCGGATGAGGCGCCAGCGGTGCTCGCCGTGACGGAGGGTGATGCCATGGTCGTTCATGTGCATGGCCGGCACATGGCCCTCGGAGTTGGGATGGATGACCACGGGCTCGGGCGCCCAGGTCTTGCCGCTGTCCTTGGAACGGTAGACGCGGAGGGGGGCGGGCGGGTGCTTGTCCTCGACGAAGGCGAGGACGTCGCCCGAGACCTCGTCGACGGTGAAGCCGCCGCCCATGAAGCCGTCGGCCACCTTGACGGGCGCGCCCCAGGTCTTGCCGCCGTCCTCGCTGCGGCGAACCTGGACGGGATTCCAGGCGGCGATCACCGTGCCGTCCATGGCCACGACGACGTTGGGGAAACGGTCCTTGGCGAAGAGAGGCTGGGCGTCGAGGCGCTCGGCGCCGAGGAAGGGGTCGAGCGGGCCCTCGACCGGCGGAGTGGCGAGCAGCGCGAGGGGTGCGGCGAGAAGGAGGGCGAGCGGGCGCATGGGGTGGGGCTGGGTGCGACCGCAGCGAGGGCGAGGCGGTTCCGCCGGAAACCGAGACGCCCTTGCCTCCGTCGGCCCGCTCGCTTCTCATTCCCACCATGCGACAAGCCGCGGCGCTGGGAATCCTGCTGACAACGGCGCTGGCCGCGGGCGGCGAGTTCCCCGGCCCCAGGATCGTGGGGACACCCCCCGCGGACGGCGGGAGGGGCCTCGTGCGGGTGAGCGCGACGGAGATCCGGCACTACGACGGCGACCGACGTCAACCCGGCTACCTGGTGAGCCGAGACAACGGCGAGACCTGGGCTTACGAGAAGGCGGGCAAGGATTACCCGCCCAACTTCGGCGGCATGGCGAAGGAGGCTCCGGCCTTCGCGCGCAACCCGCGCACGGGCGAGTTCGTCCGGGTGCAGCCGACCAAGGACCATGTCTTCCTGTCGAAGGGCGGGCTCGACGGGCAGTGGGTGGCCGCGACCAAGGGCGGCAAGGCGAGCGCGGATTGGCGGACGGAGCGCGGCGACCTTTTCACGCTGCCGGGCATCGTGCGGTCGCCGCTGTTCATCGACGGCGGGCGGCGCCTGATCGTGCCGACGCACAGCGCGGGCGCCGGCACCACGATGTGGCTCTCGGACGACGGCGGGCTGAGCTGGCGGAAGTCGCGCAGCCTGATCAGCGCGCCGCCGCACGAAGCGAAGGGCAACCATCGCGGCCTGCGCTGGCAGAACCTCGGGGTGGAGGCCTCGGTGGTGGAGCTCCGCGACGGCCGGCTCTGGGCCCTGCTCCGCACCTCGCAGGATTTCCATTACGAATCCTTCTCGCGGGACAAGGGGGAGACCTGGACGCCGGGCGCGCCGTCGCGGTTCGCGGGCACGCTGACCATGCCGACGGTGGGCCGCCTGCGGGACGGCCGGCTCCTGGTGCTCTGGACGAACCAGGCCGCCCTGCCCGAGCTGGCCGGGGCGACGGGCCGGGGCGAGGACGCGTTCACGAACCGCGACACGCTGCACGCGGCGGTGTCGGCGGACGAGGGCGCGACCTGGCGCGGCTTCCGCGAGGTCGGGCTCGACGAGCACCGCGGGCGCGCGGACTACGCCACCTGGGGCGGCCCGCAGGACCGGGGCAACCACCAGGCGGAGTTCGTCCAGCTGGACGCCAACCGCATCCTGGTGTCGTACGGCCAGCACGCCAAGCACCGCCGGCTCACCATCATCGACCTGCGCTGGCTGCTCGAGCGCCGGCGCGAGGGGGATTTCGCGAAAGGGGCGGACGACTGGCTGCACCACACCTTCATCCCCGTCCCACGGGGCCACTGCTCATACAACCGCAAGCCGGCCGCAAAAGTCATCGACCATCCCGCGCGTCCCGGAACCCGCCTGCTTGATGTCGCCTTCCTCGACGACGCTGAGCTCACGAATGACGCCTCGGGCGCCGATTACCGCTCCGGCGGCGCGGCGTGGAATTTCCCCGCGGGCACGGCGGGAAAGCTGACGCTGCGCTTCCGGCTCCCCGCAGGCTCCACGGGAGCCCATGTCAGCCTGATGGACCGGTTGCACGCCGCCTGCGACCGCACCGCGCCGCAGGCCGCCCAGTTCACCCAACGGCTCATCCCCGGCGGCCACAACGGGTCGCTTCGGGCGGACACCGACCACGAGCTCGCGCTGGAGTGGACGGGTGTCGCCCGCGGCGCAACCTGCCGCGTGACCTTGGATGGCAGGCCGGCAACCCCGCTCAACCTGCTCAAGCCTTCGGTGAATGGGATTAGTTACCTGCATATGATCTCGGCGGGCGAGCAACCCGGCCCCTCGATCCAGCTGGTGAGCGTGGCGGCCGAGGTTCGCTGAGGCCTGCCAATCAGGGTCGACTTTGCCCGAGCCAAGACGAGGATCAGGCGATGGAATTACCCCCGATACGCATCGCGGATCTGGTCATCGGCCTGCTCGCGGTGGTCAACGGCGCCGTGCTTCTCCATCACTTCGGGAAGCTCGGGGAGCGCTTCGCGAAGTGGCGGGTTGCCTGCTTCTTCATGATGCTCTGCGGGTTCCTTGTCGCCTTCGGGGAATTCTTCTACAGCCTCGCCTTCCTAAAGTAGGCTGGGCCCAGGGGGATGCCATCCCTCCCCTGG
>JBKDBK010000087.1:0-2637 GCA_046315175.1 Opitutia bacterium | reverse complement strand
GTCGGCTCGGCTGTCGGGGCGGGACAGATCACCACCAATGCGTCCAACGCCTCCGCCATCATCGCCACGGCGGTCGACATGACGTTCAACAGCCTGACGCTCAACGTCGCCGACGGAGCGGCCGTCGACGACCTCGTCATCGCCGGCGCCATCTCCCAGAACACCGGAGCGGGCAGCGGTGCCAAGACCCTTGCCAAGTCCGGGTCCGGCACGGTTTTCCTCCAGGCCGCCAGCAGCTTCACGGGCGGTGTGACCGTCAACGCGGGCACCATCAGGATTGGCAACCAAAGCGCGCTCGGCGCGAAAAGCACGGCGGTGGGGGCGGTCACCGTCGCCTCCGGCGGCACGGTCGACATCAACGGTATGTGGGACGCCACCTACGGCTACACCCTCAGCGGCTCCGGGGTCGGAGGACTTGGCGCCCTGGTCAACAACGGGGCAGGCATCACCACGGGCATCGCCCAGACTACGAATCTCCGTCTTGCCGCCGACGCTACCATCGGCGGCTCCGGCGAGTGGGGCATGCTCGGCGCGGGCTTCGGCGCCACGTCGATCGACCTGGCGGGCTTCACCCTGACCAAGGTCGGCTCGGGCTCCTTCCACCTTGCCAACACAACCTTCACCGCGGGCTCCCTCAGCATCCAGCAGGGTAACGTCTTCATCAACCCCAGCAGCACCACCGTCAACGCCTCGGCCGTGGCAGTCACGCTCGCCAACGTCGCCAGCGCCTCGCTCGGTCTCCTTGGCAAGTCGCTCACCCTCGCCTCGCTTGCCGGCGGAGGCGCCTCGGGCGGCACCGTCACGCTGGGAGCCGGGACCTTGACCGTCGGTGATGCTACCACCACCAACTACGCTGGCTCCATCAGCGGCACCGGTGGGGTCGTCAAGCAGGGAGCCGGCACGCTTCGCCTCAGCGCATCCAACACCTTCTCTGGGGGCCTGACCGTAGCCGCTGGCCTCGTCGAGCTCAATGCCAGCGCGGGATTCGGTGGCAACAACTCCGCGTCCGGTACGGGTGCACTGACCGTCCAGTCGGGAGCCACGGCGACGACTCTGGTGGGCTTCTCGATTAGCGGGTTAAACGGCGCTGGCAACACCCGGGTCGTCAACCTCGCCGGCACCCTCAATCTTGTGGATTCCGAGTATGTCCGGACCTACAACCTTACCGGCGGCACCCTCAACGGCCCCACGCTCCTCAATCGGTTCGTGCGTGCCTCCGAGGCTGGGTTGTTCCTCAATTCACTCGCCGCCGCCTCGTCCTCCACGATCAATGGCCAGGTTGACCTCACTTTCGCCTCGGTCACGATTGACACCCAGGATGGTGCCGCGCCCAACGACCTCGTCATCGCGGGATCCATCAGTCAGAACTCTGGTGCCGGCAGCGGAGCCAAGAGCCTAACCAAATCGGGGGCCGGCACCCTATTGCTTTCCGGCGCCAACTCCTTCTCGGGTGGCGTTTTGGTTAATGCCGGCACAATCAAGCTTGGCCACCAAAACGCCCTTGGATCCTACCTTTCCGGGCGCCCTGTCTCCCAGGTGGTGGTCGCCTCCGGGGCCTCCGTCGACTTCAACGGCGTCAACGATGCCACCTACGGTTACACCATCTCGGGCTCGGGGATCGGCGGCGCGGGCGCGCTGGTCAACAACGGTGGCGGTATCGGCAACTTCATCGCCCAGACCTCCAATATCCTGCTTGCGGCCGACGCCACCGTAGGCGGTTCCGGCAACTGGGCCCTGCTCACCAACGGCTTCGGCGCAACCTCGCTCAACCTGGCCGGCTTCACGCTGACCAAGGTCGGTGCCAACACGCTCACTTTGGTCAATGCCACGGTCACCACTGGCTCGATTCGCGTCTCCGCCGGCACTATCGCCTTGGTCGAGCGTGCGTCGACGCTCACGAATGTCGCCCTTACCCTCGACAATGTCGCCGGTGTCACCTTTCAGAACAGCGGCAACTTCGCCGTCACCGTTGGCTCGCTTTCCGGCGGCGGCGCAACCGGCGGCAACCTCGCTCTGGGCAGTGGCTCGCTCAACGTGGGCGGCCTAGGTACCTCCACCACCTACGGCGGCGTCATCTCCGGCTCTGGTTCCCTGACCAAGTCCGGCGCAGGCACCCTGACCCTCACCGGCGCCAACACGTACTCCGGAGGTACCAATCTTAACTCCGGCGGCCTTGAGTTCGCCTCTGGGTCGCTCGGTAGCACTGGTACGGTCACCTTGGCAGGTGGCACCCTGCGCTGGGCATCCGGCAACACCCAGGACATCTCGTCGCGACTGGCCCTGACGGGCTCGGCCTCGCTCGACACCAACGGCAACGATGTCAGCCTCGCCTCCTCCCTCTCCGGGGCGTCCTCAATCACGCTCACCAAATCCGGCGACGGCATCCTGACCTTGGGCGCCGCCAGCACCGGCTTGGCTTCCCCTTGGGTGGTCGCCGCCGGCACGCTCCGCGCCGGGCACGCCCAGGCCTTTGGCACCGGCTCCATTCGGGTGGAGGGGGGCGTGCTCGACCTCAACGGCCTCTCCGTCGCCAACGTCTTCACCTTGGCGGGTGGTTCCGTGACCGGCTTCACGACCCTGAGCGCCAGCCAGCTTAACCTTGCCTCCACGAACGCCCCTAAGCTCAGCGGCACGATC
>JBKDBK010000086.1:0-2090 GCA_046315175.1 Opitutia bacterium | reverse complement strand
GGCCCGGCGCACCTGGAGATCAAGAACGTCGACTACCTCGCGTTCCGCGGCGGCTGGCTCGAGCACGACGACGGCAGCATCGAGGCGCCTGAGCACATCGAGATGCAGGTGCAGCACCAGATGGCCGTGAGCGGGTTCGCCCGGTCGTTCATCGGCGCGTTCGTCGGCGGCAACCGCTTCGAGATCATCGAGCGGCCGCGCGACGAAGACGTGATCCGCGCGATCCGCGCCAAGGTCGCCGAGTTCTGGCGCACCGTCGATGCCGGCCAGGAGCCCGACCCGGTGATGCCGCAGGACGCTGCGGCGCTGATCCGGCTGACCGCCTACGCCGAGCCGGGCAAGATCCTCGACGCCTCGGGTGATGCGAAGATCGCATCGCTGGTCGACCAGTACCGCACGGCGAAGGCGCTGGCCAAGGAACACGAGGAAGACGCCGAGATCGCAAAGGCCCAGCTGCTCGAAGCGATCGGCGACGCCGAGAAGGTGCTGCTGCCCGGGTTCAGCATCAGCGCCGGCATGGTGGCCGACAGCCCTGGAACCCTGATCACCGCCGACATGGTCGGCACCTACACCGGAGCCCGCAAGGGTTACCGAAACCTCCGCATCACCGCCAAGAAAGGCAAGGCATGAGCACCAACACCACCCCCGCAGCGCCGGCCGAGCCGCGCGACCCGATCGCCGCCTTCCGCCAAGCGATCGACAAAATGGGCGACCAGTTCAAGGCCGCCCTGCCGCAGCACATCACCGTCGAGCGCTTCAAGCGCACGCTGCTGACGGCCGTGCAGATGACGCCCGACCTGCTCGAGGCCGACCGCCGGACCATGTTCGCCGCGGCCATGCGCTCGGCGCAGATGGGCCTGCTTCCCGACGGCCGCGAGGGCGCGATCACCGCGTTCTGGAACAAGTCCGCCGGCGTAAAGCAGTGTCAGTTCATGCCGATGTACGCCGGCATCCTGAAACTGATCCGCAACAGCGGCGAGCTCTCCACGATCGACGCGATCCTGGTGCACAAGAACGACAAGTTCACCTACCACCCGGGCATCGACCAGGTGCCGGTGCACGAGGTCGACTGGTTCGGCGACCGCGGCGACGCGATCGGGGTCTACGCTGTCGCGCGCATGAAGACCGGCGACAGCTACGTCGAGATCATGAACCGGCGCCAGATCGACCAGATCCGCGCGGTGAGCCGCTCGAAAGACTCGGGCCCGTGGGTCGCCTGGTGGGAGGAGATGTGGCGCAAGACCGCAGTCCGCCGCCTGGCCAAGCGCCTGCCGCTGAGCACCGACCTCGACGGCGTGACGCACGACGACGACACCGAACTCGCGCCGATCCCGCCGGCCGAAGCGCCCCCGGCTCCTGCGCCCGCGGATCCGCCGCCGGCCCCCGAGGCGCCGCGCCGGCCGTCGCGCCTGGCCAAGGTCGCCGACCAGGCGCCGCCGGCCCAGCCGCCCGCACCGCCCGCGGATCCCGACACCGTCGAAGCGCCCCCGCCGGCCCTTGGCCCCGACTTCGACGACGGCCCGATCTGACCATGACCACCGACCTCCTCACCCCCAAGGAGGCCGCAGCCCTGCTGCGCGTCTCCACCGACACCCTTGAAGGCTGGCGCGCCAAGCGCACGGGCCCGGCCTGGACCAAGCTTGGCGAGGGCAAGCGCGCGCCGGTGCGCTACCGTCGCGGCGACATCGAGGCCTTCCTGAAGGCGGGCCAGCAATGAAGAAGGGCCCCGACGACCAGGACGGCCGCGACGAGCCGCCCATGACCCGCGGATGCCTGCTGCTGGCCATCGCCATCGTCGCCGCGTCGTGGGGCGTGGTGGCGCTGCTGATCACCCCGGTGCTGCCGTGAGACAACGGGGCAAACGCATCATGCTGCGCGATCGGCTGGTCGCCTACTTCGCAGCCAATCCGGATGAGAGCCTGACGATCGCGGACGTACAGGCGAAGTTCGGCGCGCCATACGAGACGATCCGCAGCGTGGCCGATTACATGCGGGATGTCGGGCTGTTGCAGTCCACGCGCAGCGAAACCGGCTCGGGTGCGCCGCTAGTGCTGACAATCGGGCCTGAACTTGCGGCGATGGTGGGCCTC
>JBKDBK010000085.1:0-7704 GCA_046315175.1 Opitutia bacterium | reverse complement strand
GTCGAGTGGCCGCGGGCGAGCTCGTCGCTGGCCCCGACGCGGCAGAAGATGCGGTCGATGCGCCCGACGCGCGCCTTGCGGGCCGGCACGAAGCAGCCGAGGTGGGCGAGCAGCGCGATGAGGGCGACCTGGCGGATGTAGGTCGACTTGCCGGCCATGTTGGGCCCGGTGATGAGCGCGACCTGCTCCCCCGAGCCGGAAAGCCGGGTGTCGTTCGGCACGAAGGAACCCGCGCCCGGGCGCTCGCGGAGCATGCGCTCGACCACGGGGTGCCGGCCCTCCTCGATCTCAAGGGCATCGGAGTCGTCCACGGTCGGCTGGCACCAGTCGGACTCCCGGGCGAGGTCGGCCCAGCCGCGGAGGACGTCCGCCTCGGCCAGGGCGGCGGCGGTTTCCCGCAGGGAGTCGGCCCGGGCGAGCACCTCGGCGACCAGGGCCTGGAAGAGCTCCGACTCGCGGGAGAGCGACTGCTCGTCGGCGCGGAGCACCTCGCGCTCCTTCGTCCTCAGCGCCTCGGTGGTGAACCGCTCGGCGTTGACCATCGTCTGCTTGCGGATGTAGTCGGCCGGGACGAGGGCGAGGTTGGCCTTGGTGACCTCGATGGCGTAGCCGAAGGCGCCGTTGTAGCGCACCTTGAGCGACTTGATCCCCGTCCGCTCCTGCTCGCCCCTCTCGAAGTCGGCGATCCACGCCTTGCTGTCGGATGCCAGCGAGCGGAGGCGGTCGAGCTCGGCGTCGTGCCCGGCTCGAAGCGCGCCGCCGTCCGAGAGGTCGGCCGGCAGCTCCTCCGCCAGCGCCCGGAGGAGAAGCCCGGCGAGCGCGGGCTCGGGCGAGACCCGGCTGGCGATCGCCGCCAGCGCGCCCCCGGGAACCGAGGCGAGCTCCTCCCTCAGCGCGGGGAGCGCGGCGAGCGTGTCGCGGACGCCCCCGAGCTCGCGCGGGTTCCGGAGCCGGTTCTGGAGCCGGCCGAGGATCCTCGGAATGTCGCGCACCTGCGCGAGGGATTCGGCGAGGCGCGCGGCGGATCCGGGGTGGCGCACGAGCGCGGCCACGGCGGCGGAGCGGGCGGCGAGCACGGCGAGGTCGGTCGAGGGCTCGGCGAGCCAGCGGGCGAGCAGCCGGGCTCCCGCCGGGGTGGCCGTGCGGTCGATGGCCTCGACGAGGGAACCCTCGCGTCGGCCGGAGGTGGTGGCGAAGAGCTCGAGGTTGCGGGCCGACGCGGGATCGAGCAGCACCGCCTCGCCGAGGCGGTGCTCGGCGATGCGGGAGAGGTTGCGGGGCCGGTCGCAGAGCGAGTCGGTGACGTAGGCGACGGCGGCGCCGGCCGGGCCGAGCGCGGGATGGTCGTCGGAAAGGCCGAATCCGGCCAGGCCGTGGACGCCGAGCGTCTCGGCGACAAGGCGGGCGCCGGTCGCGGGGTCGAAGTTCCATCCCGGCGTCCGGGAAAGCCGCGAGGCGCCGAGCAGAGGGCCGAGCTCGGCCGGCGGCTCGTGGTCCTCGGCGAGGAGAATCTCGGCGGGAGCCAGGGCGTGGAGGGTCGGCAGGAGCGGCTCCAGGTCGGGCGAGCTGGCGACCCGGAAGTCGGACGTGGAGACGTCCAGCCAGGCGGCGTGCCAACCCGCGCGGTCGCGCGAGAGGGCGAGGAGGTAGTTGCCGCGCCGCGAGTCGAGCTGGCCGTCCTCGAGCGCCGTGCCCGGCGTGAGAATCCGGGTCAGCTCCCGGCGGACGAGCTTGCCCGGGACGGCGGCCTCGACCTGGTCGGCCAGGGCGACCTTGTGGCCGGCGGCGAGGAGCTTTTGCACGTGGCCGGGGGCGGCGTGGTGAGGTATGCCCGCCATGGGAAGGTCCCCTCGCCGGGTCAGGGTGATGCCGAGGACGCGCGAGGCGACCTCGGCGTCCCGCCCGAACATCTCGAAGAAGTCGCCGAGCCGGAACAGCAGGAGGGCGTCGGCGGGGATGCGCTCGCGGAACTCGCGATACTGACGCTGCATGGGGGTGTCGCTCGCCATCGCCGTGGATGGAAGGGTTCCGCGGCTCCCACGCAACGGCGAACCCGCCCACATCTCCTTGCCAAGCCCCGCCTCACCCCTACGGTCGACCCGATGTCCGCCTCCCCCCTGCTCCGCGTGCGCGACCTCTCCGTCCACTTCCGTTCCGGCGGCTCGGAAACCGTTGCCTCGACCGGGGTCAGCTTCGACCTGGCCGAGGGCGAGATCCTCGCCGTGGTCGGGGAGTCCGGCTCGGGCAAATCCGTCTCGTCCCTCGCCCTGACCCGGCTGCTCCCGCCCGAGCCCGCCTGCCGGGTCTCCGGCTCGGCCCTGCTCGAGGGTCGCGAGCTGATCGGCCTGCCCGACCGGGAGATGACCCAGGTCCGCGGAGGTCGCATCGCCTACATCTTCCAGGAGCCCGGCACCTCGATGAACCCGGTCTACACCGTCGGGTTCCAGATCGCCGAGGCCATCCGGACCCATCGGACGTCGATGCCGAGGTCCGCGGTTCGCGCCGAGGTGGAGGCCTCGCTCGACGCCGTGGGCATCCGCGAGCCGGGCCGCGTCGCCGACTCCTACCCGCACGAGCTCTCGGGCGGCATGCTCCAGCGCGCCATGATCGCGATGGCGCTCGCCTGCCAACCCCGCCTGCTCGTCGCCGACGAGCCCACCACCGCCCTGGACGTGACCATCCAGAAGCAGATCATGGAGCTGCTCGCGAGAATCCGGCGCGAGCGCGGCATGAGCATCCTTCTCATCACCCACAACTTCGGGATTGTCGCCAACCTGGCGGACAACGTCCTGGTCATGCACCGCGGCAAGGTCGTCGAGCAAGGCCCGGTCTCCCAGGTCATGGCCAACCCTAGCCACCCCTACACCCGCGGGCTCATCGGCTGCATCCCGCGCCTTGGGCAGCGCCGCCGCCGACTGCCCACCCTCGAGGATAGCCTGCGGGAATCCTCCCCCTCCGCATGAGCGACCAATCCCTGCTCGAGGTCCGCGACCTCCGCGTTCACTATCCCCGCCCCGGAGCCGGCTGGTTCCGGAAGCTCGAGCCCGTCCGGGCGGTCGACGGGGTCAGCTTCTCCATTCCCCGCGGAAAGACGGTCGGCCTGGTCGGCGAGTCCGGCTCGGGCAAGACGACCACCGGCCGCGCCATCGTCAAGCTGGCCCCGGTGACCTCCGGGCAAATCCTCTGGGAAGGGCTCGACATCGCCCCGCTGGGCAACCGTGAGTTCCTGCCCTGGCGCAAGAAGGTGCAGATGGTCTTCCAGGATCCCTACGGCTCCCTCAATCCCCGGGCCGACATCCTCGCCATCCTCTCCGAGCCGCTGGAAATCCACTTCCCCGCGATGAGCCGCTCCGACCGCGAGGCCCGCTGCGCCGACCTTCTCCGGAAGGTCGGCCTGAGCCCCGACCAGATGAGGCGCCACCCGCACGAGTTCTCCGGCGGGCAGCGCCAGCGCATCGGCATCGCCCGCGCCCTCGCCGTCCAGCCCGAGCTGATTGTCTGCGACGAGCCTGTCTCGGCGCTCGACGTCTCGGTGCAGGCGTCCGTGGTCAACCTGCTCCAGGACCTGCAGGAGGAGCTCGGCGTGGCCTACCTCTTCATCGCCCACGACCTGGCGGTCGTGGAGCACATCAGCCACCATATCCTTGTGATGGAGCGGGGCGTCGTGGTCGAGCAAGGCTCGCCCGAGCGAATCCTCGGCTCCCCCGCCCACCCGTACACCCGCACCCTCCTCGAGGCGGTGCCCAAGTTCTGACCATGGAGGAAGGCGCAACGGAGAAGACGAGCGCGAGCGCGCTCCCCCCGGAGACGGTCGGCTTGGCCGTGCTGTCCCTCGCGATGATGGGATTCGCGACCTGGGACCAATGGGCCATCTGGAGCACGAAGGAGGATTATACCTTCGGCTACCTCGTCCCGGCCTTCTCGCTCTATGTCCTGTGGGACCGATGGCCCCAGCTGGCGCCCCTGCTGTCGGGCCAGGCGCCAGCCGGCCCCGACGCGCCCGCCTGGCTGAGGCGCCTTGCGCTCGCCCTGACGCTGCTGTGCCTGGCGACCTTCTCGCTGGGCGCGGCCGGCCGAGCCGTCTTCGGCACGGGCGTCGTCGCCACGATGGCGGTGGCCTTCGGGCTGATGGGGTCGATTCTCGGCTTCGGATTCCTCGCCGTCGCCGCGCCCGGCGGCGCCGCCCCCTCGGGGACCGCGCGATGGAGGGCCCTCGGCCTGCTGCTCTTCCCCGCGGCCATCTGGATTGTCTCCGGCCCCTTCCTTTACCTCGTGGACAACCAGGTCAAGGGCCCCCTCCTGGCCTTTGTCACCGAGTTTGTCGCGGGCGTGCTGCGGGTGACGGACCACGAGATCATCGTCCGCGGCAACATCATCGTCTTCGAGAACGGCCAGCAGGTGGGCATTGCCGACGCCTGCTCGGGCATCCGCTCCCTCTCGGCCTGCGTCTTCGTCGGCGCCTTCCTGGGCTCCCTGTGGGTCGAGGGCGGGTTCCCCGGAGCCCTGATCCGCCGCGCGCTTCTCATCGCCTCCGCCGGCCTGGCGGCGATCGTCCTCAACGTCGGGCGCAACACCTACCTGTCCCTCTATGCCGGCAAGCACGGCTCGGCGGCTATCGATCGCGACTTCGCCGGCCTTGAGCCCGGCATGGAGGGTTTCTCGGCGCTCGGGACGGTCCATGACCTGGCCGGCAACGTCGCCATGGCGGGCGCCTTCCTGGTCCTGCTGGCCTTCGTGCCGCTGGTCAACCGGCTGGGCAAGGTGCGAGCCTGATGCGCGTCCTGCACCTGACGCCCGAGCTGGCCCCGTGGTCGAAGTCGGGAGGTCTCGGCGACGCCACCGCCGCCCTTGCCAAGGCCCTCGCCTTGGCCGGGCACGAGGTGAGGGTCGTCACCCCCCTCCACGGCTCCATCCCGGGGCGCGAGTCGCTCCCCTGCCACCGGGAGCAATTGGACGTCGGGGTTCACCCCGCGGCGACCTGCCGCGTGCGACGCTCGTCCGGCGCGCACGGGTTCGTCGCCCTCTTCATCGAGCATGACGGTCTCTACGGCGGACGCGAGATCTACGGGGACCCCGCGTCGGCGGGGCGCCGCGCCGCGTTCCTCGCGCGCGCCGGATTGGACCTTTGCCTCGCCGACGGCTGGATTCCGGACGTCGTCCATTGCCACGACTGGACGGTCGCGCTGGCTCCCGTCCTCCTCAACACCGTCCTGCGGGAGACCCCGCTCGGGACCGCGGCCAGCGTCCTGACCATCCACAATCTCCAGCACCAGGGCCTGCACGGGAAGGACATCGCAGCCTACCTCGGCCTTCCCGATTGGGTCGTCACCGAGGACAACCTGGAATGCCTGGGCGGCATCAACTTCCTCAAGGGCGGGCTCTATCATGCCACCCGGCTGACCACCGTCAGCCCCACCTACGCCCGGGAAATCGCGGGTCCCGCCCAGGGCTTCGGCCTTGATCCGGTGATTCGCCACCGACAGTCGGACCTCGAGGGCATCCTGAACGGGGTCGACACCGACGACTGGAATCCCGCCCGCGACCCCCATCTCCCCGCGCGCTACTCGGCGTCCGAACCCTCGGGAAAGGCCGCCTGCAAGGCGGCCCTGCAGTCGGAGCTCGGGCTCGAGCCCGACCCCGGTGTCCCGCTGGTCGGCGTGGTGGCTCGCCTTTGGGAGCAGAAGGGTCTCGACCTGGCCCTGGAACCGCTCCGAGCCCGCATTCGCGCGGGCCAGCTGCAGCTTGCCCTGCTCGGAAGCGGCGATCCCGCGCTCGAGCAGGCCTATCTCGGCCTCGCCTCCGCACACCCGGGCGCCGCCGCGGTCAGGATCGGCTATGACAACCGCCTGTCGCATCGGATCGAGGCGGGAGCCGACTTCTTCCTGATGCCCAGCCGATTCGAGCCCTGCGGCCTGAACCAGCTCTACTCAATGGCGTACGGCACCCTGCCCATCGTCCGAAGGACCGGCGGCTTGGCCGACACCGTCGATCCCTGGACGCCGGGAGCGACCGACGCCACCGGCATCGTCTTCGAGCATGCCGACAGCGCCGCCATCGCCTGGGCGCTCGGTCAGGCTCTTGAGCTCCGCCACCGCCACCCGCGGGAGTTCGAGGCCATGCGCACCCGTGCGATGCGCCGGGAATTCCCCTGGTCGAGGGCAGCGGAGCGCTACGCCCTGTGCTATGCCGAGGCGGTTCGGCAGCGGCTGCAGGCGTTCGCCCCGGCCAAGGCGCCCGGCGTCTCCCCCGTCGGGACGCCTGACAAGACGGGCACGACATCCGCCAAGGCATCTCGGAAGGCTTGATTCGGACGCCGAGACGGTTTTTGAAGACCGCATTCGAGCACCGACCATGTCCTCCGATTCCGACCGCTTCCTCCTTCCGCGTTCGTCGCCTCAGCCCAACCCCCTCCAGGACCTCGCCTACAAGGTCACGGGATGCGCCATCACCGTGCTCAACGCCATCGGGCCTGGGCTCGACCTGGCCGTCTATCGCAAGGCCTTGCTGATTGAGCTTAAGAAGCAGGGACTCAAGGTCGAGGCGGAGCGCGAGCTTGAGTTCACCTACGAGGGCAAGGTGGTCGGCAAGGCCGAGGTCGGCCCGGTGGTCGAGGGCCAGATCCTGCTCGATCTCCGGTCGCACGATCGCTTCCTAGACACCGATTTCTCGGAGAACATCGCCTACCTCAAGTCCAGCAAGCTGGCCATGGCGTTGATGCTCAACTTCCGCTTCGGCAAGCTGCAGTGGAAGAAAATCGCCTTCGACCCCGCCCGCTGAGTCGATTTTTGGGCAGGCTTTTCGGAGCCTTGGCGGATTGAGCGCAAGGAACCCCTCCTCCGGGGGTTGGCACGAGCCGTGGTAAAGGATCAGTGCCATGAAGCACACCATCCACACCCTCCCCATCCTCCTCGCCGCCTCGGCTCTCGCCCAGACGGCACCTGCGCCCGCTCCGGCCAAGTCGGACTGGACGCAGACTCACAACCTGGCCCTCGCCACGGATTACATCTTCCGCGGGGTCTCCCAGATTGCCAGCAGCAACCCGATCGCCCTTTCCGGCGGCACCGATCTCAGCCATTCGTCGGGCTTCGCCCTTGGCATCTGGGCTGCCAACCAGAACTTTAACAGCAACGACGACAACGACACTCTGGAAATCGACACCTATGCCTCCTTCACCTTCAAGGTAGCCGGTGTCGACACCAAGTTGGGCGTGATCGCTTACAACTACCCTGGCGCCTACAAGTACAACACCACTGAGGCCAATCTCGCCTTTTCGGCGGCTGGCGCCACCCTGAGCTACTCGTACTCGCTGACGGATTACTTCGGCTTGGAGGATTCCGACGGCACGGGCTACCTCGACCTGACCTACAGCGTCGAGGTCCTCAAGAACCTGACCCTCACCCTCCATGGTGGTTGGACTTCCGGCAACGGGGAGCAGACCTACGCCGACGATTACCGTGTCGCCCTCTCCTACCCTGTCGCCGGCTACACCGCCACCCTCGCCTACTCGGATGCGGACTACGAGGGTGTTTCCTATAACGGCAAGGTCCTCGATAAGGCTGCCTTGGTCTTCTCCCTGTCCCGCACCTTCTAAGGTCGGCAGGGGCTCATAGCACCCGGGGGCGCGTTCGAGAGGACGCGCCCCCCTTCTTTTTTGCTCAATCTCCAGAGATCTCGGAGAGGCGGGCGCCGAGCCGCTCGCAGGCG
>JBKDBK010000084.1:0-7755 GCA_046315175.1 Opitutia bacterium | reverse complement strand
TCCAACGGCTCCGCGGGCGTGGGTGTCAGCAACGCCATCTCCATCTCGGGCACCAGCGAACTGACCCTCCTCGGTAGCGCCGCCGCTCCCTTCGTCCAGACCGGCGCCGTCACCGGCGCCTCGTCCGTCCTCATCCTCGGCACGGGCTCCACCCTGGCCGCCACCGGCTCTTCCGGCACCTTCCTCACCATCGGTGAGAGCTCGGGTGCTATCCTCGCCCACGGCTTCACCGGCACTTACACGACCGTTCGCTTCGCCCCGATCAACATCGGCACGCAGGGCGTCGGCATGATGATCGGCGGCTCGCTCACCGCCACCAGCCAGGGCCAGGACAACCGCGACGCCCAGTTCGGCTTCCTCCAGGTCGGCGGCTCCGCCACCTTCGGACGCCTCGCGACCGGCCAGACCCAGTCGGGCTCGAACGAGGGCGGCGAGGGCGGCATCAGCCTCTATTCCCTGCAGGGCGGCACGCTCTCGCTCGGCAGCACCGCCACCGGCAGCGGCGGTGGCTGGGGCGACCGCGGCCTCTATCTCGTCGCCTCCGGCGGCACGATGCGCGCCACCGCGACCGGCAACTGGACCCCGTTCATGCACGTGGCCGCCGCCGGCGTCACCGACCTCAACGCCAACGGCTTCAACGTCACCTTCACCCGCAACATCGCGGGCACCGGTCGCCTCAACCTCACCGGCGCCACCGGCTCGGTCATCCTCACCAACCTCACCTCGGTCACCAACGCCTTCTCCGGCTCGGGCGCCCTGACCAAGAGCAACACCAGCACCACCGCCTTCTCGGGCGACTTCGCCAATTACACCGGCGCCTTCGCCATCTCCGGCGGCACCGCCCAGTTCAGCTCGGCGACCGACACCGCCTTCGCCGGCGCCATCTCCGGCTCGGGCATCTTCTCCAAGGCCGGCGCCGGAACTCTCCGTCTCACCGGGACCAACACCTGGTCGAGCAACGCCGCCATCACCGCCGGCGCCCTCTCCATCGCCTCCACCGGCTCGCTCCCCGGCTGGAACACCGCTGGACGCTGGTCCGTCTCGTCCGGCGCCAGCCTCGCCGTCGGCAACTCGGTCACCGACGCCCAGTTCGAGACCATCCGCGGCCTGTCGGCCAACTTCGCTGCCGGCTCCTACTCCGGCTTCGACACCCAGTCCGGCGACCGCGCCTACGCCGGCACCCTCTCCGGCGCCGTCGGCATCTCCAAGGTCGGCGCCAACACCCTCACCCTCTCCGGCGCCTCGGCCTTCACCGGGCCGATCGGCGCCTTCGGCGGCACCCTGAACCTAGGCGGCAGCTCGCTCGCCTCCGCCGGCGCCGTGACCGTGGCCGGTGGCGGGCTCACCGGCGGCAGGATCTCCACCTCGACCGCCGTCGCCGGGCAATCCGGCGCCCTCGGCGTGGCGCTGTCCGGCACCGGTGGCATCGCCAAGACGACCTCGGGAGTCCTCTCCCTCACCGGAGTTAACTCCTACACCGGCGCCACCACCGTCAGCGCCGGCACCCTGGTCGTCGAGTCCGTCGACGCCCTCCCTGGCTGGAATCGCGCCGGGGGCTTCAGCGTGGCCAGCGGCGCGGGAATCGCCGTCGGCAACCTCGTCACCGAGGGCCAGCTCACCGCCATGCTCGGCACCGGCAACTTCGCCGCCGGTTCCCGCATCGGCTTCGACACCTCCGCCGGCGATCGCACCTACGGGCCCATCCTCGCCAACACCGGCGCCGGCGCCCTCGGCTTGGTCAAGACCGGCCCCGGCACCCTCTATCTCGCGGGCGCCAGCACCTTCACCGGCTCCGTCCACGTCGCCGGCGGCACCCTCGCCTTCTCCACCCTCGCCGACACCGTCTCCAGCAATCTCGGGATCGGCACCGCGCTCTCCCTCGATGGCGGCACCCTGCGCTTCACCGGCAGCTCCGGCACCTCCGCCGCGCGCACCCTCTCGCTGACCGGCTCCGGCAACGTCATCCAGGTCGACGCCGGGGGCTCGCTCACCCTCGGCACCAACGTCGCCGCCGCCTCCGCCGCCTGGTCCGGCTCGGGCGGCGTCACCAAGACTGGCGCCGGCACCCTCGTTGTCGGCAACAACTACGTCAGCAGCGCCAACCGTTTCCATGTCGGGTCCGACTCCGGCGGCAACTTCACCATGGCGGAGGGGGTGCTCACCATCGCTTCCAACCGCTATTTCGTCATCGGGCAGAACAGCCAGGACGCCACCTTCCTCCAGACCGGGGGCATCGTCAACTTCGCCCCTCTCCTCAACACCTCCGGCGATGGCACCTACATCGGCGATGGTGGCAGCGCACCCTACAGAGCCTCCCTCATCATCACCGGCGGCACCTTCAACCACGCCCAGGACTGGGTTCGTGTCGGTCAAAACAGCTACTCAAGCGGCTTCCTCACCATCGGAGGCGGAGCCGGCCCTGCGGTCGCCAACATCAACCAAGTCCAGCTTGCTTCCAGTAGCCGCTATTCCAGCGGCACCCTCACCCTGCTCGCCGGCGGCACCCTCGTCGCCAACACCGTCAACCGCGGAGTTGGCGCCGCCGTTGCTATCTTCGACGGCGGCACGCTGCGCGCCAATTCCAACACCTCCAACCTCCTTTCCGGCGTCGCCACCCTGATCCGTTCCGGCGGGGCCGTCCTCGACGACGGCGGCTTCACCGCCACCATCGCCCAGGGCCTCAACGCCGACGGCGTCGGCTCCGGCGGCGTCACCAAGCTCGGCTCCGGCACCCTGCGCCTCGTCGGCGTCAACACCTACGCCGGCAACACCGCCCTCAACGCCGGCACCCTCGCCCTCGGCTCCGTCTCCTCCCTGCCCGGATGGGACGTCGCCGGCCGCTGGACCGCCTCCTCCGGCACGACCCTCGCCGTCGGCAATCCCTTCACCGCCGCCCAGGTCTCCGCCCTCATCGCCACCGGTAACTTCGCCGCTGGGTCGGCCCTCGGGTTCGACACCACCGACGGCAACCGCGTCTTCTCCGGCATCGTCGCCGACGGCGCCAATGGCGCGCTCGCGGTCACCAAGATCGGATCCAACACCCTCACCCTCTCGGGTTCCAGCACCTACACCGGGCTTACCACCGTCGCCAACGGCACCCTCGAGCTCGCCTCGCGCACCGCCCTCGCCAACGCCGCCAACACCCAGGTCCGCTCCGGCACAACCCTGATGTTGGAGGTCGCCGGCGCCGGCGACTTCACCAACGCCGACCTGGCGACCCTCCTCCCCTCGCTTTACGACGCCTCTGGTGTCACCGGTCTCCGCGCGGGCTCCCTCCTCGGGTTCAATACCGGACCTGGCTCCTTCACCCTCGAGACCGCGATCACCAACTCCACCGGCGCCAACGGCGGCGCGGTCGGCCTGGTCAAGATCGGTGCCAACACCCTCACCCTCAGCGGCACCAACACCTACAGCGGCGCCACCACCCTTTCCGCCGGCAACCTCGCCCTCGCCTCCGGCGCGAGCATCACCGGCGGCGGCAGCCTGACCATCTCCGGCGGCGCCTTCCTCGACCTCGGCGGCGGCACCTCCACCTTCGGCGCTGTCACCGTCAGCGCCCTCGCTTCCTCGGGCTCCGTCATCCGCAACGGCACACTCGCCGCCTCCAGCCTCACCTTTAACCATAGCTCCGGCACGGATGTCATCGGCGCCAACCTCGCCCTCGGCGGCGTTCTCTCGATGGGCGCCGCGGGTTCGGTTGAGATCGCCTCCGGTACGCACAGCCTGTCTCACTTCTTCGTCGACGGCGGCGGCCGCGTGACGATTTCCGGCGGCACCGTCGTCGCCAACGGTAGCCGGACCGACCTCAACACGGGGACCCTCGCTATCACCGGCGGCGACATCACGCTCAACGGCATCATCGGAGCCAATCAGTCCGGCAAGACGACCGTCATCAACCAGTCCGGCGGCGCCCTCACGATAACTGGCAACACCATCCAGGTCGGCACCGGCAACTCCTTCCTGCTCAATCACTGGGGATCAGGCGGCTCCAACGGCACCTACAACCTCTCCGGCGGTACGTTGAACGTCCTGAACACCAACGTCCTCCTCCACTGGGACGGCTCGGGTGTCTTCAACCAGTCGGGCGGCACCGCCAATGTCCGCGGGATTGACTTCAACACCAGTCGCAGCGGCACCGCGACTTACAACCTCACCGGAGGTCGCCTCAACGTCGGCGTCGGCGGCATCAACGCCAACAACACCAATGAGACCTTCACCGCCGGGGCCGCCACCCTCGGCGCCCTCGCCGATTGGTCGACCGCCAAGACCATCTCGCTGACCGACGCCGCCACCGGCCTCACCATCAACACCACCGACGCCGCCACCGGCGTCGCCCGCACCCTCACCTTCACCGGCGCCTTCTCCGGCTCAGGCCGCCTAACCGTTGCCGGCACCGGCGTCGTCAACCTCAGCGCCGCCAACACCAACACCGGCCTCGTCACGTTGTCCGGAGGCGTCCTCCGCCTCTCCAACGCCACCTCCCTCGCCGGCGGCATCGGCGCCAGCGGCGGCACCGGCGCCCTCACCCTCGCCGGCGGCGTCCTCGACCTCGCCGCGGGCGACTTCTCCCGCGCCCTCGGCACCGGGGCGGGTCAGGTGACCCTCACCGGTTCCACCGGCTTCGCCGCCACCGGCGCCGCCCGCACTGTCAACCTCGGAGGCGCCGGCGCCCAAGTCGCCTGGGGATCGGGATCCTTCATTCCCAACGGCGGCGAGCTCCTCCTCGGCCACGCCCTCTCCAACAACACCGTCACCTTCGCCAACGCCATCGACCTAGGCTCCGCCGACCGCACGGTCCGCGTCGCCCGCGGTTCCGGCTCGCTCGACGGCGTGCTCTCCGGGGCCATCACGGGGACCGCCGGCCTGGTCAAGGCCGGCGAGGGCAACCTCTCGCTCACCGGAGCCAACACCTACTCAGGCAACACGACCGTCGCCGCCGGCGTCCTTTCCATCGGCTCCACCTCGTCGCTCGCCGGATGGGACGCCGCCGGCCGCTGGTCCATCGCCTCCGGCGCCACCCTCGCCCTCGGGGCCGGCGTCGCCGACGCCGATGTCGCCACCCTCGTCGGCACCGGCAACCTCGCGGCCGGATCCAGCTTGGCCTTCGACACCACGGCGGCCAACCGCACCTTCGCCGGCAGCCTCGCCGACCCCGCCGGCTCCGCGCTTAACCTGACCACCGTCGGCGCGAACGCCCTCATCCTTTCCGGCGCCAACGCCCACACGGGCGTCACCACGCTCCGCACCGGAACCGTTCGCCTCGCTCACGCCTCCGCGCTCGCCACCAGCACCACCGTCCTCTCCGGCGGCACGCTCGCCTTCGACAGCGCCGTCACGGGCAACGCCTTCACCCTCGGCGGACTCTCCGGCTCCGGAGGCATCTCCCTCCAGAACAACGCCGCCACCCCGGCCGCCGTCGCCCTCACCGTCGGCGCCAACAACGCCTCCACCACCTACACCGGTTCCCTCTCCGGCGCCGGCTCACTCGTCAAGTCCGGCTCCGGCACCCTGGCGCTTACGGGAGGCTACCACACCCAGGCCGGCGGGGTCACCCTCTCGGCCGGCACCCTCAGCCTCCAGGGCGCCCTTTCCGGACCCCTCGCGGTCCAGTCAGGCACCACCTTTGTCGCCCAGTCCCAGTCCGGCCTCACCGGGCTCTACACCCCTGTCGGCGCCTCCGGCGGCGTGGGCGACCTCGCCAACCTGGGCGCGCTCGACGCCAAGATGGTCTCCTCGGGCTCCGCCTTCTACGCCTCCAGCTCGCTCCGGGGGGCGACCTTCGACTTCGTCGGCACGGGCAGCGGCTTCCCTTCGCCCTACAATTCCGGCAGCGCCACCTTCACCGCCCGCTGGGACGGCCAGTTCTTCGCCGAGACCGCCGGCACCTACACCTTCTTTACCGCGTCCGACGACGGCTCCAATCTCTGGATCAACGGCCAGCTGTTGGTGAACAACAACTTCGCCCAGGGCGTCACCGAGCGCTCCGGGACCATCGAGCTCGCCGCCGGCTGGCACGACATCAACATCGCATTCTTCAACAGCGGCGGCGGCTACGGCCTCTACGCCAACGTCACCACGCCGACCCAGGCCAAGACCACCCTTCCCAACGCCCTCCTGCGCTCCGGGCCCATGGTGGGCAGCCTCAGCACCGCGGCCGGCTCCACCCTCGACCTCGGCGAGGTCGGCCTGATCGTCACCCAGACGACCGATGGCACCGTCGCCGGCGCCCTGACCGGCTCCGGCTCACTCTCCAAGCTCGGCACGGGAACCCTAACCCTGTCGGACGTCGACGGCCACACCGGCAACTACCACGCCCATCGCGGGCACCTGGTCATCGCCGACGACCTCGCCCTCGGCAACCGCGTCCTCTCCGCCGGCACCGACTACGCCAGCAATCTCGCGGGCGGCCTCACCCTCTCGGGCGTCGTCTCCGGCACCTCCGGCCTGAACAAGCAGGGCATCGGCCTGCTCACCCTGACCAACGCCGGCAACACGTTCTCCGGCGGCGTCGGGATTGCCGCCGGCACGCTTGCCGCATCCTCCGACGCCGCCCTGGGCGACGCCGCCAACCACCTCATCCTAGGCAATGGCGCGACCTTCCGCGCCACCGGCACCTTCTCCAGCGCCCGCACGCTGGACCTCGCCGCCGGCGCCACCACGACCAACATCCAAGTCTCGGCCGGCAACACCCTGACCCTCACCGGCACGCTCGCCGACGCCGGCGCCGCCACCCAGATCGTCAAGTCCGACAACGGCATCCTCGCCCTCGGCGCCATCACGGCGACCTCCTGGTCGGGCGCCCTCAACCAGCTCAACGACCCCACCTCCTTCACCGGTGGCATCCGCGTCGACGCCGGCGTCCTTCGTCTGCTCACGAGCAACGCGCTCGGCTCCGCCTCCAATATCGCGGTCGTCAACCAGGGTCAGGGCGCCGCCATCGAGCTGGCTGACGGCGTCACCCTCGCCAATTCCGTCGTCCTTTCCTTCCACAACTCAAACGTCGCCAGCGGACTCTACCATGGCGACGGCCTTGGCAACCTCTTCGTCGCCTCGGGGTCCGCCACGCTCTCCGGCGAGCTGAACCTCAGGCAGGACGCCGGCATCGGCGCCGCCGCCGGCGCGACCCTGAATCACACCGGCAGCTTCCGCCTCACCGGCCACATTCTCAGCGTGCTGGGGGCGGGCACCGTCAACCTATCAGGCACCGCCGCCAACACCGCGCACTCGCTCTACAAGCTCGGCTCAGGCTCCCTCAACGTCACCTCCGTTCTGCCTGCCTTCACCAGCGGCGGACTGAGCCTCCTCGGCGGCGGCGGCACCATGACCCTCTCCGGGGCCGGCTCCATGGCCTCCGGCTGGACCGCCGGCGGCCTCAACGTCCGCGGCGGCGACACCCTCGTCGTTGACAACTCCGCCACCAACCTCGCCAACCGCCTCGGCGGCGCCGCCGCCTTCACCGGCCGCGACGCCACCCTCCGCCTCGTCAACAGCGCCGCATCCGCCAACCTCGAGACGCTCGGCGCCCTCACCGCGGCGCATGGTTACACCGAGATCCGGGTCGACACCACCGCGCAGGCTTCCCTCCTCTCCTTCTCCTCCCTGACCGTCAACGGCGGAGGCACCCTTGTCTTCACCGCCGCCGGCACCGGGGCGAACTTCGGCACCGACGCCAACCGCGTGCAGGTCAGGGAGGCCATGCCCGCCGCCTCCTCCTCCGATCCCTACGGCGCCGTCGTGTCGAGGACCTTTGTCGTC
>JBKDBK010000083.1:0-9826 GCA_046315175.1 Opitutia bacterium | reverse complement strand
CCCCCTATTCCTCACCGACGGCCCTGTCCGCCTCCCCCGCCCCCACACCCCTCTCCGTTCCCCCGCCGTTCGTTCTTCGTTTTTCGCCCGCTCCCTCCCCCTCGCTCCTCGCCCCTCGCTCCTTCCCGATGACCTCCGCCCAGATCCGCCAGTCCTTCCTCGAGTTCTTCCGCTCGAAGCAGCACAGCATCGTCCCGAGCTCCAGCCTCATGCCGGACTCGCCCAACCTGCTGTTCACCAACGCGGGGATGAACCAGTTCGTGCCCATCTTCCTCGGCCAGGCCAAGTGCCCCTACGTCCCGGGCCGGGCGGCCGACACCCAGAAGTGCATCCGCGCCGGCGGGAAGCACAACGACCTCGAGGACGTCGGCCTCGACACCTACCACCACACCTTCTTCGAGATGCTCGGGAACTGGTCCTTCGGGGACTACTTCAAGCAGGAGGCCATCGACTGGGCCTGGGAGCTCATCACCGAGGTCTGGAAGTTCCCGCCCCGCCGCCTCTACGCCACGGTCTACGCCCCCGACAAGTCGAAGGGCGACCCGGCGGAGTTCGACCAGGAGGCCTGGGACGCCTGGGCGGCCAAGTTCCGCTCCGTCGGCCTCGACCCCGCCGTCCACATCGTCAACGGGAACAAGAAGGACAACTTCTGGATGATGGGCGAGACCGGCCCCTGCGGCCCCTGCACCGAGCTGCACGTCGACCTCACCCCCGAGGGCGACACCCAGGGCCGGCTCGTCAACGGCAGCGACGCCCGCTGCATGGAGATCTGGAACCTCGTCTTCATCCAGTTCAACGCCAACCCCGACGGCAGCTTCTCCCCCCTGCCCGCCAAGCACGTCGACACGGGCATGGGCTTCGAGCGCGTCTCAGGCATCCTCCAGTGCACCAAGGGCTTCAAGGACTTCTCCGGCGTCATCTCCAACTACGAGACCGACATCTTCGCGCCCCTCTTCCGCAAGCTCGAGGCCCTCAGCGGGAGGAAGTACGGCTCCACCCTGCCCAAGGCCGGCAGCCAGGGCGACACCGCCCAGGAGCGCGACGACGTCGCCTTCCGCGTCATCGCCGACCACGCCCGCACGCTCTCCTTCGCCATCGCCGACGGCATCCAGCCCGGCAACACCGACCGCAACTACGTCCTGCGCCGCATCCTCCGCCGCGCCGTCCGCTACGGCCGCACCCTCGGCCTGACCAAGCCCTTCTTCCACACCTTGGTCGACGTCCTGGCCGACACCATGGGCGACACCTTCCCCGAGATCCGCGCCCGCAAGGCCCACGTCGCCGAGGTCATCCGCACCGAGGAGGAATCCTTCATCCGCACCCTCGACAAGGGCATCGCCCTCTTCGAGGAGGCCGCCGCCAAGGCCCCCAAGGGCGGCCAGCTCGACGGCGCCTTCGCCTTCCGCCTCTACGACGAGCAGGGTTTCCCCCTCGACCTCACCCAGCTGATGGCCCGCGAGCGCGGCCTGACCGTCGACACCGCGGGCTTCGAGGCCCGCATGGAGGAGCAGCGCGCCCGCGCCCGCGCCGCCCAGAAGAAGGAGGTCATCACCCTCTCCGAGGTCGGGGCCGACCACCCGACCGCCTTCACCGGCTACGACAGCCTCGCCGCCGAGACCAAGGTCGCCCAGGTCCTCAGCCTCAAGGGCCGCGGCGCGGTCATCACCGAGCAGTCGCCCTTCTACGCCGAGATGGGCGGCCAGGTCGGCGACAGCGGCACCCTCACCCAGGGCGGCCGCAGCTGGCGCGTGGCCGACACCCAGAAGTCCGGCGCCACCTGGGTCCACCTCCTCGAGGGCGCCGACCTGCCCGAGGCCGGCAAGCCAGCCACCCTCGCGGTCGACACCGCCCGCCGCGCCGCCATCTCGCGCCACCACACCGCCACCCACCTCATCCACTGGGCCCTCCACGAGGTCGTCAGCAAGGAGGCCTCGCAGAAGGGCTCGGCCGTGGCGCCGGACAAGCTGACCTTCGACTTCAACAGCGCCGCGCTGACGCCCGGGCAGGTGGCCGACATCGAGCGCCTCGTCAACGAGCGCATCCTCGACAACGCCCCCGTCTCCTGGACCGAGGTCAAGCACAGCCACGTCAAGGACCGCCCCGACGTCATGCAGTTCTTCGGCGACAAGTACGGCGAGTGGGTCCGCGTCGTCCAGGTCGGCGGCGCCCCCACCGGACTCGACGGCTACTCCATGGAGCTCTGCGCCGGCACCCACGTCCGCCACACCGGCGAGATCGGCCTCCTCCGCATCACGGGCGAGAACGCCATCGCCGCCGGCGTCCGCCGCATCGAGGCCGTCGCCGGCCTCGCCGCCTACGGCAAGGCCCGCGAGGAGGCCGAGCTCCTCAAGGCCCTCGCCGGGGTCACCCAGGCGCCCGTGCACGACGTGCTCAAGCGCGTCGAGCAGCTCCTCGAGCAGACCCGCGACCTCGAGCGCAAGCTCAAGGCCTTCCGCGACCGCGAGGCCGACGCCCTCGCCCAATCCCTCGCCGCCGGCGCCAAGGAACAGGGCGGCCTCCGGCTCGTCACCGCCCTCGTCACGTCCGACGACGCCGCCTCGCTCCGCGAGCTCGGCGCCAAGGTCGCCGGCAAGGTCGGCCCCGCCGCCGTGGTCGTCCTCGGCGCCGCCATCGACGGCAAGGCCTCCGTGGTCGCCAACTGCGGCGCCGACGCCGTCAAGGCCGGCCAAGCCGCGGGCAAGATCGTCGCCGAGATCTGCGGCCAGCTGGGCGGCAAGGGCGGCGGCAAGCCCGAGGCCGCCATGGGCGGGGCTCCCGCGACCGACCGCCTGGAGTCCGTCCTCGCCGCCCGCCGAGGCTAAGGGCGGCCTTTTCCGGCTCGCTCCCGCCCGGCCGCCCGCCAGCCTCAACCCGTGGCCATTCGCAAGCTCGCCCTGGTCGTCAACCGCGCCAAGCCCGGCACGGAGGACATCGTCGCCGAGATCGGCCAGGTCGCCCGCGAGACCGGCGTCACGGTCGTCCCGGTCGAGTGGCCCATCGAGCAGGCCAACCTGCGCGGGGCCGACGCCTGCTGCGTCGTCGGCGGCGACGGCACCTTCCTCGGCGTCGCCGAGGCCGCGGCCAAGGAGGGCGTGCCCCTCTTCGGCATCAACCGCGGCAAGCTCGGCTTCCTCGCCGCCTACCCCGCCGAGGACGTCGCCGCCAGCCTCCGATCCGTCATCGCCGGCAACTGCCGCCGCGAGGACCGCGCCCTGCTCGAGGTGCGCTTCGCCGACGGCGACTTCGCCCTGGCCCTCAACGACGTCGTCATCAAGACCCGCGATGTCTTCCGCATGGCCCGCCTCGCGGTCAAGGCCGACGGCCACCCCGTCAACACCTACCGGGCCGACGGCCTCATCCTCGCCACCCCCACCGGCTCCTCCGCCTACAGTCTCGCCGCCGGCGGGCCCCTCATCGACCCCGCGGCGTCCGTCATCGCGCTCACGCCGCTCTGCGCTCACACCCTCTCCAACCAGCCCCTCGTCTTCTCGGCCGAGTCCGAGATCCAGGTCGACAGCCTCGACGCCGTCCCCCTCGGCCTTTCCGTCGACGGGCGCGGGACGCTCGACGCCGCCGGCCGCCTCCCCCTCACCGTTCGCACCGCCAAGGTCCGCCTCGGCATCCTCCGCCCCGCCGGCCTCAGCCACTTCGACGTGCTGAGGTCGAAGCTGAGGTGGACGTGACAAGCCGGGAAGAATAACAGCGGCACGGGGGCACAGGGGCACGGGAGGTGCAACTCGCTGTCGCTCGTTGCCTGGGTAGGGTCGCGGCTACGCCCGTGACCTAGCGCGCAAAGTCCACGCCCCTGCCTTGCTGCGTCACCGGATATAGGCCTTTAGCCTGGGATTTTCCTCAATGAGGAACATGACAACCTCCCTGCAGTGCGCGATGAACTTCCTGAACAAGGCCGCATCGAGCTTGTCGTCAAAATGGATGTACATGACGAAGCAAATGCCACCCGAGGAAGCCACCGAGACCTGCGCCGCCACCTGGTCGCGGTTAAGCTGATTGACCAACTGGGCGAGCTCGGCGCTCATCACGTTGCCGGGATTCCCCTGCAGGGTGACGTACACCACGATGCTGTCGATGCCCTGCTTGCGGAAGACGGGGGCCAGCATGACCATCGGTTCAGGGAGGAAGACCGTGCGGTCATCAACGCGCATCTCGGGATTCAACCCCTGCGACTTGGTCCATTCGAACAGACGATCCGAGCAGGCCTTGGCGTCGACCTTTCGGTCCAGGCCCGAGGCATCGAGATCGGCGGACTGCGCGGCAGGTGAGGCCACGAACGCCAAGGCCAGAAGGATGAGAGGTCTCATGGCGGAATCGGGATGGATTATCCGCGCCGCACAGCTGTCTCAAGGGAATATCTCGAGCGCAACCGAACACCCTCATTTAGGCTTTAGACTGGTTCACTTTAGGCTAAAACCACCCCCATGCTCCTCACCTGGTACGGCAACCGGAAGCTGCGCAAGCAGGCCAAGAACCTGCTCGACCTCTCGTCCAAGGTGCAGTCGCTCCGCCAGGACATCCTCCCGGCCGACGACCTCGCCGGGCAGCGGTCCGCCCACGCCGAGCTCGACGCCGCCCGCAAGGCCAAGCCCTTCGACCCCGAGGCGGTCAACGCCGCCGCCCAGCGCCTGCACAACGCCATGGTTCGCAACGGCGGCCAGGTCTACCCCGTCACCGCCGCCTCCGACTGGACCGAGATGTTCGTCCTCGCCGCCATCGTCGCCGGCGCCATCCGCAGCTTCTTCCTCCAGCCCTTCAAGATCCCGACCAACTCCATGTGGCCCACCTACCACGGCATGACCGCCGAGGTGCGCGCCCCCTCCGAACCCGTCCCCTCCCTGCCCGAGCGCGCCTGGGGCAAGCTCACCCAGTGGACCAAGACCGTCGCGCCCCTCGCCCCGTCGTCGGGCGAGGTCCTCATCCCCGTCCAGAACACCATCGTCGGCTACGAGCCCGTGCCCGGCCAGCAGGTGCCGGACGCCGGCATCCTGGGCACCGGCGTCCTGCGCGGCATCGACCGCCTCCACGCCGTCCGCATCGGCGACCGCGGCATGGCCCAGATCCGGACGCCCGACGAGTTCACCATCCGCTCCGTCTACCTCCGGACCTTCTTCCCGCGCGAGGCGGCCCTGCCCCACTCCGAGGCCGCCCGCTGGCAGCTGGCCATGAAGCGCGCCGAGGCCGAGGGACGCATCGTGCAGGACGGCGGGCAGGCCTTCGTGCGCACCGGCCTCCAGGCCAAGGCCGGCCAGCCCCTGGTCAACTTCGACATCCTCACGGGCGACATGCTCTTCGTGGACAAGATGCGCTACCATTTCGTCAACCCCTCGGTCGGCGACCCCTTCGTCTTCACCACCGGCAACATCCCCGAGCTCAGCCGCGCGGGCGACCAGTACTACATCAAGCGCCTCGTGGGCCTGCCGGGCGACACCCTCCGGGTCGTCGACGGGCGCCTCGAGCGCAACGGCAAGCCCGCCGACGAGCCCGGCACGCCGATCGACCTCAACAGCCGCCAGGCCGCGGACCTAAACTACTTCGGCTACCTGCCCCGCTGCACGGGGTCCGACGCCATGCCGCTCGACACTCCCCGCACCCTCTCCGACAAGGGCTACTACGCCATGGGGGACAACTCCTCCAACAGCTACGACTCGCGCGGCTGGGGCGAGGTGCCCAGGCGCGACGCCGTCGGCCCCGCCCTCTTCATCCTCTATCCCTTCACCCACCGCTGGGGCCCGGCCCGCTGAGGCGCCCCGGCCTCAGTTGCCCGGGTCCGCCACCCGACCGAGGAAGAGCACCGTCCGGCCCGAGGTGATCGCGAACAGGAAGGGCTGGTCGCAGTGGAAGACAACCGGCTCGTCGTCAGGCCTGAACGACGTGGCGCGGATCACCGCCCCCGTGACCGCGGCGGCCTTGGTCCCCACCTCGTCGACCTCCACCACGGCCTTGTGGATGACGTCGTCGATCCAGAGGTCGCCCTTGCGCCCGCCCATCCCGCTCAGGTCGGCGGTCGACCGTGAGAATGGCTCCGACATCCCCATGCGCGCAAACGGGGCCTTCAGCCGATACTCCGTGGCAAGGCGGAAGCGCGGCAGGGCCACGTTCACCTCGGTCGGCTTGCCGGGATGGGACATCAGGGCGGCGAACCCCGCGGCATCCAGCGCCGCCTCGGCCTCCGCCAGCTTGCGGCCCTCGGCCGGCAACAGCAGGTGCATCGCCAAGTCGCCCCCGCCGTAAGGCAGGGTGAGCCGGCGGAAATCGCCGCGGGCCAGGTAGGCGAGGCGCTCGGTCTTGCGCATCATCGGCACCCGGCGCCTCTCGCACGACGACAGCAGGAAGTCGCCCGGCTGCGTGGCCTCCTGGACGAAGGACGACGCCCAGGTGCCCTTGAAATAGACGGCGTTGAGCACCACCGCGGCCGTCTCCGCGGGCAGCTGGTCGACGAGCTTGGGGATCATCCCGCGCGTCCTGCCGTCCACCCATCGGTTGATGGCGCCCAGGTCGCCCGTGAAGATCTCCGCGCCATAGTCGCGCGCGATGTCCGCGCGATAGGCCGGCGCCAGCTCGAGCCCCACCTGAAAGACGGCGTTGGCCAAGGCCAGCTCCTGACCGTCGACATGGGAGCGGCGAACCAGGGAGCGCGCGTGCTCACCGAAGGCGGCGTGCTGCCGCTCGGGCGGCAGCGGCTGGCGCAGCACCCGGCGTATCTCGTCGAGCGTGCCCCCCTTGGATCCCTGCGCCACCATGCCCATCGCGGACCCGATGCTGAGGGGCGAGAGGAAGCCGTTGCCCTCCCGACCCGAGACCGCCCGGTGAAGCTCCCAGGCGAGCAGGTTGTTGGCCTCATCCAGTGCCTTGGGCTCGTCCAGGGGAGGCGCCGCAAGGAGGGAGGCTTGGGCCAGACTAGCCAGGAGGAGGGGGAGGCGCAGGGGGGGTGTTGAAGGAGAGCGGCACCTGTGCGCGCTTTCGCCTAAAAGCTTCGGTCGGTCACCGTGGGCGTGATGCGATGGCCATGGACCAAGGGAGCGATGCCTGCCTGGGCGGGGCCGTAGCCGGCCACATACTTGGCGGCCCGGCCCAGGACCCTGCCTCCCCTCGGGGTGAGCTCCACCAGGGCGAACAGGGGCTGGTCATAGACGAGCACCTGCTTGAGGTAGGGGTAACGCGCCTCGACGTCGGCGGGGAAACGTCCGCCGGGCGTCTTCTTGTCCGTCCAATAATAGCTGAAGCTGTTCACCTGCAGGTAGGGGATGCCCTTCACCTGGGCAAGGTAGTCGAGATGATGGTGTCCGGTGAGGACGAGGCGGATGCGCGGTCGGCCGGCCTTGGCGTTGGCCTTCTCGAGAATGGCCCGGACATCGGCGGAGTTGACCACGCCCAGCTCCATGCCGTCAAGGCCTTGGTGGCAGCACACCACAACGGGGAGGTCGTCGAGACCGAGGGTCTTCTCGAGCCAGCCCAGCTGGGCGTCGCCGATCGCGCGCGGGTAGCCCCTCACCGCGCGGTCCGGCCGCTTCTCGTTGCCGTCGAGGACGATGATGCGGTGGCCGGCCAGGACCGAGGTGTGGTGGCGGCCGGGCATGCCCATCCAGGCCACGGTCTTGTCCGGCGTGAAGCCGCCGTCCATGTCATGGTTGCCCAGCACGTCGATCTGGGGCTTAGGCCCATCCCTCCACTGCTTGAGCAGGGCGAGGTTGGCCGCGACGGGCTTGCAGAAGTCGCCGAGCTGCACGACGGCGTCGGCCTTGAACGCGCGCGCGGCCTGCTGGAGTGCGGCCAGACGGGCGGGGGCGTCGGGAACGAGATCCTGGTGGAGGTCGGCGCCCACGCCGAGCCGCAGGGTGGCAGGGGTCGCCTGCCCGCGCAGGGGAAGGCTCCAGGCAAGCCCGGCCACGCCGGCCAGGCGAAGGAAGTTGCGACGGTGGAGGCTCATTTTCGGAAGGAGCGGAGGCGGTGGGCGCTGTCCTTGGCGCGGTCGCAGCGGACCTCGAGGACGCGCACGCCGGGGCGGTCGAGGGCGAGCTCGCGGCGCAGGTGCGCCCAGTCGCGGATGGCGACATGGGGCACGGCGAAGGCGCCGCAGAGCTTGCCGATGTCCGCGCGCTGCTCCGTGCCCCAGAGCTTCTCGAAATGCGGCGAGGCGGCCACCGGCAGGTGGTTGAAGATGCCGCCGCCGGCGTTGTTGACCACGACCACGGTGAGGCGGCCGCGGAAGCCGGCCGCAAGGAGGAGCGCGTTGCCGTCGTGCAGGAAGGCGAGGTCGCCGCAGAGCAGCGCGGTGCGGCGTCCCTCCGCGGCCACGCCCAGGGCGGTCGACACCGTGCCGTCGATGCCGTTGGCCCCGCGGTTGCAGAGGATTTCGGGACCGGGGCCGGAGGGGCGCCAGAAGGACTCCAGGTCGCGGATGGGCATCGAGCTCGCGACCACCAGGCGGTCGTCCGATCCCAGCGCCTCCTCGAGCAGCGGCACCACCCGCCCCTCGAAGGGCCAGTCGACCGCCGCCGCGCGGTCGAGCTGCTTGGCCGCGCGGACCTCGGCCTTGGCCCACAGCTTCTGCCAAGGCGAGGACGCGACGGCGGCGCCGACCCCTCCGGGCGCCAGCGAGGCGTCGACCCGCGTCCAACGCGAGTGGCCGGGATCGGTGTTCTCACCGGGGTTGCCGAGCAGGACCGTCGGGGCGTCGGCCTCGGCCAGCCATTGGCGCAGAGCCTTGCTGACCGGGAGGTCGCCCAGCCGAATCACCGAGACGGGCCGGAGGCGCCTGGCTTGGCCGGAATCGCGCAGGATGCGATCGTAAGCCGTCACCAGGCAGGGCTGCCCTGCCAAATCGCCGCGCAGCGTCCCGGCGGCATCCGCCAGCACCGGCCAACCGGTCAGGCCCGCCAGCTCGCGGACAGCGAGGGCGAACCCCTCGCGGTCGGCGGGAGCATGGGGGCCGACCACGATCACGCCTCGCGCGCCAGATCCAGGGAGCGGGAGAAGGTCGGACGGACGCACCGAGGGCTGGATGAGGCGCGCAACCGGCACGTCGCAGAACTCGGCCAGGTCGAAACCCTTGGGGAGCTTGAAGCCGGGCTGGGCGACCTCCGGAGGAAGGGGATCGCGGAAAGGGAGGTTGAGGTGGACGGGCCCGGCGAGGGGACCCTGGGCGCGCTGCCAGGCGTCGACAACTGTCTGGCGGGCGTGGCGGAGCCGGCCCACATCCCCGTCGGGCACCGCGGTCTCCGCGCTCCAGACCGGATAGCCGCCGAAGATCCCGTTCTGGCGGATGGTTTGGCCGGAGCGACATTCCCGCAGCTCGGGCGGACGATCGGCGGTGAGGACCAGGAGGGGGACGCCCGACATCCGGGCCTCGACCACGGCGGGAAGGTAGTTGGCGGCGGCCGTCCCCGAGGTGCACAGGAGCACCACGGGGCGCCGCGAGGCCTTCGCGATGCCCAGGGCGTGGAAACCCGCCGAGCGCTCATCGAGGGCAACCGTCACCTGCAGATCGTCCTCCGACACCAAAGCGGCGGCCAAAGGGGTCGAGCGCGAGCCAGGCGAGACCACCGCATGGCGCAAGCCGAGGTTCAGGAGGGTGCGCGCGACGACCGCCCCCCAGAGGGCGTTCGGGTTGCGGAAGGCGGCGCGCGGCATGGTCCACCAAACCTAGCCGGCCCATGGCTCCGCTAAAGGATAAACGGAGGGCGGCGCGGGGCGCCGCATGGGAGTGCACAGGGGCACTCGGTGGGGAAGTGCACAGGGGCACAGGGGCTCAGGGGCACTCGGTGGGGAAGTGCACGGGGGCACAGGGGCTCAGGGGCACTCGGTGGGGAAG
>JBKDBK010000082.1:0-2266 GCA_046315175.1 Opitutia bacterium | reverse complement strand
CCCTCGTGGACAAATCGGGGGCTGCCCGGGGGCAGGATGTCCCAGCCGAGGCTGCGGTTGCCGCAGCTGACCTTGACGAGGAGCACGGGGGCGTCGATCGCCTCGCCGATGACGTGCCCGAAGCCGAGCTCGGGCCCGAAGTGGATGGCCCGGGCGCCGAAGCCCGGCTTGAGCCAGTCGGCGCGGGGCTTGCTCTTGCCGTCGCCCGTCCAGACCGCGCAGCGGACGTCCTGGCGCGCGACCCAGGCGCCGGTCTCGTCGACCGCGAACGGGTAGCGCTTCTCCTCCTTCACGTAGAAGGCGAGGGTGCCCTTGGTGGTCTCGGGTCCGGCCTGGCCGAAGCCCACCATGTTGGACTGGCCCATGAGGATGAAGACCTTGACGGGCTTCGACAGGTCGGCCGGCTTGCCGTCGTGCCGCTTCAGCGGACGGATCTCGGGCTGGGCCGGGACCTGCTGGGCGAGGGCCGTATGGGAGAGGGCCAGGGCGAGGAGCAGCGCCTTGGCGAGATGCGGGGTGGGCATGCGGTGCTGACCCCGTCCACCCCGTCCAGTTCCAAGGTTCAGAGGCTGATGCCCCAGGCCTCGCGGGCGAGGGTCGGCAGGTCGGGGTGCAAGGTGTCCGGCCCGTGGGGCGCGAGCTCCTCGGCCTTGTGCGTGCCGGTGGCCACGGCGTGGGCTGCGGCCAGGCCGCCCTGGCGGGCCGTCTCGATGTCGAACGGCGAATCGCCTACCATGCAGGCGGTCGAGGCGTCGCGCCCGCCGAGCTGGGCCAGCGCGTAGTGGGTGAAGCCGGGGTGGGGCTTCCGCCAGGGCACGACGTTGGTGCCGAAGATGCCGTCGGTGTCATCCGACATCCCGAGGTGCACGAGGAGCTTGATGGAATTGCCGTGGTCCTTGTTCGTCAGCACCGCGACCGTCACCCCGCGCGAGCGCAGGGCCTTGAGGATCTCGCGGGCGCCGGCGTAAACCTTGACACCCTCGAACATCACCGAGGGGAAATGGTCGAGGTAGAGCCTGGCGGCGGTGGCGGCGTTGGCCTCCCCGACCAGCTTGGTCATCGTGCGCAGGGCGCCGCCCCCGACCGAGCCGCAGACCGTCTCGTAGGAGACCGGACCGAAGCCCATCACCTCGAGGACCTGGTTGGTGCACAGGTGGATGGCCGTGAAGTTGTCCACCAGCGTGCCATCGAGGTCGAAGAGCACGGTCTCGGGCAGGGGGCGCTGGGACATTCCCCCATCTCGCCGCAAAGGGCGGGGTTTCCAAGTTTGGATTTGCAGGGAAAGGGGCTGAACCTAGGTTGCGGACATCGCCATGACCTTCGCGCTCGACACCCGCCTGCCCCTGGGACGCCTCGGCCTGCTCCTCAACTTCGGCTTCTTCGCCGTCGTCCTCGCCGCCGCCGCCTCCCTCAGCCACTGGCTGATGGCCGCCAATCTTCCCGGCGGCCATGCCCAGCGCGAGGGCGACAAGGCGGTCGCCGCCCTGGTCGCCGCCGAGGGTGCCCAGGCCACGACCGACGCCGCCAAGGCTGCGCTCAAGGCCAAGGCCGAAGCCGCCGGCAAGAAGGCCTTCGACGAGGGGCTGGCCTATGGACGCCAGACCTGGTTCCCCTTCGAGATCTTCCTCGCCATCACCTGGGCCCTCATGGGCGGCGGTTACCTCTCGGTCGCCGTCCAGCGCCGGATGAACGACGCCGGCCAACACGGCCTCTGGCTCCTTGTCATCGGTCATCTGGGCGCCTGGGCCCTCGCCAGCACCGTCGCCTTCCACGCCCTGCTCGCCGACGCCGGCAAGCTGTCGATCAGCTCCCCTTGGATGCTCGTGCCCCTCGTCGGTGCTATCCTCGTCTTGCCCGCCTTCCTCGGCGGCTCGGGCCATGGGGAAGAAGAGCATGCGTGAGCGGGGTCAGCGGTTATAGCGGTGTTGGCGTTATAAGCGGGCGTGAACTCGCTCGCGCTCTTTGCCCTGGGTAGGGGTATGGCTACGGCCATGTCCTAGATCGCGGATGCGTTGTCGCTCTTGCCGGGAAGGGGTTTCGGAGAAACCGCCCTACCCGAAGCCCGCTTGACGGCTCCCGGCGCGCCCTCACCTTCGCTTCGTGCGCCTCGCCGTCCTTGCCCTTTTGCCGCTCCTCGCGGCCTGCGACCGGCAGGCCGCAACCTCCGTCTCTCCCATGCCCGCCCACAATCCCGCCGCCACCCATGTCACCGTGCGCCTGAGCGACGGCAAGGGGGGTGTCACCGCGCCTCAGAAGGTCGCCAAGG
>JBKDBK010000081.1:0-3189 GCA_046315175.1 Opitutia bacterium | reverse complement strand
GAAGAACGCCCAGAACCTGGCGCGCACCTCGGCGCGCATCACCTCGAAGTCGGCCACCGCCTCGGTGGCCCTGCCCGACCTGCCGACGACGTCGGCCCCCTCGCTGATGGCCGGGCTTTCCGGCGGCGGCTCCTCCAAGGGGTTCGGCGGCGGCTCGGGCGGGGGCATCGGCTCGGGCAAGGGCGTCGGCGTCGGCAACGCCCGCAACTTCGTCGGCGTCTTCGGCGGCGCGTTCAAGCGGGCGAACGCGCTCGAGGGGACGCTCTACGACCTGAAGCAGGATCCCAGGGGCAAGATCCTGGTGGACAGCCGTCCGGAGCGCATCGCGGAGATGAAGCGGGCGTTCTCGCGGCTCGACGACAACTGGCGGTCGGCCAAGGCGAGCCTGGACAAGGCCTATCGGCAGGCTGAGCGGAAGCTCTACACGTCCAACATCTTCATCCATCCCTTGGCGGCGGAGGAGGCGACCAAGGCGTTCGAGTGCGAGAAGGAGATCCAGGCCCCAGGCTGGCTGGCCTATTACGAGGGATGGTTCGCGGTGCCGGAGACGGGCGAGTACCGCTTCCAGGGGTTCGCGGACGACATGATGGCGGTGGCGGTGGACGGAACGACGGTGCTCGCGGCGTTTTGGCCGGGGCAAACCGACGGGTCGGCGATTCCCTTCCGTCCGGGCTGGTATCCGAAGGACGCCCACAAGACGGACGGGATGCAATTTCGCCGCCCAACGATGGTCGGCCATCTTGGCGCGCGCTACAAGGGGAGCTGGCTGCAGCTGAGAAAGGGGCAGGCCTATTTCATCCAGGTCGCGATCTCGGAGTCGCACGGAGGCATCTTCTCGTCCGAGCTGCTCATCGAGCGGAAGGGCGCGCGTTACGCCAAGGGCAAGCTGGAGGACATCATCCCTTACTTCATGCTCGAGCCGATGCCGCCGGAGGAGATCCAGCTGAAGCTTGGCTGGAAGATGCCCCGCACCTGGGGCTACGGGACGGCGAATCCCTGGCACATGGACGGAGCCACGGAGGGGCCGTCGTTCGGCGCGGAGATCAACAACGTCACGCCGCGCGGGGTCCGGCGCTGAGGCTCAGTCGCGAAGGCGGGCGGCGAGACGGCTCTCCGCCCAGGCGGCGTGCTCGGCGACCATGGGATCCGGGTGGCCAAGCAGGGAGCGAATGGCCGGGCGATCGGCCGGCCCGCCGACATTGCCCAGGACGGTGAGGGCGTTGCGCTGCCAACGCTCGAGGCCGAGGCGCTTGACGGGCGTGCCGGCGAAGGCTCGCGCAAAATCCTCGGGGGTCCAGGCGAGGGTTTCGCGGAGGGGGGGCAGGGGACGGGCGGCGAAACGCGCCTCGCGGGTGGCGACGGCCCACTTGTTCCACGGGCAGGCGGTCAGGCAATCGTCGCACCCGAAGACGCGGTCGCCCAGCGCCTCGCGAAACTCGAGGGGAATGGCGCCCTTGTGCTCGATGGTGAGGTAGGCGAGGCAGCGCCGGGCATCGAGCTGGTAGGGCGCGGGAAAGGCCTGGGTTGGGCAGGCATCCTGGCAACGCGTGCAGGAGCCGCAGCGGTCGGGCTCGGGGCGGTCGGCCGGGAGGTCGAGCGTGGTGAGGATGACGCCGAGGAGGAGCCAGGTGCCGTGGCGTCGGTGGATGAGGAGGGTGTTCTTGCCCTGCCAGCCGAGGCCGGCGGCCGCCGCGAGTGGCTTCTCGAGGACCGGACCGGTGTCGACGTAAGGCCGCTGGGCGCCCCCGTGTTCCCTCATGACAGCGCAGAGCCGCTTGAGGCGCCGGAGGAGAAGGTCGTGGTAGTCGCCCCCGAGCGCGTAGGTGGCGACTCGGTAGCCGCGGTCCGGCTGCGGTTGCCAGGAATTGGCGCCGAGGACGACGATGCTGCGGGCCTCGGGAAGGACGCGCGCGGGGTCGGCCCGGCGATCAGGATCGCGGGCAAGCCAAGCCATGTCGCCGTGCATGCCCTCGGCGATCCATCGCCGGAAGTAATCCGCGCGCAGATCGGAGGGCACGGGCGCGACGCCGAAGGCGGCGAAGCCGAGGGTCTCGGCCTCGCGGCGCAGCAGCTCCCTGAGAGCCGCACCCTCCATGGCTCAGGCGACGAGCACGGAGACGACGCGCGCCACAATCTCGTCGACCGGCGCGAGCTTGCCCTGTCCCTCGTAGCCGCAGGCGAGGGTGCCCTCGCAGGGGTCGACGACGACATGGCCGCGGGAACGGAGGGTGGCGAGGTTGGCGGCGGTGGCGGGATGGGCGAGCATCTTGCCGTTCATCGCGGGGCAGAGCATGACGGGGGCGGGTGTGGCGAGATAGACGCTGGAAAGAAGGTCGGGGGCGAGACCGTGGGCGAACTGGGCGAGGATGTCGGCGGTCGCGGGGGCGACGAGAAGCAGGTCGGCCGTGTCGGCGATCTCGATGTGGCCGGGGACCCAGCCCTTGCCCTCCTCCCAAAGATCGTGCGCGACGGGCCGCCGGGAGAGCACCTGCAAGGTCATCGGCGTGATGAACTGGGTGGCTCCGCGCGTCATGACGACCTGGACCTCGGCGCCCTGCTTGACGAGCAGGGAGACCAGGTCCGCGGCCTTGTAGGCGGCGATGGAGCCGGTGACGCCGAGGACGATGCGCTTGCCGTTCAGCTGGGACATGACAACGCCATGCTGGCGGGGTCGCGGCGAAATGGGAAGCGGCGAAAGCCGGGATTGGCTCGCCCGGATGCGGAAACCGGCTAGGATTTCACCCGGATGGACAACCCCGGTCCCGAGCAAAAAACCCCGAGCGAGCCGGCTTATGCCGACTATGCCGAGACGGCGACGGGAACCCTGACCCAGGGGATGCGGCGGAAGCTGCCGTTCTGGAAGCGGATCGGGGGCGAGGGCCTGGTCATCTCAGTGGCCTTCCACGGGGCGCTGCTGCTGCTGTTCGCGGCCTGGGTGATCGTGACGATCACGGAGGAGGCGAAGACGGACCCGGAGACGTTCGCCACCGGCTCAGGCGGCGGGGCCAAGGGTGAGCGGGCCAAGGTGTACGAGCACAAGCTGCAACCGAAGAACGCCCAGAACCTGGCGCGCACCTCGGCGCGCATCACCTCGAAGTCGGCCACCGCCTCGGTGGCCCTGCCCGACCTGCCGACGACGTCGGCCCCCTCGCTGATGGCCGGGCTTTCCGGCGGCGGCTCCTCCAAGGG
>JBKDBK010000080.1:0-7034 GCA_046315175.1 Opitutia bacterium | reverse complement strand
CGTGAGAATCTCCCGGAAAGACCGGAGTCGGAGAACGCCACCCTTCAACATGCCACTGATCCGCTTGGCGGCATCGCCTTGGGCGAGGATTGCGGATGTCTTCGCGGCCGGCAATGCAGCGGAAACCCCGGCCACCTTCGCGGCAACGTCGGCAAGGCGGGCCTCTTCGATGGTGCGCCAGTAGTTCCGCCCGGTCTGGTAAACCTGCTGTGCCTGTGCCAGTGCGGCCTCGAGGTCAGCGGCGTCGTGCAGCGGAACGCGGTCCTTCATGGCCTCCAGCCCACCGAACGTGTCGAGAATCTGCTGCCGCTCCCACACGTTGGCCTGCTCCTCCGGCGTGGCGGCGTCCGCAAGTTCCTGTTCCAGAGCGATCCGGCGGGCGTCCACGTCGGCGGCTGACAGGTCGAGGACGGCGGCCACGGCGTCGAAATAGCGGTGCGCTTCCGCTCCAAGCCTCCCAGTCGGTTTCTCGCCGGGCTTCCGGGTCGGCATGGCGCGGTCCACCAGTGCGCGGATTTCCTCAATGGCATCGGCCCGCAGCGTCCGTTCCAGTTCCTTGTCGAGGATTTCCACCCGGCGCTCAATCTCCTTGGCCATGGCTTCCTGCGTCCCGAGTCTGGCGAGCGCGAGCCATCCGCCAACCTTCCCGCGAACCTCGGCCGGGAATGCTGCCAGCACGGCGTCGAGCGTCCGCATGGCGCGGGTCAGCACGGCGCGGTCGTCCCAGTCGGCGCGCTGCCACTGGTCCATGCGTTTGCGCCAGGCTTGCGTCTCGGTGGCGGCCTGCTTGGCTGCCGCCATGGCAACGGCGTTGTTCCCGGTGGCTTCGGCAACGTAGGCGTCGGCGGCCTTCTCCGCTTCGGCGCGGGCTTCGGTGAGGGCTACCTTGTAGTCGTTCACCCACTCCTCCGCCCACTCCTTGGCCTCCTGCGCGGTGGCCTTGAGCGCGGTCTGGTAGTCGTCCCAGATTCCGGTCAGGCGCTCATTCTCCGCAAGCTCCCGGCTGATGGCATCCCACAGCATGTCCGGAGTGACATCGGCTGCGGTGGTGCCTGACGGGAAAACCTCCGGCATCACGCCGAACAGTTCCTGCGCCACCACGTCGGGCCGGCCATTCCCGGAGAACAGAATCCGCGGGAGTTCGTGGCTGCCATCCCATGATGCCGGGTTCACATACTCGCCTTTCCCGGCGTACCGCTGCGCCTTCCGGTAGCTCATGAGCGTGCCCTTGTACCGTCCACCTTCCTTCTTGGAGAGGTAGCTGATGACCGGGCCGTCCCAGAAACCTGCGTCGCGGTAAATCTGTGAGACGCTGCGGGCGTAGTCCTCGTCCACCTTCTCCACCAGTTCGATGCGTTTGAAGGTCTGCCGCACTCCGGCCTCGCGGGAAATGGCCTGCCCGGTCTTCTCTTCAATTCCACGGGCTTCGAGTTGGTTGGCAAGCTCTGCCCGGTAGGCGTCGGCGCGTCCCCGGCGGATGTCCTGCGCGGTCGCCAGCGTGACGCCTGCCTGCACAAGCAGTTCCTCCTCCCGGAGTGCCTGCCGGATGTCCTGCTCGCTGTCGAGGCTGGCCACGCTCCGGCGCTCCACGAATCCTGCGCCTTTGCGGTTCCGGAGGAAGGCGTCCCGCAGCGCGGTCAGGTTCTCGCGGGCGCGGGCCACCATGTCGAGGCGGGCCTGCGGGCTGCGTGCCATGCGGGCTTCCACGTTGGCGGCCACGTTGTCCAGCATGGCCTCGGGCTGGAGGCTGAAGGAAATCGGGTTGGCGGCTGCGGAAGACCTGCGGCCCAGCACCTTCAAGTCCGGCGCTGACATTCCAGCGGTGGGGAGATACACAAACCGCTCCTCCTTGGTGGTGTAGTCGCCTTCCTCCTTTCCAATGGCGTCCTGCCAATCGACAGCCTGCGACAGCACGGTCAGTTTGACTTTGTTCTTCGGGTTTTCCGGCACGATTGCGTAGGGGTAGCTTTCGTGTTCAGCGGATGGGATTGCCTTCACGGGGCCAATCACCTCGACGACCGCGTACACGCGGCCAGCTTCAAACTCTTGAAACACGCGCAGAAACGGTTCGGTCAGCAAATTCCCCATTCCCTGCATGATGGAAGCTTTGGACAGCTTCCCGGCAAGGATCTGGTTTTTGGCGTGCTTGTTTTCAGCGTCGGCTAGAATGCCGGCAATGAGTTTTGCCGACTTCGGCTTGGCCTTCATGGCCTTGGCCAACTGATCTGCCAGTGATTCCACAAACGCTTTGCGCACGGCAAAGATGGCATTGTCCGGCGAGAGCAAAGCCGGAAGATTGGCCATGGTGGTTTGGAAGTCGTCCGCTGGGTCCAGCTTAAAGCCAAACTCATGCCCAGTGCGTTCTGCCTTGGCTTTGCTGGCTCGTATCAGCATCAGGTGAAGCATCCGCTCGGTCAGCCCCGAGCCTTTGATGGTGGTCAGAGACTTCAAGAATTTGACGGCACCAATGGCCCCGGTGCTGCTGGAAAACAGCTTTTCGACGGGAGCGGAAACCAGACCCATCAGAATTCTGCCACCGTTCTTGCGGCCTGATTCGTTGAGGTGCTTGGCGGTCCGCTCTGCGACCGCTTTGGTAGACGCCCAGAAATAATTCTTTTTGGCGTACAGTGCCGGGTAGTAAACTCCTCCTTTTCCTTCTATTGTTTCGCCTCCGGGGAGGGTGATGGTTCCCGCAAAGGCATTGTCCGGAGAATGCAGCATGATGTGCTGTCCGGTGAAGTCGTCGATGTCGCCTCCGATCTGCACGCGGCCGGCCTTCTGCAATGCATCGAACCGGGTGTCATTGCGCAGGTGCTGCGCCTGTATCAGGCTGAACGAAATCTCCGGCCGCGTCACGTCGAACCGCTTCGACAACGGCACGAGGTTCCCGGCTTCGTCGTAGGTAAACGGGTCCGCGGATTTGATCTGCTCCGGCTCAAAGGCAATGTAGTTGTTGCCGTGCAGGAACGGACCTTCTGGGTCATCCATCTCGCTCGGCATCACAATGCCATCGTATCCCTGCGACTTAAGGAATTGTGTGTATTCCAGTGCGCTTTCAGTGACCGCAATCTCCGGGCTGCCAGGATCAAATCCTCGGCCGCGGAAATCCATGAATCTGTCGTCATGTTCTGGAACCCACTTGGGATTCCTCAGATTCACGAACCATTTGGTGGTTTTCCCGAAATTGTGCGCTTCTGCATCACGCCGCTGCTCAGTCATGTAGAAAAACGGCGCTCTGATAGTGCCGCCCTCCATAATCTCGGCACCACTGTGGTATGCTGGGCGCATGCCTCCAGCCCTTGCCACAGCATCCACCATGGCCTGCGCCTCTTCCTCGGCCGCAGCGTCCCTGGCCTTGGCGCGGCGTTCGAGTTCGGCGTGGCGGGCGTCCTGCTCGGTCAGGTTGAAGGAGGTTCCGGTGGCGATTCCTTGGCCAGTTCCCGGCATCGCTCCAGCAATAGAGCGCCGATTTCGGAGAGCTTCATACTTTCCACGACGGTCTTTAGCTCTTCGGACGGTTCGGATTCGGCTGCTGATGGCGTTCTTGGCGTCGAGTTTTCGGAGGTAAGCTTCATAGGAGGTGACGGTTTTGCCGCTCTTCACGATGGAGGCGGCCCACAATGCTGCCTGCACCTGTTGCGGTTTCCAACCAATTTCTTGCGCCACTTGCGTAAGGATTTCCTGCGCCCGCTTGAACTGCGCGGCCGTAGGGCTGTCGGTATCAAACAGGAGTCGGGCGATGTGGCGATCCACCACCACCTCCTCGGCTCCTTCATTGGTTCGTGCGTATGTCGTGATCTTTTGCCCCGCGAGCTGCTGGTCGTCCCGTACTCGCTGAAGGTTCTTTTTGACGGCCGGCAGGTATCCACTGAAGCGCACTCCGCGGATCCACTGGCCGTATGCCTTCAGCGCCAGTGTCACATTGGCCTTCACGGTGGTGGCCTGCGAGGTCACAGACAGGAACGTCTGGAAGATCCCAGCATGGTCCCCGAAAAATTCGTCGAGCAGCGCCTGATGGGATGCGTACCAGTCCCGCCATGAAGCCTGCGACAATGCTATTGCTGCCAGTGATTCGTTGGTAACGCGGGAAATCAGCCTCGGGTCAGGGCCGCCTTCCTCGGTGAGGTTGAAAGCCATCACGTCGTCATCCGGGTCCGGCGGATTGTAGACCAATTCCGCTTCCGTTTCGACTTCTTGGGCGGCTTCAATGCCGGGGGCCACGCCAGTCACCCTTTGCAGGAAGCTTTCCAGCGGGAACTCCTCACCCTTGGCGCGGCTCTCGGCCATGGCGCGGTTCAGCCGGATGGCCTGCTTGATGATCGTCTTGAGCCACTGCACCCGGCTCTTGAGGTAGTCGAAAACCGACTTGGCCACGCCTTCGGCCTCGGCTGCCTTCAGCTTGGCGCGTGTTCCCTTCCGGTATTCCCGCACAATGCGCGGCACGGCGGCGGTTCCGGCCTGTCCGGCGCGGGCCTTCCCGGTGACGTAAATCTGGGTGAGCAGGGAAAGCGCCTCCTTTACCGCCAGCGAATCCTTCGCGGCATCGGTTCCGGTGTAGCCGAAAAGGTACTGGCCACCCGTGCGCTTCTGAATCTCCTCAATCTTGGCGGCGAACGTGGCTGTCGTCTCCTCCCCGCTTCGCAGCATCGCGGTCACGTCTGCTTCCACCCGTTCCTCCAGCACGGTGTACGGTGATGCGCCGCGGGCCACCTGGACGACGGCGGTGGCCACGCCCTCCCGCACTTCCATCTCGCTTTGCCCGCCCACCATGAGCGTGCGCAAATCGACCTTCTTCCCCTTGTTGGCGGCCTCGTAAATCTCCACCCGGTTTTGAAGATTCGTGATGTAGTTCTGCGCCGCTGTGCGCTCCGCCAGTGTGGCGTCGGGATCGTTGGCGATTGCGGTCTGCTCCTCAATCACCTCGGCCACGCTCATGCTGTCACGGATGGTCGTCTGGCTGGCTCCGGTCGGCGCGTTGGGCCGCATGTCGAGGGCTTCGGAAATCTCGGCCAGCGCGGCCACGTTGCTCCAGTCCTGGGCTTCGTCGCTGATGCGCTCAATGACATCGGCGGCTTCCTGCGCGGAAGCGGCTTCGATGGCGCTCCCGTCATTGGCCACCACAGTGAAGCTCCCGTCGCTGTTCCGGCGGACGGCGCGGATTCCCACGGCGTCGGACTGCTCGGCCAGATCGCGGGCCGCCGCCAGTTCCTCGTCGGCAATCGCGCCGGCTGCGGTTTCTTGCCACGCCACGTCCGGTTCGGTGTCGGCGTCCCGCTGCGCGTAGCCATCGGCCACCGCCTCCATCTTGGCCTGCACGGTCGGCGCTGCCTTCACCGCTTCGATGGCTTCATCGGTCATGCCTACCGCCTTCATGGCTGCGGTCGAGGACATCAGTTCTCGCGTAGCCGCGGCATCGCGGGCCACGTTGACGCCTGCACCGATCAGGGCGAGCGGGGCCACGGCCAGCAGGGTGCGGAGGTCGAACATCTCGAAGTTCCGCCAGTCGGCGTTCGGAACGTCCTCTTTGAGGCTGGCCAGCAGATCCTGCGCGAGCATCGGCGTGGCGTCCTGTAGCTTTTCAATGGTGAACTCGGCTCCGGTGGCCACGGCTCCGTAGAGCGCAAACCGGGCAAGCGGGTTCCCGCCGGGTCCGGCCAGTGCGTTCATGGCGCGGTTGAATCCGGGAAGCTTCCCAATCAACCCCATCTGCTGGATCTTCTCCAGCCCGGCCTGCACGGGCGCGGCAGCCCATGCAAGGACTCCCGCGTCTGCCACCTTCATGGTGGGATTGCTGGTGAGGAGGTTGGCAAGGTTCTGGTCTGCAAATGACGCGGCGGTCATGGCCATGCCGGCGTAAGGGATTGCGGTGGTCGCCATGTAGCCAAGGGATCCAGCCACGTCGTAGACGGCTTGCTCTGCCAGCTTCCCGGCGGCAGACTTGGCGCTGGTTAAAATCGGGTCGATGACGGAAACGGTGGCTTCCCGCAGCAGGGACCGGGCGATGTCCCGGCGGGCGATGGCCTGCCGCTCCTCCATGACTAGTGCGGCGGTTTCCGGCGTGGGCGTCCCCATCATGGGTGCCGTGCTGGTCAGGCTGCTCAGGATGTCCCACGATGCTCCGAGTGACCGGGCAATGGGCCGCCGGAAGGATGCCACGATCTTGTCCCACATGTCCCGCCCATCGGGATCCTTCCGGGTTTCCGCGAGGGCGCGGACGGTCGGCATGACCACGCTGCGCAGCGTCTCTGGGTCCATGTCCTCGAGGGGAGCCATGGCGTCCGTGATCTGCTTGGTCATGGCGGCAAGCCGCACGACTTCGCCGCCACCCATCATGGATTCAGCGCCTTCACCTTCGGCGCGGGATGCCTTCAGAATGTTCTCGACCACCGTGCGGACCTTTTCGCGGAGCGGCGCGGATTTGGCGTCCGCCTGTGCATAGACGGATTTGAACTGCTGGAAGAAGTCCTGCTTGTCGGCCGCGGGCGACCACGCCGGAGATTTCCGGGCGGCTTCCTTCCATTGGGCGAACGCTTCTGCCACCGGGAGTCCGGCCAACCCGGCACGCCACGCATTGCGGGCAAGACTCGCTTCGTTGATCGCTTTGGTTTCGGCGTCCTGCTTGGTATCCACCGGGAACATGAGCGGGCCGTGCATTGATGCCGGCACGTTGGTCGGCAGTTGCTGCTGGCTGGGGGATGGGTCGCGGCCTGCGATGATCCATCGCAGTTTCTGGCGGTCCCCGGCGGCCTCCCGCAGCTTCCCGGCCACGGCGGCGTCCGATCCTCGCGGCGCGGTTTCCCCGAACATTTCGACCGCGAGGGCATCGCGTGCGGCGTCTCGGTCTGCGGCCAGCACCGAGGGCGGCTTGTTGGCGTCCCACACGCTCCCGGAAATTGGCACGCGGCGGCTGGCTCGCTCGGCCAGCATGGAGTCGATCAAGAGCGCGTCCTTGGCTGCGGCCTGCTGCTCCGGTGACGCGGTCAGGATCGTGTCGAGTTGCAGGCGCTTGGCCTCTCCGTCTGGGTCCAGAGCCA
>JBKDBK010000079.1:0-20000 GCA_046315175.1 Opitutia bacterium | reverse complement strand
CCGCCTTGCCCGAGGAGGAGCGCGGCGGCGCGGGAGGGGATGGCGCGCGGGACCTGGTGTCCGTGTGCGAGGCGCCCTGTTGCGAGTGCCGGGGTCCCTTGGCTTGCCCCCGGGCGGATGGGGCGCAGTCTCCTGTCATGTCGCCTCTCCGCGGCCTGGTGCTAGGTATCACGGCCATCTCGGCGGCCTGGGGTGTCCTGCAGGTGCCGTGGGAGACCGCCTACGGCCATCCGCCCGGAACCACCGCCGTGCCCACCGCGCTGGTTCACCCGCACGCTCCCCTTTGGGAGCCGCCCTTGCCGATATCGGTCGAGGAGCTCGCCCGCCAGATGTCCGATTCCAAGCCGCCTGCCGGCGTAACTGCCGTCCGGAGGATTCGCTGGGACCACTGGCTGACCGAGGTCCTGGCGCGCTGGGTCCTGCTCGGCGCTGCGGCCTGGCCGTTCCTGGCCGTCGCTGCGCGATTCCTGGCCAGGTGCCAAGCGGCGGCCCGATTCTCGCTCGGATTGCTGATGACCACCGTGCTTTGCCTCCTGCTCTGGGTCGCCGCCGGAGGCTGGGGTCCGCCGCTGGCGGGTCCGGCCTTCGCCGGCATCCTCCTCGCCCGGGCGGCGGCCGCCCCGGAGGCGGGCGCGCCCTGGTTGGGCATGTCGCCGGGCGCCCGCCCCCTCGGTGTCCTGGCCGTCTCCTTGCTCAGCGCCTCGCTCCTTTCCGTGGCCGCCCTCCTGCTGTCGCTCCCGTTGTCTCCGGCGCTCGCCGCGTTGCTCATCACCCTCGGGTTCACCGCGGGCCTTGCGCTTGCGCCGATGGGCGGGGTTGCCCGCGCGGCCTGGCACCTGGGGGCCACCCTTGCCGCGGTTGGCCTCGGCGAGTTCGCGGTTGGCGTCGCGGATCGGCTTTCCGAATGGGCCTCGCTCGGGCTGGTTCCCCGCCGTTTGCCAAGTGACATCGCGGGCGGCTTACTCACCCTCTCCGTCCTCTCGGCCATGATCGCCGCCGCCGCCCTGCTGGTCGGCGGCCTTCGTCGCTTCCGCAAGCTTCCCCCATGCGCCTCCTGATCCTCGCCCTCCTCGCCGTCGCCGCCCTTCCCGCGGCCGAGCCCGCCGTGATTCGCGTCGCGAGCTACAACATCCGCACGGGCGGGGTGGGCATGGACGGCAAGCGCGACCTGCTCCGGCAGGCGGAGGTGCTGCGCGCGCTCCGGCCCGACGTGGTCCTGCTCCAGGAGGTCGACCTCAACGCCAGGCGCTCAGGCAAGGTGGATTGCGCCGGGATCATCGCGAAGGCGCTCGGCATGAGGTCCCATTTCGGCGAGGCCATGCCCTTCCAGGGCGGCTCCTATGGCTGCGCCGTCCTAACGCGCCTGCCGGCGGGGCAGGGCGGGGTGTCGATCCTCCGTTTCGTCGGGGGCTCCGAGCCGAGGGTGGCGATCGCGGTCCCGCTGCGGGCGGGTCCCGGCGGCCCCGAGTTCCTCGCCGTCAGCACCCACCTGGACTTCCGCTCCGACAAGGAGGTGGAGCCCCACGCCCGCCAGCTCGCCGAGTTCCTCGTCGCCCAGCCGCGCCCCTCGATCCTGGGGGGCGACTTCAACTTCGAGCCTGGCTCGACCGTGATCGCCGCGCTCGACGCGCGCCTGCGCCGCGTGCCCTTCGCGGGCGCGGACGCGACCTATCCGGCGGACAAGCCGGCCAAGCGCATCGACCATTTCTTCCTCCATCCCGCCGTCCGCTTCGACGTCCGCGCGTGTCGCGTCGCGCCCGAGCCGGTCGCATCGGACCACCTGCCCCTCGTGCTCGAGGTCGCGCTCCGCCCCTGAGCCTCAGGCCAGGTCGCCGAGCCGCTGGCAGGCCTCCGGCGCCTTGAGGAGGCTGGAGGTGAGGGACTCCAGGCGCGGGCAGCAGGCGGCGGGTCCGCAGCCGTCCTCCAGCTCGCCGTCCGCCTCGCTGTCGATCATCCGCCAGACCTCGCCCACGGTCAGCTGCTCGATCGGTCGGGCCGGGACTTGCACGGGCTCGGACACCCCGGCCAGCCTCGCGGGGGCGAGCAGGCCGAGGGCCTGCAGCCGCGCGAGGCAGGCGTCGACCGCCCCGAGGGGCATGCGCGCGGTCTCGGCGATGGCGCTGGGCGTGGGCCCGACCTCGCCCGCGCGGTGGCGGCGGAGGGTCTCGGTCAGGCAGACGAAGGCGAGCGATCGGCGGGCGCGGTGGCTGAGCGCGTCCCAGCCCTTGCCCGTGAGGGCGCGCCGATGCTGGTGGGAGCAGGCCACCTGGCCGCCGACGAGCAGGATGAGCCAGGAGACGTAGCCGCCGAACATCAGCACGGGCACGATGCCGAGCTCGCCGTAGAGCGTCCGGAACTCCAGCACCCTGCCGATGTAGGCCGCGGCCAGCATCTGGTTGCCTAGGATGAGGGTGCCCGCGGCCAGGCCGCCGACCAAGGCGGAGCCCCAGCGCACGCGCGCGTTGGGCAGGAAGCGGTAGAGGGAGGCCAGGCCCGCGGCGAGCAGGCCGAGCGTGACCAGCTCGGGCCCGGCGCCGCGCAGGAACTCGACCAGTCGCTCGCCGCCGGGTAGTCGCGCCGCCCAGCCGGCCAGGCCGGCCGTGGCCGAGCCGGCCCGCTCGACAATGGCCCCGATGGAGAAGACCGCCAGGCTGGCGCTGCCCAGGAGGAAGAACAGGACGAGGAAGAGGCAGTAGCGCGCGAAGCGCTCGGACCAGCGGCGGCCCTTCTCCGACTTCCACGTGGCGTTGAGCGCGTCCTCCACGCGGCCGAGCATCAGCACGGCCAGCAGGATGACGATGCCCAGGCCGATGGCTCCGGCCGTGCCGTTGGCGGCGTTGGCCAGCAGGCGGTCGACCATCGCGTCGAGCTCGCGGTTGACCTGAGCGAGCGTGGGGTGGGCCCCGCTCGCGCCGCCGGCGACCTGCGGCGCCGCGTACTGGATCGCCGCCACCAAGGCCTGCTTGGCGGGGTTCTCGCCGCCCGCCGACTGGCGCGCGAGGATGAAGCCGGAGACGGTGAGCGCGAGCGCCAGCACCGGGCCCACCGCCATCAGCGAGTAGTAGGTGAGCGCCGCCGCCCGCTGCGGGAGCTGGTTGGCGACGGTCCCGCGCAGCGTGGTCACGAGCGTGCGCCAGGCCGAGGCAAGGGCGCCGCCGGCGCCGCCCCGCCCCAGCCACTCGACGGTCCAGAGGTTCTTCTCGGCGGCTCGGAGGCGCCGCAGGGGGCTCGTCTCGGGTTGGTCGCTCATGGTTCGGACGCTGTCGCGGCCCGCGCCGCCGCGCAACCCCTCCGAGGCGGTGAAAAAGTCCAACAACTGGCGGTTGAGCCCAGTAACTATCGAGGCAGGATGGGCTTCGTGGGCCGCCAAGCACCGCATTCATCAAAAAAATGTCAAAACACCCCCCTGTGAATAAATTAAAGTCCGCAAGTGCCCCATCTGCATTCACTTGCGTCACACCACTACATTTAGTGCCTAAAACCACTTGATGCCACAACAGGTAGTGTTATCTGTACTCATCTACCACTTCCAAGCCGTCTGCGATGACGGTGGCGGTGCGCTGACGACCCCCCTCGCAACCTTTCAACCCCTTTCCCCACCTTCCACCCATGGAAACCATCACGATCAAAGTCGGACCCAAGACCTTCACCCTCGACAAGACCAAGGCTGAGGCCGCCCTCGCCGCCAAGCAGGTCATCAACGGCCGCGACACGATGTTCTTCAACATCCTGCCGCTGAAGTACCAGTGGGCCTACGACCTGTACAAGACGATGAAGGCGAACCATTGGGAGCCGGAGGACATCCCCATGGGCAAGGACCGCGAGCAGTGGGTCGACACCTCCGGCAACATCACCGACGTCGACCGCTGGATCATCAAGATGGCCATCGGCTACTTCTCGGCCGCCGAGGGCATCGTGGGCGACAACATCATCCACGTCGTGCGCGAGCTGGTCACGGCCTCCGAGCTCAAGCTCGTGCTGGGCCGCCACGCCCACGAGGAGAACATCCACGCCGACTCGCTCGTCTACATGATCTCGTCGCTCCAGGTGAACCCGCACGAGTGCGAGGCGATGTTCGCCGACATCAAGACCATCGACAAGAAGGCCGCCTTCGTGGTCAACAACTCCCGCGGCCTCCGGCGCGACGTCGACCTGACCAAGACCGAGAACAAGCAGGCCCTCGCCAAGAACATCTTCCTCTTCGGCCAGTGCATGGAGGGCACCCAGTTCTACGGCCTCTTCGGCATGGTCCTCTCCCTCGCCCGCCAGAACAAGTTCGCCGGCATCGGCCAGATGTTCCGCTACACCCTGCGCGACGAGTCCAACCACATCGACCTCTTCCGCCAGCTGCTGCTCGCGCTGGTCGAGGAGAACCCCGACGTCTGGACGCCCGCCTTCAAGGAGGAGCTCCGCCAGCTGATGGCCGAGGCCGTCAGCCTCGAGAAGGAGTTCATCCGCGACTGCCTGCCCGCCAACGCCATCGGCCTCTCGGCCAAGGAGTTCGAGCAGTACATCGACTACATCGCCGACCGGCGCCTCCGCAACTGCGGTCTCGAGCCCCTGCTCGCCGCGGCCCCGGCCAACCCCTTCCCTTGGCTCTCCGAGATGATGGACCTCAAGAAGGAGCAGAACTTCTTCGAGGGGCGCGTCACCGAGTACAAGAAGTCCTCCTCGCTCGAGGTCGCCAGCGACGACGAGCTCTGAGTTCACGTTCCCCGAGTCACCCCCCCGAGTCCCCACCCCGAACACCCGTCCGCGCCCCGCCGCGGCCTCCCTTCACCCGTCCCCCTTTTCCCAACCAACACCCCTTCCCCTCCATGCGTCACGAAATCCCCTATTTCCACGAGGACATCGCCCTCAAGAACACCATCGCGGCCCCCGCCGACTCGAAGCCCCGCTTCAACTGGCGCGAGGCCGTCCCCGCGGCCAACCTCGGCCCGGTCGCGCACCCGGCCGCCGACCCCGCCGCGCTCGCCGAGATCCTCGGCGAGGCCCTGACCAACCTCCTGGTCGCCCGTCGCGAGCCCGACAACATCTTCTCCCCCGAGAACCGCGACTTCGTCGCCGCCGTCGCCGTCGAGGTCGCCTTCCAGCTGCAGAAGGGCGGCGCCGAGGTCACCCAGGCCCAGGTCATGGCCGCGCTGGAGTCGTCCCTGGTCCGCCACAAGCGCCACGACATCGCCAAGAGCCTCCTCTTCTCCCGCGCCGCCGTCGATTCCGCGGCCGGCCTCCCGAGCAAGGTGCGCACGCGGCTGATGCGCCGCAACCACCAGGTCGTGCCCTGGAAGCAGGACAAGATCGAGGTCGCCGTCCGCAAGGCCTTCCTCTCCCTCAACCTCGATTCCGGCCCCGCCGAGGCCGTCGCCGCCGCCGTCACCCGCCGGGTGGTCGAGAAGGACCTCGAGATCGTCGGCATCGAGGAGATCCAGGACCTCGTGCAGGAGGAGCTGATGGCGCAGGGCCACTTCAAGGTCGCCACCGCCTACCTCCCCTACCGCGCCGAGCGGACCACCCGCCGCGAGGCCGAGGCCGCCGCCGGCCCCGCGCCGGTCGACAACCAGGAGTCGATGCTCGTCCTCAAGCGCGACGACGGCACGACCTTCTTCTGGGACCCCGCCTCGCTCCGCGCCCGCATCGCCTTCGCCGCCGCGGGCCTCGAGCTCAACCAAACCGCCGACCAGGTCGAGACCCTCCTCCGCGCCGGCCTCTTCAACGAGATGAGCGAGGCCGACCTGCGCAAGACGGTCGAGCTCAACGCCAAGACCCTCCTCGAGAAGGACGCCGACTTCGCCCGCTTCTCCGGCCGGCTCATGCTCACCTTCATCTACGAGGAGGTCCTCGGCTGGGACATCCTCCGCGACGGCCCCGCCCGCCTGCCCGAGTTCCACCGCAAGGCCTTCGCCGCCTACGTCGAGCGCGGCATCGCCATCCACCGCCTCTCGCCCGAGCTGCGCAAGTACGACCTGGCCAAGCTGGCCGCCGCCCTCGACCCCTCGGCCGACCTCGAGTTCGACTTCCTCGGCGTCCAGACCCTCTACGACCGCTACCTCATCGTCGACAAGACGGTGAAGCCCGCCCGCCGCCTCGAGGTGCCCCAGTTCTTCTGGATGCGCGTCGCGATGGGCCTCTTCCACAACGAGCCCAAGGGCCGCGAGGACTGGGCCATCCGCCTCCACGCCCTCTACAAGTCCCGCCGCTTCTGCAGCTCGACCCCGACCCTCTTCAACGCCGGCACCCTCCACAGCCAGCTGTCCTCCTGCTACCTCTACAAGGTCGACGACTCCATCGAGTCCATCATGCAGCGCGGCATCGCCGACAACGCCTACCTCTCCAAGTGGGCGGGCGGCCTCGGCGGCTCCTGGACCGCGGTGCGCGGCACCGGCTCCTACATCAAGGGCACCAATGGCGAGTCCCAGGGCATCATTCCCTTCCTCAAGATGCACAACGACCAGCTGGTCGCGGTCAACCAGGGCGGGAAGCGCCGCGGCTCCGGCTGCGCCTACCTCGAGACCTGGCACAACGACGTCGAGGAGTTCCTCGAGCTGCGCCGCAACACCGGCGACGACCGCCGCCGAACCCACGACATGAACACGGCCAACTGGATTCCCGACCTGTTCATGAAGCGCATGGAGGGCCGCCAGAACTGGACCCTCTTCCACGCCAACCAGGTGCCCGACCTGCACGAGACCTACGGCGCCGAGTTCGAGCGCCGCTACGCCGAGTACGAGGCCAAGGCCAAGGCGGGCGTCATCTTCGGCAAGGAGATCCCCGCCATCGAGCTGTGGAAGAAGATGCTGGCGATGCTCTTCGAGACCGGCCACCCCTGGATCACCTTCAAGGATCCCTGCAACGTGCGCTCCCCGCAGGACCACGTCGGCGTCATCCACTCGTCCAACCTCTGCACGGAGATCACGCTCAACACCTCGGCCGACGAGACCGCGGTCTGCAACCTCGGCTCGGTCGTGCTCGACCAGCACCTCGACGCCGCCGGCGCGGTCGACCACGGCCGCCTGCGCGAGACCGTCCAGGTCGCCGTGCGCGCCCTCGACAACGTCATCGACATCAACTTCTACCCGACCGAGGCCGCCCGCACCTCCAACCTCCGCCACCGCCCCGTCGGCATGGGCGTGATGGGCCTGCAGGACTGCCTCTATCGCCGCGGCCATTCCTTCGCCTCCCAGGAGGCGGTCGAGTTCAACGACGAGGTGATGGAGGCCGTCGCCTTCTACGCCTACGAGGCCTCCTCCGACCTCGCGGGCGAGCGCGGCACCTACAGCACCTACAAGGGCTCGAAGTGGGACCGCGGCCTCCTGCCCCAGGACACCGTCGACCTGCTCGAGCGCGAGCGCGGCGTGGCCGTCGAGGTCCCGCGCGGCGGCCGGATGGACTGGAAGCCCGTCCGCGAGAAGATCGCCCGCCAGGGGATGCGCAACTCCAACGTCCTCGCCATCGCGCCGACCGCGACCATCTCCAACATCATGGGCAGCTCGCCCTGCATCGAGCCCGCCTACAAGAACCTGTTCGCCAAGAGCAACCTCTCGGGCGACTTCATCGAGCTCAACACCGCCCTCGTGCGCGACCTCCGCAAGCTCGGCCTGTGGGACGACCAGATGGCCGAGGACCTCAAGTACCACGACGGCGAGCTCAAGGACATCGAGCGCATCCCGGCCGACGTGAAGGAGCGCTACCGCACGGCCTTCGACATCGAGCCCCGCTGGGTCATCGAGGCCGCCGCCCGCCGCCAGAAGTGGATCGACCAGGCCCAGTCGGTCAACCTCTGGCTCGCCTCCTCGGACATGAAGGACCTCTCCCACATGTACCGCCTCGCCTGGCGCACCGGCCTGAAGACCACCTACTACCTGCGCACCCTCGGCGCCTCCAACATCGAGAAGGCGACCTCCAAGGGCGCCGCCCAGCCCGCCGCCGAGGCCCCCAAGAAGGTCGTCACCGAGGCCGAGAAGGCCGCCTGCTCGCTCGAGGCCCAGCTCCGCGGCGAGACCTGCGAGTCCTGCCAGTGATCCGCTAGCCCAGGCCGACCGGACCGAGGGCCCCGCAAGGGGCCCTTCCCTTTGCTTATCGTTCCGGAGGGCTTTCAGCAGTCTCTGCCTTGGACTCCTCCAGCGCGCGCGTCTCGACCCTGCCGTCGGGTAGGCGCGCCACGAAGACCAGGCTGCGCCGATCTGGGTCGAGGATGACGCGCGAGCTGAGCAGAATCCTCGGTTGGCCGCCCTGGGTGGGCGCGAGGAGCACCAGTTCCTCGGTGCGGCGCCCGGACGCGGCCTCGGAGGAAGCCTGGCCGCCCGGGGCCAGGTTCAGCCTCCGCCTGCCCACCCAGCCCTGCACCGGGTCGCCCGTTAGGTTGACCAGCCTGACGCTGCCCCAAGGGTGGCCTTGGTCGGAAAGTTCGATGGCCATGGCCCTGGGAGGGCTTGAGGGCACCACCAGGACCGCGACCCTCTTCGCGTCCGCGGCGAGCCTCACCTCGACGTAAGGGGTCCAGCCGGGTGGTTGATCCGGTCCGGACGGCGCCTCTTTGCGCAGCAGTCTCCAAGGCTCGCCCGGCACGCCCTTCGCGCTCTCGAGCGGGCAAAGTGCCAGCAGGCGGATGGGGCGGGGCCTGCCTCCTGCCTCGGCCGTCGCCAACTCGGGAGCGGGCGAGGGCGGATCGGTCCACCACATGGGAATCACGTCCGCGCCGGGGCATGCGGCGGAGAGGAGCAGGGGGAGGAAGAAGGGCCTCATGGCGAGTGGATCCATCGGAAGTCGGCCACGACGAAGCGACGGCCGAGCGTCCGGTTCACCGGCGAGAGCGCGGGATTGCGCCGCCGCATCTCGGCCAGGCCCCCCGGGGACCGGGACAGGGATGACCGGTAGCCGTCGAGCGCGACGAGGGAGTCTTGGGCCTGCGGGGAGACCCAGTCGGGAGTCCGCTGCACGGTGATCTCGCACCAAGCCGAACCTCCGCGCGACTCGCCGTAGGCGCGGATGACGAAGGTGTCCGACCGGGCCGACAGGTGTGGTCCGATGGCGGCGAGGAGATCCGACTGCAGGATCATGTCGGGTCGTCCAAGCGCGACCGGCGCCTCGGCGGCAATGCCCGAGGGGGCGAGGGCCGCGGCCTGCGGGAGTCGGCCGAGGGCAGCCGGGCCGATTCCTGGCGAGACGGCGGTGGTGTTGAGCTGGGCGGCGTCGATGGCTGCCTGAAGCGCGCCCTTGCGCCCGTTGGCGTCGTCGGTCAGCCGGCGGTTGACGAAGTCCGCAAGGCACATGAAGGGGCCGCGGGCGCGCACCTCCGCGACAATGGCTTCCGCCAGCCGATCCAGCGCCGGGTCGCCGTCGGCAAGGCTGCGGTAGGTTCTCCAGCGATTCTCCCCGCCTGATTCGACGGACTCTCCGGCGGGCGGGTGGAGTCGCGAGAAGGGGTTTCCGGATCTCTGGGCCAATCCTTCCGCCAGCGCGCCGAGCCCCCCGGTCAGCTGCGCCTTCCAGGCGGCCGCGGAGGTCGAGTTCACGTTGAAGGTGCCCTCCTGGATGAGCTGGCGCGCGGTGGTCGCCGGGTTGAGTAGGCCGGCCGCGCGGTCGGCGGCATCGACCCTGCTTGGCCAGGGGCGAAGGCGGGAGTTGGCGAAGGCCCGCCGCTCGCCCGCCAGCGCGGCGGAGGCCGCCGCTGCCAGCGTGATGTGCGGCTGGGCCGAGCCATCGGTCGCCCTCGCCTGGCCTGCGCTAAGGCCCGAGAAGAATGTCCGGTCCCACAGGGCGAGGTTGGCTGCGTAGGAGAGGTCGACTCGCTCGAGCGGCATCCCCGGGGAGCCGCCCGCGGGCCAGCGCAAGATGGTGTCCAGGCTGCCCAGCCCCGGGTGGGCGAAGCTGTTGCCAATGGCGTGGGATGGGTCCAGGTCGGTCTCCCCGATGTCGGCGTGGGCCAGCTGGGCGAGGGAGAGCAACGGCCGACGGGGCACTTGGAACAGGACGGCGGTCCGGGTTCCCTCGCCGGGAAAATGCGACTCGCCCCAGGAAGCCTGGTTTTTTTCCGGCGTGTTCCCGGGCCAGAACTGCAGCACCGCCAAGGGGTCGCCGGAGAGCGGGGTCACGCTCGCCTGCCATGAGGGCGCGGTGGCGCCGGCGCCGTCCCAATTGCGGGGATCGGCGAGCTGGGCGCGGGGATTGGAGGCGAGAATGGGCGAGGGGAAGCCGTTGCGCTCGGCGAGCGAGCGAAGGCGCAGCTCCGTCACGGCGAAAAATCGTTTGTCCGGCAGGTTGCGCGTGCCGTCTCGGGCGGGGGAGCGGGCGAAGGGCTGGCTGCGAACCGAACCGCCCGAGCCTGCGGGCGCCAGGGCCGCGGTGGCGCGGAAGCCGACGCGCTGCAGCAGGTGTTCGTCAGCATGGTCGCTGCCCGCCGGCAGCGAGGCGTCGCCAAGCCAGGCCCACCAGCCGGGCGCCGACGACGACAGGGCGTGGCGGTTGGCCCGGTACAGGTGGGTGTCGAATGCGTTCACCTGACCGGCGTCGCCCAGGAGAATCTCGGCGACAAGCGGCTCGCTCGGCCAGGTCGACCCCGGGGCCGGGGCGACAAGCGCGCTGAGCATGGCCTCGTTCTCGCGAAGCTCGGCCAGGTCGGGCAGCCGGTGCGCGTTGATGCGGAAGTTGCTCTGCAGGTCGTAGGCGAACGCCCCCATCGAGATATTCTGGTAGGCTTGCGCCCGGTAAACCTGCCAGCGGTTGCCGGCGAGGTTCGGGGTCAGGATCCGCGTCTCTCCGGGCTCGATCCTGAGATAGGCCTGCGGGGCCTGGCCCCAGCGTCCCGCGGGAGCGCCGCCCGGGGGGAAGGTGTGGAAGCCGCGGAGCGTGTAGCTTCGCTGGCGCAGGTCGTTGCCAAGCGAGCAGGTCGCAACCGGCGTTTCCCGGTTGTCCGCCCGGTAGATGTTGAACCGCGCGTTGTTGAACTGCGCCCAGGTCACTCCGATGCCGGCGAACTCCAGGGGCACATCGTAGGGATTGTGCACCGCCAGGAAAGCGTCGAGCCCGATGGCGAGGGTGTCCCGGCAGTAGATGAGCGAGTGGATCATGCCCACGCGTGTCACCTGGGGGGCCAGCCGGGCGCGCAGCTCGCGGATCCGGACAGCCGACGAGCCATCCTCGAGAGTCAGGGTCCGCGCATGGCGGGGCTGACCCTCGGCGGCGGCCGCGAGCGGCTGCAGCGCCGCCAAGTTGGCCTTGGGGCCGAACAGCGCCGGCGGCGAGGCGGGGAGGGCGGGCGTCCCCCCGGGATGAGGGCGCGCGGCTCCCTGGTTGGGCGAGCCGGCGAGGAAGGTGTAGGGGGCCGAGCCTCGGGCCAACCAGGCGTCGGAGGAGGCTGTCCAGGGGACTCCCGGCTGGACGCGCGCCTCGGCCTCGCGCTTGTACAGCCGGTAGTGGGCTCGGAGGACGTCCCAGGTCGGGCCGGCCACGGTGTGAGGGGCGCGGGAACGCCCGCCCGACTCCTCCTCCGGGATGGGCACCTCAAAGACGAACCGGAGGGGTTCCCCGTGGTTCCATTCCGCCGACCCGGGCTCGGATGCCTCGGTGATTCCCGCCGCCGCCGCGAGGTTCAGGTTATTGCGGTCGTCGGAGACGGGGAAGCAGGCGAGGTCTTTCCACCCGATCAAACCGCCCGAGGACAGGTACGGCAGCTCGAAGGCGACCGAAAGGTCGACGCGCAGGCCTCCGTCGAGCGTGTTGGTCATGAGGCCCCGGGAGACACCGGTTACCTCATGCCATGCCGCGCCGAGGGCGCTCGCGAGCCTTGCGCGGCCTGCCGCGTCCGCGGCCGCCGCCTGCGACGCCCACGCCTGGAGATCGGCTCTTCGGCTGGCTTGGACGAAGCGCGCGGACTCCGGCGTCAGCCCGGCGGCCGCGGCGGCGGTCAGGTCGGCCGCGCGCGCCTCGCGCAACCCCGCCGTCGCAGCGGACGATGTCGCCGGTTCCGCGCCTGATTGGCCGAAGGCCGTCAGCCTGAAACCGCGCCACCAGCCGTCGAGACCGATGGGCGCCACGGGGGCCGGCTCAGCCGTCTCGAGGAGGGGGTCGGCCAGGTTGACGCGCGCCTTCAGGCCCTCGTCAGCCGTCCACCACGCGATGCGGCCCTCTCCCTCGGGGAGGCGAAACGCGGGCCTGGCGACCCTGGCGTCGCTTGGCGCATCGGGTCCTAGATCGGCGGGGCCCAGCAGGATGATGTCGTTGCTGTCCGTGGAATTCTCCGGGGCAAGGGCTGCGCCCAGTGAGAGCGCGGGGGTGAGGTCGCCCGCCGGGGCAAGCTGAAGCACCTCGCCCGAGGGTGACGGCGAGACCAGCCAACCCAGGAAAACCCGCTCGTCGGGCCTCGCGGGTTCCCAGGCGCGCAGGCGGGTCGAGCCTCCGGTCCCGGTCATCCACACACCCGTCCAAAGCCGGCGCTCCGGATTGAGTCTTGCGAGTCGCAGCCCGCTGTTGCGGCTCGCGCCGGTCGCCGCCGGGTCGAGCAGGTCGGCCCGCGCCGTCACGCGCTGGTCATTGCCGGCCAATTGCTGCAATTGGGCGAGGGCGAGGCGTCCAGCGGCCAGGGCGTTGAGGCGCGCGGACCGGAGCGCCACCCCCTGCGAGGCCAGGCGGGATTCCACGGTCAGGAATCCCGCGAGGGAGAGGATCACCAGCACCAACAGCGACATGACCGTGAGCGCGAGAACAAGGGAGAATCCCGGGCGTCGGTCCATTTCCCTGATTGTCCCTAATCGCGGTTGACCCTCAAGCGGGGGCGAGACCGACTTGCTGGTAAAATCCCCTGCCGACGCGGCCTTGAAAAGGGCAAGTTCCAGCTCCTGCTTTCGACAAGGACTGGGTTGTCCTTGCCGCCGCCGCGTGGCGCGGCCAAAAAACGTTGCATGAGCGCCTTGTCCACCTTCGCTGGAATTGTCCATGTGCTCGAGAGGGAGGTCGCCTTCGCGGAGCTCGCCGGGCGGATCGGCGCCTTGCCGGGACCCCGGCCGACCGTCGCCCTGAGCGGCGGCTCGACCCCGAAGGCCTTCTTCGCCTGGGCGGTGGCATCCAAGGCCCTTTCCCCCGAGACGCTGGCGAGGATCGAGTGGCATGTCAGCGACGAGCGCTGCGTCCCCCTCGGATCCGACGACTCCAACTTCGGCAACGCGGCCAGGCTGCTGCTCGATCCGCTCGGGGTGCCCGCCGACCGGCGCTTTCCCTGGCCGACCGAGCTTCCGCCCCGGGAGGCCGCCTCGGCCTACGAGCGCTTTTGGCGCGTCGCCGGCCGCGACCATGCCTACGACCTCTGCGTCCTCGGCCTGGGCGATGACAGCCATGTCGCCTCGCTTTGGCCGGGCTGTCCCCTGCTCGCCTCCGACGGCGGCTCCCGTTTCGCGGCCACCGAGTGGCCGGGGCGCGGCTGGCGGCTGACCCTCACGCCCGCCGGCCTGTCGCTCTGCCGCCAGATCGTGGTGCTCGTCAACGGCGCCGCCAAGGCGCCGGCGCTGCGCGCGGTCTGCCGCGACACGGCCGAGGACCTCGCCCGGCATCCCGGCCAGGTGCTCCGGCGGATGTCGTCCTCGGTGAGCTGGCTGGCGGACGCCGAGGCCGCGGCGGGGCTCTGAGCCCTCAGCGACCCGCGGGCCTCGGCTCCGGCTGGGGGTAGTCGACGATGGTCCTGACCTCGAACCGGGCGGGTTCGGAGCCCGGGACCTCGATGACGAAGACCACCAGTCGATAGAGGTCGGAGAACTGGCTCTTGGTCGAGAAGACGGGCTGCGGCTCGCCGCCGACCGCCGCCAGGACGGTCACCTCGGCGATCTCCGGCTTCGCGAAGACGCGGGGGTGGGTGACGGTGCCGCCGGCGGGCACCCGCGCGCCCCGGCCGGAGATGCCGAGCGTCATCTCGCGGTTGCTCAGGTTGACGAGACGGATGCTGCCGAGGGGGAAGGCGGTGTTGCTCAGGGGGAAGGCGCGTCCGCCGCCACGCTTGCCGGCGGGGTCGCTGGTCAGCACCACGCCGAAGGTGTCCTCGCCGCGGGGCAGGGCGACGTTGCCGAAGGGATTCCAGCGGACGACCTCCTTGCCCTTCTCGTCCTTGGTCACCTCCTTGACCCGAAGGCTGGCGACATCGCCGCCGACATGGCGGACCTCCGTGGCGAAGTTCATGACCTGGGGCGAGAAGGTCCGGGGCTCGTTCCCGTCGCCGACGGCGAGGGTCGGGCCCGGCGTGGAGGCGGGCGGATCCCACCAGGCGACGCGAAGCAGGCAGGTCCGCTCCTGCTGGGCGACGAGGCCGAGGGGGGCGAGCAGCAGGGCCGCGAGAAGGGGGCGCATCGGGTCAGATCTCATTGGGTGCGAGCCAGCGCGCACCGACAACCCGGAACTTGCGCCCGAAATTTCGGTTGGCGCGCTCCTGCGGCGTCAGGCTGCCCCAGGCCCGCGCCCGGAAGCGCTCATCCACGGCCTGGTTGCTCGCCAGGTCGTGGAGGGATCGGTAGTCGCTGGCGCGCTCGTTCGGCTCGAGCGTGCCGCCCGCCACGGGGTCGGGGAAGCGCTGCACGGTGAGCTCAATCCAGGCGCCGCTGGTCGGTCTGCCGTCCGGCCCGACGGCCTCGCCGTAGGCGCGGATGACAAAGGTGTCCGAGCGCGCGGCGAGGGTGTGGCCGATGGCGTTGAGCACGTCGGACTGGAGCAGGTGGGAGGTCGCGCCGAGCGCCGCCTGGGCGGTCGTGGCCGTCGCCAGGGTCGACAGGGCCCTGCCCGAGGGGTGGCGCGTGCCGTCCGCGGCGAACGTGGCGTTGAGCGGGGCGACGTCGTTGATGGCCGCCTCGTCGATCGCCGCCTGCAGCGCGCCCTTGAGGCCGGTGTCGTCGCCCAGGGCGACCAGCCGGCGGTTGACGAAGTCGGCGAGCGACATGAACGGTCCGCGGCGGCGGACCTGCCGGACAATCGCCTCGGCCAGCCGGTCGACCTCGGCGTCGGTCAGGGCGCGGAACCGGGTGGAGGGGTTGGCGCCGTCGTGCGGCGCGCGCACGCTGTCGAACCGGGAGAGCGGGTTAAGGTCGGCCGCGGCCTTGCTCGAGCCGGGCAGCTGCTGGTGGCGCAGCCCCGACAGGACGGCCCTCCAGGATTCCTTGGAGATGGAGTTCACGTTGAACGCGCCCTCGAGCAGGACGAACCTGGCGACCTTCGCGGGGTCGCGGAACTCCGGGTAGGCGGCCTGGCCGCGGTTGAGCCAGATGAGGCTGCGGTTGGCGAGCGGCCGCCGGCCGGCCTGGAGGTCGGCAAAGACGGTCTCGAGGGTGTCCGGCACGGTGGCGTTGGGCTTGGGCGAGGCGCCATAGGAGGAGGGCTCGTTGGCGTGGGCGCCGGAGAAGAAATACCGGTCCCAGAGCGCGTGGTTGGCCGCCCAGGTCGCGTCGTGCCGAATCTGGCGCGCCGCGGGCTCGTTGATGCTGACCGTCCCGTTGCCCAGGGGCCAGGTCAGGATGCGGTCGGTGTTGTCGAGGCCCGGGAGGGCGTAGCTGTTGCCGACGGTCAGGCCCGGCTGGCTGTCGATGTGGGTGTGGTCGGCGCTGCCCAGGCCGGCGAGCGAGACCAGGGGGCGCGTCGGCACCTGGTAGAGGATCACGCTCGGCTGGCCGCCGCCCGCGGCGTTCCACGCGCGCCCCCAGAAGCTGTTGTTCCGCTCGCCCGAGATCTCGTAGTTGGTCAGCAGGGCGTTGGCGGCGCCGAACTCAAGGAGCCAGCCCGAGGGGGCGTTGGCGTCGCCGTCATGGTTGCGGTAGTCGAGCAGGGGCGCGCGGTGGTTGACGAACAGCGGGGAGGCGGTGTCGGTCCGCTGGTTGGCCGTCGAGGAGTCGATCCAGGCCCTGGCCCGGAGGTCCATCATGGCGAAGGGAACCTGCAGCGGCGCGTTCGGCGAGATGTCGGGGCTGGCGACGACGCGCTGGGCGACGGGCAGGGCCCGGGGGTAGAACTGGACTCGGTGGACGAGCGCCTCGTCGGCCGTGTCGATCTCGGGGAGGTTGGTGTCGGAGGTCCACTCGGCGAAGCCGATCCAGGAGCGCGTGGCCGGGTTGATGGCGGTGCCGTTGTCGAACGCGCGGTGGAGCAGGTGGAAGTCCACCTGGCCCGTCTCGTAGAGCAAGCCGTCCTCGGCGCCGCTCGCCGCGTTGTAGCCGAAGCCCGCGCGGATCCGCACGGAGGGGCTGTCCCAGGTCGAGGGGTCGGGCGGGCTGGCCATCCGGTACACCAGGGATTGGCCGGCGTTGCCGTAGTTGAAGACGCCGGGGATGTTGCGCACCTCGCGCATGCCGGTGGCGTTGGCGTAGTTCACCTCGCCGATCTGCTGATTGGTCGTCGGCGAGGCGCAGTAGGTCCTGATCTCCCCCGGCTCGAGCCGGAGGTTGCCCGCGATGGGGTTGGCGAGGATGCCGTTGTTGTCGAAGATGCGGAAGGTCAGGGCCCGCCCCCAGGTGAAGGTCGGCTGGAGGATCATGCTGCCCAGGTTGGCGCCGTTGTCGGAGCGCTGGAAGCTGAAGCTGAGCTTGTAGAACTTGCTCAGGGTGAGGCCCATGCCGGTGAACTCGATGGGCACGTTGTAGGGGTTGTGGAGGGTGACGCGCGGGTCGATGGCGATGCCCAGCTTGGTCGCCGGCGAGGTTTCCCAGACGGGGCTGAAGGACAGGGCGAAGCGGACCACGTTGGGGGCGAGCTTCATCGCGGTGTGGACCGGGATGGGGCCGACGTTGCCGGCCATGTGGGCGTGGCTGGACAGGTTGGTCAGCTGGATCGGGTTGCCCGAGCTGTAATCGCCCACGGCGTTCTTGCGGGTCATCAGCGCCGCGTTGGCGCGATACGAGATAAAGGCCGGCTGCCCGTCGGGGGTTGCGCGGTGCAGGCTGCCGCCGCCGATGGCGTACGAGAACGGCTCCGAGCCGCGGGCGATCCAGGCGTCGGATGCGGGCGCGGCCATGGCTCGCGGCGGCCTGGCCTCGAGCTCGCGCTTGTAGAGGCGGTAGTAGTTGCGGAACAGGTCCCAGGTCGGGCCGCGCACCACCGAGGGCACGCCGTTCGGCCCCGGCGCGCCGGTGCTGGCGACTCGGCTTCCCACCGCGGCGGCGGGCACGGGCACCTCGAAGACAAAGCCCAGCCTGCGTCCGGGCAGCCCCCATTCCCTGAAGCCCGGGGTGTTCGTGGCATTGATGCCCATCGTCGCCGCCAGGTTGAAGCCGGAGGTCCAGCCGCCGCCCTCGCCGTTGATGTCGCCCGACTGCCCGGGGCTGTCATGGAACTCCGCGAGCAGGCGATACTCCTCGAACGGCAGCTCAAAGGCCACCGAGAGGTCGCGTCGCAGCCCGCCGTTGAGGGTGTCCGCGAGCACGCCCAGCGAGACGGGGGTCAGCTCGTGGTAGAACTGCCCCGCAAGCCGGGCGGCGGCGGTGTCGGTCGCCGCGGACGAGCCCCCGCGGAGGACGGCCCAGCCGCGCAGGCCCGGGTTGGTGGTCACCTTGGGCAGCAAGGCCTCGGTCCAGTTGGCGGCGTCGGCGATGTCCGCCGCGCGCCACGCCTCGTACTCGGCGAGGACGCGGGCGGAGGCCGGGGGCGTTGCCGGCCCCCCCACCAGCTCGATCCCGTGCGAATAGGACTGGGCCCGGAACGCGCGGTCCCAGTCGGTCAGGCCCGCATACTCCCTGCCATCCCGCGTGCGCGCGAGGGGGTTGGCCAAGGTGGTCTTGGCCTTGACCCCCTCGTCGCTGACCCACCAGGCGAAACGCCCGATGAGCCGCGAGGCGCCGGCGGCTTCGGTGGGCAGGGGGCCCGGGAGGGGGACGGAGGGCAGGGCGACGATGTCGGGGTCGACGTTCGTGGTGGCGCCCCCTGCGCTGTTGTAAGGCAGTCGGCCGGGATAATCCAGCGTGCCCAGGCCAACCAGGTTGACCAAGGTGGCGGAGGCCGGGAAGCCTTGGGTCAGGCCGACGATGCTGGCGCCGTTGATGAAGCCTGTCCCGCGGTTCTGGGAGTCGGCGTTGTTGGCGAAGTTTCGGCTGGGGTGCGCAAACGGCTGGAGGGTCAGGTCGGGGAGGTCGGGCTCGGTCGGGCTGGTGCCCAGCGGCGAGACCAGCCAGCCGAGCATGACGCGCCGATCCGGGCTCCGGGGGTCCCAGTCGCGGGGCTTGGAGCTGTCGGCCCCGCCCGTTGCCCAGACTCCGGTCCAGTTGCGCTTGCGGGGGTGGACAACCGAGCCGTTGATGCCAGAGGCGCCGGTCATGGGCGCGTAGGTGTTGCCCGTGGGGCCGGTTCCGGTCGGGTTCAGGGCCCCCGAGGCCGCCCCCTCGAAGAGGTCCGCCTTGGCGGTCACCCGCTGGTCGGGCCCGGCCAGCAGCTGGAGATGGCCCAGCGCGAGCCGCCCCGAGGCCAGCGCGTTCAGCCGCGCCTTTGCCAGCTCGAGGCGAACCGCCGCGACTCTCGACTCGATGCTGAGGAACCCGGCCAAGGAAAGAATGACCAAGACGAGCAGCGACATGATGCTCAGGCTCAGGACGAGCGAGAAGCCTCGGCGGCCTTGGGACATCGACTTACCACTGAATCGCGACGAGCCCGCCTTGCAAACTCGGAGAACCCGCTTTCCCGGCCGAGGTTTTGCCCAGGCGGCGACGGGAGCCGAGGCTTGCAGGTTCGGGGTAACCCCGTAAAAATAGTGTCAGCCGTGGAGTCCGTCTCGCTAATCGACGCCGCCGGCGTCTTCATCTGGCCCCTCGGGGCCTGTTCGGCAGTCGCCGCCTTCGTGGCCATCGAGAGGTCGCTTGCCCTGCTGCCCGGACGGACCATCAGCCCCGGTTTCCTCACCGCCGTCCGCGAGGGACGGGTTCCCGATTCCCCCGCCGGATCGCTGCAGGCTCGGCTGGTCGCCCTTTGGCGGTCGGGGCTCTCGGGCGAGCGCCTTCGCGCCCAGGCCGAGGCCGAGCTGGTCGGGCTCCAGAGAGGCCTTTTCCTGCTCGAGTCCTCCGTCTCCATCGCGCCCCTGCTGGGCTTGCTCGGCACGGTCATCGGTCTGGCATCCCTTTTCCCGACCCTCGGCCAGCCCGAGACCGCGCGCCTCGCAGGCGCCTTCGGCCTCGCCCTCAGCACCACCGCCATCGGCTTGGCCATCGCGATCCCCGCCCAGTTCGCCTCGCAGTGGCTTGCCCGCCGGCTCGACGTTGTCGCTAGCCGTTCCCGCCTGCTGGTCGAGGCGCTGGAAGCCCTCCCTCGCCCATGATCCCCGCCCGCCGCCGATCCCCCGTCGCGGTCAACATCATCCCGTTGGTCGATGTGCTGGTGGTCCTTGTCTTCTTCCTGCTCGTGACCCTCAAGGCTGGCGATCCCCGTTCCCTCCAGGTCACGCCGCCGGGAGCCGCCTCGGGCGCTGTCTCGAGCCTCGCCTCGGCCGTCGTGCTGGCGGTCGACGCCGAGGGCGCGATGTTCATCGACGGGCAGCCGGTGGCCTCGGCCGTCCTCGACGGCTCCCTCCGCTCGGCGCTCGCGGGCAAGCCCGACCCTGAGGTGGTCGTCGCCGCCGACCGCCGCGCCCGCACCGGGGACACCGTGCGCGCGCTCGACGCGGCGGCCCAGGCCGGCGCGCGCGTCCAAATCCAGGTCCTTCCCGAGCCACGCCGATGAGCGTCCCCAAGCCGACATCCCGCCGCGCCGGCTTCGCGCTGGTGCTGAGCCTGACCATCATGTCGCTGCTGGTGCTGGTCATCCTTTCCCTCGCCGGCTTCCTCGCCATCGAGTCGCGCCTCGCCGACCAGTCGCTCCGCCACGCGCTTGCGCGCCACAACGCGGTGATGTCCGCCCGCATGGCCCTCGCGCAGCTGCAGTTGCTGGCCGGACCCGACCAGCGCGTCACCGCCACCGGGGGTATCATCGACACCGCCAACACCACCTGGGGTCCGGCCCCCACCAATCCCAATTATGCGCTGTTCACCGGCGTCTGGCACGCCGGGGCGAAGGGGGACTCC
>JBKDBK010000078.1:0-9019 GCA_046315175.1 Opitutia bacterium | reverse complement strand
GGGCGCGGCGCAGCGTGCGGCGCGCTGGATCGATGAGTCGGCGTCCTCGAGCATCATCGAGGGTGCCCGCACCTCGCGCGAGGCGGCCCATCAGCTCCTGGCCTCCGCGCGACCTCCCCGCGACCTGGCCGAGCGGATGGTCGCCAACAACTACGACGCTGTCCGATTCGCCTGTGCGACCGCCCGCGAGCCCCTGACGCCGTCGCGCCTGCTCGACATCCAGCGCCGGATAACCGACGGCACCCTGCGCGACGGCGCGCAGGTCGGCCGCTTCCGGACCGCCGACGACAAGGTCGTGCTCCGCCGTGGGGACGAGGTCGTGTTCACGCCTCCGCCCGCCGCCGAGCTTCCCGCGCGCCTCGCGCGTCTCTGCGCCTTCGCCAACGGTGACGATGCCGGCTCCGCCGCCATGGACCCCGTCCTGCGCGCCATCCTCGTCCACTTCTGGCTGGCCTACGACCACCCGTTCGTCGACGGCAACGGACGGACCGCGCGGGCCCTCTTCTATGCCTCGATGGTCCGCGCCGGCCTTGGCTCGGTCGAGCATCTCTCGCTCTCCGGTGCGATCCTCGGAAATCGCAGGTCCTATTACGACGCCTTCCGGTTCGTCCAGACCGACGGCGGCGACGTCACCTACTTTGTGCTCAACCAGCTCGACCTGCTCGAGGCGGCGGCCGAGGATCCCGGCGGACGCCCCGCGGTCGGCGAGGGCTGGCGCCCGACGCGGCCCGTCGGGCAACTGCCGTCGCTCCCCGGACTCAACGCGCGCCAGCAGGCCGTGCTCCTCGCCTCCCTGGCGGATCCCGGGCGCGCGCATACCCTCGCCGGTCACCGCCGCGCCCATGAGGTCACGGCCATGACCGCCTGGCGCGATCTCTCGGCGCTCCGCCGCAAGGGCTGGCTCGTCGAGGCGCCTGCGCAGGGCAGGGCACGCAGCCTCGTGGCCGCGCCCGACCTGGCTCGGCGACTACGTCGGCGACGCTGAGGGCTCCCTGAGCCGAGGTAGAGGCAGCACGCTGTGCTGATCGGGCACGACATCGTCGTGCCCTTGCCCAGGCAAATGCCCCGCTCTCGCAGGTTCTTTTTCCTCCATCCGCTCGCCCCTCACTTCGTTCCCGCCGTCCCCGCCTTGGCCGCGATCCAGACGGGCGCGCCCAGCCCCGCGGAACCGGCCGTCGCCTGCGCCTGCAGGCCGGCCGCGACGAGCGACACGATCAGCCGAGCAGGGCTGGCAGTAGGCGCATGGCTTCCTTGGATAAACCCCTAAAGCCCAAATAGTCTTCCTCCCCGTGGCCCAAGCAAAAAAGGCCCCGCTTCCGCGGGGCTAAGGACTCAAAGTGGTGGGGGCGAGGGGGCGGGTCGTTGCCAGGTGCGCGTGATGCTAAAACCCGGGATGTTTGGCCAGTTTTGTAACACCCAGAGCGAGCAATGGCCTGATGCCTTGGCTTGGCCCGTCCTGCCGAGACCTTGCGCCTAAGGACTCGCATGACATGCGATCTGCGCGAAAAGGCGGTTGGGGCATCCGCAGCAGCCTTGAGCTGACTACGCACGATGTGTCTTATTGCCTTGCCCCTCTGTTCAATCCTGTCTGTTTGACTGTTGTCGTTTCAGTCCAAGACACCCCCATCGATTCCCCAGTCATGAGCGCCCTCTCCCAATTTTGTCCGTCTGTCCGGCAGATGATGCCTGCATTGCCGCTGCTCGGCGCCCTGATCACCGCCCCGCTGGCCCAGGCCGCCCCAAACCTCACCCCCGCGCTCCAATCCTTCACCGTTGGACAGTCGGGTGGAAATCCCGGCTTCATCGGCACCGTGGGCTACGACTTCACCACCACCTCGTCCTTCGCCGTCACAGCGCTTGGCTTCTATGATGACAACGGCGACGGGCTGCTCAGCTCGCACGTGGTGGGCATCTTCGATGCCGCCACCCAGTCGCTGCTGGTGAGCGCCACCGTGCAGGCTGGGACGACCCATCTCCTGCTTAATGGATTTCGCTGGGTGTCGGTGCCTGAAATCGTGCTGGCCCCTGGCTCCTATCTGATGGTCGCCACCCTCAACGGCGACCCCGGCACCTTTGATCCCTTCGTTTATGAGGCAACCAACCCGGTGGTGACCAACGGCTTCATCCTTGGCAACGCCAGCCTCTCCGAGAGTGCGAGCGGCAGCACGTTGACTTTCCCCACCGTTAACGAGGGAGTTCCCTACGGCTTCATCGGAGCTAACATGGCCGTTGCAGCCGTCCCCGAGCCTTCGACCTACGGTCTTGGCCTTGGCGGACTGGCTCTGGTCTGTGCGGCGATTCGTCGCCGTCGCAGCAAGTAATCAGCACGCAAAGTCCCAAAGCAAGAGGCCCCGCGAAAGCGGGGCTTCTGTTTGCCTGATGTGAGAAGAAGCAGGAGAATCGAGAATACGGTCCAGAAGATGACCCATGGGGTTAAGGAGCTATGCCGCAGGCATCGGGCGAGGCCCCGGAGCGAAGCGGAGCCAATCCCATCCTCTCCGCCACTTTGACTGGCTTGCCGTAGGGATTTATCAGGTCTCGTTCGGAGACGAACCGTCGGCTTTGCGTAGAAAATGGGCGCGGCAGGCGGTCAGCAGAACAGCTAACTCCTCCGCCTTGTGCCCATAGGTTTCGGGCAGGGCGTCATGAAAACCCACCAAGGCGGAACTGGCATTTTGGGAGAACCCCTTTGCTGACCCATGGAAGTTGATGCCGACAAAGCCCTGGGATGCCTGCCGATAGTGGCCGAAGCCGCTGATCTCCGCCCAGGCGATGCGTCGGGTGCGGAAGAGCGTCCTGAACTCGAGCCCGCCGGGACCTACCTTGAGGTAGGCGGCTCCAGGAAGCATCTGGACGGCGGACACGAGAAGGCCGAGGCCGAAGAAGGGGGCGACAACCCAGCCGATCGCCTCGCCCGATTGAATCCCGATGATTCCGCCGAAACCGAGGATGATGCTGACTAAACCGACCCAAATCCACTTGGTCTTGGACGCCGGAAACATCAACTCGAAGGTCTCCGGGAATTTGAACCTGTAGGATGTGAACGAGCCGGGGCCTTCGTTGCTCATTGGGAGGTGCGAGCCAGATTCTCTGTCGATCCTCGCATGGAGTCAATGGGCCAGCTGGACGATTGGCTCACTGCTCGGATGGGCTTGTCGTTCGCGACGGTAGGCGGATGGCCGCTGCGATTCGCGGGGACCCGATATCCTCACACGAAGAGATGACGGATGATGGCGTGGCTTGGTCGGCGTTCGTCCACCAGGAGTTCGACCTCCTGCGACTCCCGCAGGGCGAGGACCTCGCGGGTCTGGTGCAGCGGCATCCAGCACCAGAGGCAGGCCCCGTTGAACTCGTAGAGGAACTCCACGCGCGCGCGGTCACGCTTCAGCTGGATGTGGGTGATGACCCCCCTGGTCGCGACGCCCCATCGGAACAGCTTTCGGATGCGCGCGATGCGCCAGTAAAGCACACAGGTCGCCACGAGCGACACCGGCAGGGCGATGGCGAGCGCCTCCGTCGCCCCGAACCCGGCGCCTCGTCGAAGAAGCGGAAAAACAAGGCCGATCAGCCATATCCCTGGAATCGAGATGAGGCAGAAAAGCGCGGGCCAATCGGTCAGCACGATTTTGCGCAGCCGTGGCCGCTCCGCCTCGTCGTGGGTCTGGGTTACCACACCTGCATCATGCCAACATGGTTGCTCCCAGCCAGCCCGGATGTGTTCTGGCGAGAGGGCGTCCGCGAGCCGAGGGGTCAGGCCGTTGCCAGGCGCGCCTGATGCCAAAACCCGTTTCGTAGCACCTGGAGCGAGTAATCGCCTGACGTCTTGATTGGCCCCATTGGTCTTCCGTCCCTGGCCTGGTTTGTCATACCTTCTCTCACCCCATGCTGCCCCGCCGCCGTTTCCTCCGCAACGCCACCCTGGCCGCCCTCGCTTTCCCGGCCCTGGTGCGCGGTCAGAACCTCAACTCACGCCTGCAGCTGGTTCAGGTCGGGTGCGGTGGCAAGGGCGCCGAGGACATCCGGCAGGCAAGTTCCCACCCGAAGGTGCGCTACGTCGGCTTCTGCGACGTCGATGCCGCCGCCTTCGGCATGGCCGCCCCCGGCGCGCCGCGCTTCTCCGACTACCGCGTGATGTTCGACCGCCTCGGCGACGGCTTCGACGCCGCCGTCATCTCCACGCCCGACCACATGCACGCCCTGCCGGCGCTGCGCGCCATCCGGTTGCGCAAGCACGTCTACCTGCAGAAGCCGCTCGCCCACGACCTCGGGGAGGTCCGCGAGCTCCGCCTCGCGGCCGAGCGGGCCGGCGTGCGCACCCAGATGGGCATCCAGAACCACTCCTCCTCGGTCTATCGCACCGCGGTCGCGCTGGCCCGTTCCGGCCGCATCGGCAAGGTCCTCTCCGTCCATGTCTGGCAAAGCAGCCGTGGCAACCAGTGGACCGGAAGGAAGGAGAGGCCTGCGCCCGCGGCCCCGCCTGCCAATCTCGCCTGGGACCTCTGGCTGGGCGGGGCCGAGGCCCGTCCCTACGCCCCGGGCGTCTACCATCCCCTTCACTGGCGCGATTGGAAGGACTTCGGCGGTGGCGCCCTCGGCGATTTCGGCTGCCACATGCTCGACCCGATTTTCAGCGCCCTCGGCCTTGGCGCGCCCATCTCAGTCGTCGCCGAGAGCTCCGGTCTCCATCCGGAGACCTGGTCCGCCTCGCAGACCGTGCGCTACACCTTCCCGGGCACGCCGCTCACCGCCGGGCCGACCGTAACCGTCACCTGGTATGACGGCGGCCGCCAGCCCGACGTCGCCCTCGCTCGCCTGCCGTCCGGGATGTCCCTGCCGCGCGACGGATCGCTGATGGTCGGCGAGCTGGGCGTGATCCTCCTTCCCCAGGTGTCGCCGCCCCTGCTCTTCCCGGTCGAGACGTTCGGCGTCGCGCTCTCGCCCGGCGACGCGGCTCGGCGCCGGCGGCTTCTTGCCTCCGGTGAGAAGGACGACCGTAAGGTGGCCGAGATCGAGGCCGTGCCCGGGCGCAATCATTACCACGATTGGGTCGACGCCGCGCTGGGCGGGCCGGAGACCACCGCCAATTTCGCCTACGCCGCGCCCCTGACCGAGGCTGTGCTGCTCGGCAACCTCGCCGCCCTTTTTCCCGGCGAGGAGCTCCGCTGGGACGCTCCCGGCCTTCGCGTCACCAACCACGCCGGCGCCCAGGCCCTCGTCCGCCGGTCTTGGCGCGACGGGTGGACGGCCTGAGCCGCGCTCCCGTCGATTCAAGCTTTCCCCTGCCCGGGCTTGCCCGGTTTTTGTCAGCGCCCTCGCAAGGAGGCGACCACGGGGAGGTGGCTGAATGGCCGAAAGCGCCCAATGGGTAGACGCCATAAGCATCTCGCAGGGGGTGGGGGCGAGCGGGCAGGCCGTTGCCAGATGCACCTGATGCCAATACCCGGGAAGTGATGCCAATACCCGGGAAGTTCGGCGTTTCGGGTAAGAGTCGGAGCGATTAACGGCCTGACCCCCTGGGTCGACCCCGTACGACCTTGGCAGGCTGAACTCGACAATCGTGTGGGGCCTGAAACCGTATCACGATGAAACCCACCCTCGCCGCGCCGTGGCTTCTCTGCGCATGCCTTGTTCTCATGGCATGCTTCCCGGCAAACGCGGCTGAGCCACCCAGTGTCAGGCTGTCGTCCGGCCAGTATTTCATCAAGCAATCGTGGTTACAGGAGCAGGACTTTTCGCGCCCTTACCACGTGAGCGTGCCAAGGAGCCCTGATGATCAAAAATGGCCCGTCCTCATCTATCTGCACGGCAACGGGGGCAACGCCCGGGAATCGATGGATGGCTTCCTGAGGCGGCACCCGACGATGGCGTCCAGCTATGTCATGGTGTTTCCGGAGGGCTACCGGAAGAGCTGGAATATCTCCGCCGAGCAATCGAAGGCGGATGATCGCAAGTTCATCGAAGCAATCGTCAAACGGCTCTCCGCTTGCGACAACGTGCGGCAAGACTCTTTTAGCATTATGGGCGTCTCGAATGGCGCGGCCTTGGTGAATCAACTGGCCATCGAGTGCCAGTTGCCGAACATCCGCAACTACGTGACCGCCGTCAGCCCACTCAACATGCTGCAACACGATGGGCGCAACTTCAAAGCCAAGGGTGACGATAACAGCTACCAGATCGTAGTCACACCCCGCAAGGGTGCGCGCTTGATGAGCATCTCGGGAACCGAGGATCGCCTGATTCCCTATCACGGCGGGCCATCGCCGGTTATTCCTGCTAAAAACGGCAAGCTCGCCTTCGTCGATGCGGAGGAGTCCATTTTCCTGTGGGCCAAAGCCATGGGATACCAGGGGGAGAAGTTGAGGAGCCCGAGCAGGGTCGCCGGAAATCTGGAACGCTTCGATTACCTTGAGGGAGCTGTCATTCACTACAAGGTCCAGGGCGAAGGTCACAGCGCGGCCACGGCGATCCATGAATCGGCCCTCCTTCGCTTTTTGGAAGACAAACGATAAGCCAGTCTGCCCTGTGTTCTTGGGTGAGGAGCTTCGGGGGGGCAGGCCGTTGCCAGGTGCGCCTGATGCTAATATGCGGGAAGCTGGCGCTTTTGCTAACCCCCGGTTCGAGCAACGGCCTGATCCCATGGATCGGTCGCCCTCCTCCTCAAAAAAGTCACGGACGTAGCCGCGACCCTACCCAAGCAAAAGGCCCCGCGGTTGCGGGGCCTTGTTGGGTGGCTGTTGCCTTGGCTCAGACCTTGCGACGCCGGCGGATGGCCGCGCCGGCGAGGGCCAGGCCGCCGAGGATCAGGCCGTAGGTGGAGGGTTCGGGGATGGGGGCGCCGTAGCCGCCATAAACGCCGAAGCCCACGTTGGCTCCGCCGGCCGCCATGTTGTTGACGGTGTACATCGGGGCCAGGGTCGGGGACGTGCCGCCGAAAGGCACGCCGTCATTGTAGATTCCTTGGGTGCTCAGGCGATACCCGTTCTTGGTGAATGCGATGGCTGCGCTGTAACCCCCTGACATGTTGTTGGTGAAGAAGAAGCTGCCGTTGCTCAGTGTGATGTGGATCTCCGAGTTGGGCGTCAGGTTGGTGTCGAGGTCCGACTCGCTGTACGAGATGACGGTCGAGTTAAGCAGGAGAAGGGTGACATCGAAAGCTAGGTTCGAGAAGGAATTCCAGGCGTAGTTGCCGTTCGCCAACGGGGAGGGCGCGGTGAAACTCAGGGTCGCCTGTCCGGCGTAAGGAGCCGTGGGCAGGCGGCTTCCGTCACTGAACCCGCTTTGGTCGAAATTAGCCGTGTAGGTGTAGGTCTGCGCCGAAGCCGAGGCGGCGATCAGGAGGGCAGGAGCAAGGTGCGTGAGGCGCATGTTGAGACGAAACGCCCCCATACCTAGCCCGACCCCGCCTTTTCAAGGGTTTTCGGAGCAGGCGCCTTTGGGGGCGAGAATCGGGAGTCCTGTTCAATTGTTCAGGCTTTAGATCCGACGTTCACGCCTGCGAGGATGGCTAAGATTCCGTCCCAAAGCCCCAGGCGGGCCTCGATGGCGGCCTGGGCCGCCTGCGTGGCCTGCTCCCACCTCGTGTCGTCCTCGCCGCAGAGCAGCTCGACCATGCGGAGCGAGATGGCTCCGTGGTGCCCGCCGTCGACCTCGATATGGCGCTCCAGGTAGTAGCGGAAGGTGTCCAGTTTGCCCGGGTGCTCGTGGCTGAGTCGTGAGACGAGCTCAGGGAACATGTCCGGGATGAGATCCTCCCGCCCGAAGGTGACGGCCGCGGCGACCTCGTGGATCCTCCCCCCGGTCGCCAGCGCGAAGGTCGCGCCAGAGAAGGCCGCCGAGGCCGCCGGCACTCCGGCCTGCCGCAGGGCCGCGCCCGTGGTGCCTCCGGCCTTGACGGTCGCCAGCGCCAGTCGCACCGCTGAGCTGTCCGCCCCGGCATCCTCCATCGCGCGGAGGTAAAGGTCGAGGTGCGAGATGCGCCCGCCCCGCGGGTCGACGTCGGATTCCTCGCCGCAGACAATCTCGTTGATCAGGAAGCGCACCTCGGCGTCGCCCACCGGCACCCAGGGCACGTCGACGCAGGTCAGCTCGCGCTGGAGGCGCTTGAGGAGGGACATGAAATCCCAGACCGCGAAGGCGTGCGCCGACATGAAGCGCCGGATGTCCGCGAGCGAATCCATCCGAGTGTAAAGCGGATGCGCCAGCAGCCGCTGGCGATAAGGGGCGATGCGGGCACGCACGGCTTCGATTCGGCTCATGTCTCCCAACCAGAGTCCATTTGCCGCGAAGGCAACTTTTGCGGCGTCCTTCGACAAGGCCCGTCGATCACGGCCAGCAGAAAGCACCGCTGGCGCCCCCCGCGGCGCTCGGTCACCTCGTCGAGCACCCCAAGAATGGCCTTCCGAGGACTCGTCTCCAGGCGAGCGACGCGCAGACCCTCAAGCTGGGCAACCTGCCGCGGGGGCGCCCACGCGGTCCGCGTCCGGGCGGTCCGCTGCCCCCCGCCACTCTCACGGTCGTGGTCCCCTAGGGCGACTAAAGGCGTCCACGCCAAGACGCGGGCTCTCCTAGCGGAAGGGCAGGCCCCACGCTTGGCGGAGCATCTCGCAGGCGCCGGAATCCGCGCGCTCCAGCTCCCCGCGGTCGAAGGGGAAGAAGTCGTTGCGGCCGAAGAAGGCCTCGGTTGTCTCGGCAAAGTACTCCTTGTCGTTGCTCAGGGCATAGGCCCGCCCCCCCCGCGTCTCGCGCCCCTGCCAGTCCCTCCGCGCCACGGCCTCGTAGGTGCCGGCGGCCTTGGCCTTGGCGAAGGCCTCGCGGATGCCCGCGTGGTCGAAGCCGAGAACCTGATGGTGGTAGGCGTGGGCGAGCTCGTGCAAGGTGAGCATCGGCATGCGCCGGACCTCCCGGTCGAGGATCGCGAGGTTGGTGAACTCCACCGCCCGCGCCATGGCCGGGTCCCTTCCGTTGGCCTTCAGCCACCCGGCGTCGGGATGGTACTCGGCCTTCGGGCCGGTCCCGGGGT
>JBKDBK010000077.1:0-3839 GCA_046315175.1 Opitutia bacterium | reverse complement strand
TGCGACTCCAGCTCGCGGATGAGGTCGCGCAGGCGTGCCGCCGCCTCGTAGTCATCGGTCTCTCCCGCCGCCTCCTGCTCGCGCCGGGCCGCCTCACGCCGCCGGCGCATCTGCTCCGGGCTGCGCGCGCCGGCCGGCGCCCGCCCCAGGTGCTCCGCCCCCTGCTGGACCTTGCCGACCAGCGGGCCCAGGATCGGGGCCAGCCCGGTCCAGCAATCCGGGCAACCCAGCCGCCCCCGCTTCAGGAAATCCCCCTCCGTCATGCCGCAGCTGGGGCAGGCCAGGGCGGTCGCCGAGGGCTCGCCCGCGTTCCCCAGCGCCCCGGCCAGCTGGAAGACCGCCGGGTCGCCCGCCCCGCCCTTGGCGGCGCAGGCCTCGCAAAGGTGCACCTTCGTCATCTTCCCCTGCACGATCTGGGTCAGGTGCACGGTGGCGGCGGCGCCGCAGACGGAGCAAGGGACGTTCTTGGCCATCGCCCCCATCCAAGCGGGCGGGCCGCCCTTGGCAAGGACAGGCGGCGGGGGTTTGACTTCCCCGCCCCCTCGGTCCTTCGTCATAGCCCGCCCGATGTCCCGCCCGCCGCGCATCGTCATCACCGGGGTCGGCCTCACCGCCCCCAACGGCAACTCCCTCGCCGAGTTCCGGGCCAACCTGCTGGCCGGCAAGGCCCGCATCGCCGAGATCGACGTCCGGCACATGGGCCGCCACCCCGCCGGCGTCTGCGACTTCGACGCCACCCGCTGGCAGAAGCGCAAGGAGATCCGCAACGGCACCCGGGTCGGCTCCATCTCCATCTACTGCGCCCGGGAGGCCGTCCTCGACAGCGGCCTCGACCTCGAGCGCCTCGACCGCTCCCGCGTCGGCGTCTACCTCGGCATCACCGAGCACGGCAATGTCGAGACCGAGAACGAGATCTGGAACATCTCCCAGTTCGGCAACGACACCAAGTACTGGACCCACCACCACAACCCCCGCACCGTCGCCAACAACCCCGCCGGCGAGGTGACCATGAACCTCGGCATCACCGGCCCCCACTACACCATCGGGGCCGCCTGCGCCGCAGGCAACGCCGGCCTCATCCAGGCCGCCCAGATGCTCCAGCTTGGGGAGGTCGACCTCGCCCTCGCCGGCGGCGTCTCCGAGTCCATCCACACCTTCGGCATCTTCGCCGGGTTCAAGAACCAGGGCGCCCTCGGCTCCCACCCCTCCGACCCCGCCAAGGCCTCCCGCCCCTTCGACCTCAGCCGCAACGGCATCGTCATCTCCGAGGGCGGCGCCATCTACACCCTCGAGCGCCTCGACGACGCCCTCGCCCGCGGCGCCCGCATCCTCGGCGAGATCGCCGGCTGGTGCATCAACTCCGACGCCACCGACGCCGTCCTCCCCAACCCCGACCGCCAGGAGGAGTGCGTCCGCAAGGCCATCGCCCGCGCCGGCCTCGCCCCGGCCGACATCCACCTCGTCTCCACCCACGCCACCGCCACCGCCCAGGGCGACATCCAGGAGTGCGTCGCCCTCCGCCGCGTCTTCGCCGACTGCCCCCGCACCCGGGTCAACAACACCAAGTCCTTCATCGGCCACTGCATGGGCGCCGCCGGGGCCCTCGAGCTCGCCGGCAACCTCCCCTCCTTCCAGGACGGCATCGTCCACCCCACCATCAACGTCGACCAGCTCGACCCCGAGTGCGCCATCCCCGGCCTCGTCCTCAACCAGCCCGAGGCCATGGGCTCCGTCGACACCCTCCTCAACAACTCCTTCGGCATGCTGGGCATCAATTCCGTCCTGATTGTGCGGAAATATGGGGTTGCCTGACCCGGCCGGGCCGATTTGTAGGAAGTCCCCAGCCATGACCAAGGAAGAGGTAAAGTCCATCGTGCTCGACATCATCCGGGATATCGCCCCGGACGAGGACCTTAGCTCGCTCAAGCACGAGGTCCGCCTCCGCGACCAGCTCACCCTGGATTCCATGGACTTCCTCGACATCGTCATGGAGCTCCGGAAGAAGCACGGCATCGAGGTCCCCGAGGTCGACTACCCCCAGCTCGCCTCGCTCGAGTCCTGCGGCGACTACCTCCTCCCCAAGTTCCTGGCCAAGTCCGGCAAGTGACCCGCCCGGCCGGGTGGAACCCAGCCCCCCTTTCCGGGGTTTAACCTGCATGCGCGCCCCCGTCCTCCTGCTGGTCGCCCTCGTCATGGCCGCCGATGCCCTCGCCGCCACCGTCCGGCTCCGCAGCAAGGCCAATGGCAACATCATCGAGGCCGAGATCGTTGAGGTGACCCTCGAGAAGGTCGCCTTCCGCCTCCCCGGCGGCGAGCGCCTCTACGACGCCGACTGGGAGTCCCTCGACACCGAATGGATCCGCCGCAACTCCCCCGGCCTCTGGGCCGAACGCGAGCTCCTGCTCAAGCCCGCCGAGGATAAGTCCGCGAAGCCCAAGGATGAGGGCGCCGACCCCTTCGCCAAGGAGGCGCCCCCCGCGTCCGCCAAGGATGTCCTTCGCAACCTCGCCTCCGCCCTCGAGGACCGCCTGCGCGGCCCCGACTCTTATCGCATCGAGTCCTTCTGCCGCGAGTCCGGCACCGACGAAGCCGCCTTCTGGAAGGCCTTCGACGAGATGCGCCGCGCCAGCGGCACCCTCGCCCCCGCCAAGGAAGGCGAGAAGACGACCGTCACCCGCTCCCGCGAGAAGGAGCGCGACTTCTCCCGCGACAAGGACCGCGACGGCGACAAGCGCGAGTCCTGGCGACGCGACCCCGCCCTCCGGGCCAAGGAGGAGGCCTTCCGCCGCGACACCGAGAAGGGCGCCGGCTCCCTCACCGCCACCGCCTACCTCCGCGCCGTCGCCGACGGCGGCTTCCAGGGCCGCATCGCCTGGCAGCTCCTCCGCCACCTCCCCGACGACCGCAAGGCCATCCTCGACCGCCTCCAGAAGTACGAGAAGCAGGCCGCCGAGCTCGCCGAGCGCGCCGAGCAGCCCGACGCCAAGCGCGATGCCCTCGTCCTTCGCAAGCAGATCGCCGACCTCATCGCCTCCCTCGGCCGCGTCAGCAAGGACAACTCCACCCAGGAGGAGCGCCTCCGGGCCGACTGCAACAGCCTCCTCAGCCGCCTCTCGACCGGAAGGTAGGCAGGTAGGCCTCCTCGAGGCCTCCGCTGGTCAGCGGTGACAGCGGTGTCCGCGGCGTCCGCGGGCAAGAACTCGCTTGCGCTCGTTGCCTCGGGTAGGGCCATTGCGCCGCAACGGCCGCCTGGGATCGGGTAGGGCGGTTTCTCCGAAAACCGCTTGTATCCCCCGAGCCCCCGTCTCGTCCCGCGTCGCCATGCCCCCGCCACCTGCCTCGGGTAGGGAGGATGCTACGCATCCTCCGGGCCAACACCCGCGTCCAAAGACCAAGTCGGCGACCAGTAACCGGTGCGAGAACTCGCTTGCGCTCGTTGCCTCGGGTAGGGTCATTGCGCCGCAACGGCCGCCTGGGATCGGGTAGGGCGGTTTCTCCGAAAACCGCTTGTATCCCCCGAGCCCCCGAGCCCCCGAGCCCCTGTGCCGCCGTGCCCCCGTGCATGCGCGTCGTCGCTCAGCGACGACCGCATCCGACCCGGCGAATACCGCCGGGTCGGCAAAGTGGTGGAGCCAATCGGGATCGAACCGACGACCTCTTGCCGAAGCCCACGCCACGCGTTGGCCTGCAAGAGGGCAGGGTAGGCGGACCTTGGAGGGTCTGCCTGCCTTGCCAGAAAGTGGTGGAGCCAATCGGGATCGAACCGACGACCTCTTGCATGCCATGCAAGCGCTCTACCAGCTGAGCTATGGCCCCTTTCCGAGACTGAGAGGGGCAAC
>JBKDBK010000076.1:0-7473 GCA_046315175.1 Opitutia bacterium | reverse complement strand
GGGGTGGGCCGTTTGACAGGGGCGGGGGGAGGGGGTAGAACGGACGGCCCCCCTGCCCTGCATGAGCAACCCTGAGCGCATATTTCTTGGTTGGGAAAGGCCTATGGCCGAGGGGGTTGCAACTGAGTTGCTGAGGCACAGCGGCACGGCGGCACAGCGGCACGGAGATCAATCGAACAATGGCATCGTCGACCTAGGGTCAGATTTGGTTATTGTGCCGTCGGCGTTCGCGAGCCGCATGCTCCAGGAGGCCTTGGCCAAGCAGGCGGAGGCATTGATGCTGCCCCAGATCACCACGCCCAACCTCTTCCTTTCGGGCAAAAATTTCCTGAACGACGACCCCGACCAAGCCGAGCCCGAGGAAGTCGCCGGCAAGGAGGCCATGCTGCTCGCCTGGGTGGCCGTGCTCACCGCGCCCGGCTTTAACCGGGCGGACTACCCTGCCCTGTTCCAAAAGGAACGCACGGGCCCGATGACCCCGGACGGCGCCCAGGCCTTTGCCCAGGACCTGATGCTGCTCCAGGACGAGCTGGGCGCGGCCACCGAGGGCCTGAGCTTTGCGGAAACGGCCAAGCATCCGGCATGGAGCAAGGGCGAGTTGGAGACCGCGGCTGGGCAGGTGGACCGCTGGGAGCAACTGGCCCGGCTAGAGACGCTGTACCTGGGGCAACTCAAGAAACTGGGATTGGTCGACCACAACCTGCGGCGACGTCAGGTGGCGCTGTCGACCGAGCTGCCGAAGGGCATCGAAACGGTTTGGCTGGCGTGCGTGATCGACCCCCAGCCCTTGCTGGAGACCGCGCTGGCCAAAAGGATGTCGAAGGGCCAAATCCGCGTCCTGATCGCCGCCAACCCCGAGGACGCCGATGCGTTCGGCCCGTGGGGACGTCCCGACCCCGAGGCCTGGGCTAAGCCCCGCGGCACCCCCTGGAAGGACTTCGCGGACACCGTGCACGTGGTGAACAAGCCCGAGGACGGGCTGGAGCGCCTGGGCCAGCTGGTTCACCGCTTCCACACCCGGACCGAGGGTGACAAGGCCGGGACCCTCGACGCGGTGGGGCGCCTCTCGGTGGTCCCCTGCGACCGCGAGACCCACCCTGCCCTGATCACGCGCGAACTGCACTCGCTGAAGCGGGGCGAGGGGGACGAGCCCTTGGTCAAGACGGCGAACCCCCTCGGGAGGCGGCACCGCGACCACGGCATCCACCACGCGATCGCTGCGCTGCTCGACCTGGCGGACGCCCCGACCTTCGCAAATCTCCGGCGCTGCGCCAACCACCCCGTGGTGGCGGGACGCCTGCAGTTGACCGAGATCGAGGCGGAGGACGAGGACGGCGGAGTCCGCACGAAGATCGGCTGGTACCGTCTGCAGCGGCTGCTGGACTCGGTGAGCGCGGCGACCCCGCCCCAACCCTTGGAGGAAACCCTGGCCTTTGCCCGCGGCGTGCCTGTGGACGAGGGTATGGAGCGCAGAGAGTTGTCACAGAACAAGCGAATCCGGCTGGCCGCGCTGGCCCTTGAGGAGGGCTGGAAGGCGGCGAGGGAGCTGCGCGGGCTAGGCTGGCGCGAGTTGGGGGACCGAACCCTGGCGCTGGCGCAGCCAAGCCGATTGGCGAAGCTTTCGGAGGACGAGTGGAATTTCGCGGCCGATGTGTCGGAGGCGATCGAGGGGGCCTTGGACGCCCTGGGGAAGGGCCTGCCGGAGACGACGTCATTGGCGGCCACGGATGTGGTGCGGCTGGCCCTGCACTCGGCGGGCGGGCGGTCGTTCCGCGGGGACATGGACCGGACGGCGGTGAACCTGCCGGGCTGGATGGAGATCCCGTGGGAGCCGGTTCCGCACCTGGTGCTGTTTGGGCTGACGGATGAATTGGTGCCGGGGACGCGGCATGCGCACCCGTTCCTGCCGGCGAAGCTGCGGGCGGCGCTGGGGCTGGGGTCGCCGGCGAGGCAATTTGCCAACGCGGCCTACACGCTCGAGCTGGTAAGGTGTCAGAGGGCCAACCGCGGCCGCGTGGATGTGATCGTGCCCCGTCACAACGACGAGGGCGAGGGGCTGCGCCCCTCCCGCCTGCTGATGCTGAGCCCGGAGCGGGACGGCGACACGCTGCTGGGCGAGGGCGGGCGGCCGGGGAGGCTGGACCACCTATTGGGGAAGGTCCGCTCGTCGCGCCCGGAACCCGTCTGGGAAATCCCGGCGGAGCATCGGCTGGACCCGACGCTGCTGCTGCCGGCGGACAAGGACCGGGCGGAGCGTCAGCTGGGAAGGCTGCGCGGAAGCATCAGCGCGACGGCGTTCAAGACATACCTGGAGAGCCCCTCGGACTTCTGGCTGAAGCACGCGCTAGGGATGTCCGAGTCCTCCCACGAGGCGGTCGAACTGGACGCGGCAGGTTTCGGCAACCTGGTGCACGCCGCGGTGGAGGACTTTGGCCTGGACCCGACGACGCGGGACCTGAGGGACGAGGCGGCGATTCGCAAGGCCCTGGAGTCCAAGCTGGAGAGCCATTTCAAGGAGCGCTTCGGGAGCGCGCCGGGCGGGTCGCTGCTGCTGCAGCGGGAGATGGCCCGGGTGCGGCTGAGGACGTTTGCGCTGACCCAGGCTGAGCTGCGGAAGGAGGGCTGGTCGATCCTGGAGGTCGAGGGGGCCCTGCCCGAGATCGAGATCGCGAAGGGCTTCAAGCTGAGGGGGCGGTTTGACCGGCTGGACCGGAACGCGGACGGGAAGCGCTTCCGGGTGTATGACTACAAGAGTTTCGCGCGGGCGCAGAACCCTAGGCCCCGGCATGTGCAGAAGAGCAAGGTGAAGGATGAGCTTGGGTACTTTGAGATCCCGAGCACCAGCAAGACGGCCAAGGGCAAGATGCTGGGCAAGCGCTGGCGAGACCTGCAGCTGCCGGCGTACGACTGGGCGCTGACCGCGGGGCACCCTGAGGTGAGCAAGGGCGTGCTGGAGATCGGCTACCTGTGCCTGTCGGGCGAGGCCAACCCGGAGGTCATCCAGGTCTGGGACGATTTTGAGGACGTGTACCGCGCGGAGGCGCGGGCGTGCATGACGGCGATCGCGGAGCGGCTGGCGGCGGGGAGGCCGGAGGCCTTCCAGCCGGGGGCGAAGCCGGCCCGTTACCCGGTGCTTGAGCACCTGGGGGGGCGCGCCTTGGAGGCCTATCTTGACCCCACGAAGCTCGGCAGAACCGAGAGCGAGCGCGCATGAGCCCCCCGACCCCCGAGAAAGGCCTGAACTTCGCCATCCTGGCTTCGGCCGGCACGGGCAAGACCTACCAGCTGTCGGTGCGGATCGCGCGGCTGCTGATGATTGGCAAGAAGCCGGAGGAGATCATCGCGCTGACCTTCACGCGGGCGGCGGCGGCGGAGTTCTACCTGCGGGCGCTGGAGCGGCTGAAGGAGGCGGCGACGGACGAGGGGAAGTGGCGGGCGATCTGCGGGGTGCACCCGAAGGATGCACCCAGCCCGGTGGACAGGGACAACCCGCTGGTGCTGGACCCGGCGAAGTACCCCCAGGCGGCCTTCGCGGCGAAGCTCCGCGAGCTCGTGCTGACGAGCGACCGGCTTCTGCTCAGCACCCTGGACAGCTTCTTCGTGCGGTTGGTGAACCAATTTGCCCTGGAGCTGGGGCTGGAGACGAGCAAGCCGGTGACGGTGCCGGAGCAGGAGGCGCCGGCGCTGGCGGAGGGGGCGATGCGGGCGATGATCGCCGAGGTGGAGGCGGCCGGGCTGCTGGACCAGCTGGGCGGCCAACTGAACGACTACAGCGACGGGAAGGCGGCGGGGAACCCGACGGAGACGCTGCTGGGCATGGCGAAGTCGTACCACGAGTTCCTGACCCTGGCCCGGGACGAGGTCAAGTGGGGCAATCCGATGTCCATCTGGCCCGCAGGGAAATGTCCCTCCTGGCTAAACCTCGACGAGAAGGCGGCCCCGGACGGCGCGGACATCGCCCTGGTCGTGGCGAGGCTGAAGACCTATCCGGAGGGAAAGAACGGCGGGACGACGAGGAGGGACCAGCTGGTCGGGCAGTTTGAGCGCATCGCCTCGGCCCGGCGGGTCGCCGAACTGGACCCGGGGGCGCTCCAGGGGTTCCTGGACAAGTACGCGCCCTCGCTGGACGAGACGCTCAAGCGCCTCGAGGTGCGGCATTATGACGAGATCATCGTCCTGGACGAGGCGGAGGTGGCCGCGGCACGGCGCGTGATGCAGGCGCTGCTAAGCCTGGCCATCCGGACGGCGGTGCGGCGGACCAAGGCCCTGCACGCCTGCCTGACGGGGTTTGAGCGGGCGTATGACGTGCAGGTGCGCCGGAAGGGCCTGCTGAGCTTCTCGGACTACGTGGTGCTGCTTAACGAGTGGCTGGCGCCGCTGGAGCGGCGGGAGGACGTGGCGGCGGCGCTGGACGACATCCATTTCCGGTTGGACGCGAAGGTGAAGCACTGGCTGCTGGACGAGTTCCAGGACACGAGCACGCGGCAGTACGACGTGCTGCGGCGGAACATCGACGAGATTGTGTCCCAGGCCGCGGAGGACCGCAGCGTGTTCGTGGTCGGCGACACCAAGCAGTCGCTCTACGAGTGGCGGGCGGGCAACCGCGAGCTGCTGGACCGGGTGGACGCGATGATCCGGGCCAACGGGGTCAGCGCGGACATGAACGAGACGCGGCGCTGCTCGCCCCAGGTGCTGACGATGGTCAACGCCCTGCTGGAGAACCTGGAGGGGCGGGAGGGCGGCGGGCTGGGGCGGTTCTTCTCGAGGCTGGCGGCGAAGGACTGGGACAAGATTTTCAAGGAGCAGAAGGCGCACCCGGCGGCCCCGGCCTCGGGGCGGGCGGAGTGGATTCGGCTGACGAAGCCCTCGAAGGAGGAGGGCGAGGAGGGCAACGGCGGCGAGGCGGGCGAGGAGGACGCGGGGATGTCGGAGCGCCACGCGGAGTGGATTGCCGGCGACCTGAAGCGGAGCGGGGTGCTGGCGGACGCGCCTCCAAACATGCCGCGGGGGTTGCGCAAGGGTGTGACGTGCGCGGTGTTGGTCTCGAAGAATTCCCAGGCCCGGGCCATCGCGGAGATGTTGCGAATGTGCGGGGTGGAGGCGACGGACGAGGCCTCGGTGGCGGTGGTGCGGGACAATCCGGTGACGGCGGGGCTGTTTGCGCTGGTGGAGGCGACGGCGCACCCGGACAACTCGCTGGCGCGGGGGCTCGCATGGATGTCACCCACCGCGCGCCGGCTGGTGGCCGACGAAAAGGGTAATCCGGACTGGGGGCGGGTGACGCGGAAGATTGCGGAGAGGTTTGCGTCACGCGGGGCGGAGGCCGTCGCGGACTGGCTGGTGGGGTCGGTGGGGGCGGGCGAGGTGAATCCCTTCCTGGAGAAGCGGCTGAGGCAGTTCCGGGCGGTGGCGGCGGACTATGACACGACGGGGCGGAGGGACTTGGCGGACTTCATCGCGTATGCGGATGGGACGCATTTGCGCGACATGGCGATGTCCAACTCCATCCAAGTCATCACCATCCACCGCTCAAAGGGCCTGGAATACGGCATCGTTTACATGCCCTGCCTGAACGACTCGCACCACAAGATGGCGGGGCTTCGGGGGGACCTGCTGTACATGACGCCAGCGATGTCCGAGAAGACCGAGGGAGCCTCGACGGGCAGCATCTACGACGAGCGGCTGTTCCGGCCGGACTGGATTTTGGCGGGGATGAACACGGCGCTGGCGGAGCATGTGCCGGTGCTGAGGGAGTCGATGGAGGCGCTGAAGGCCGAGTCGGCCTATGGCAGCCTGTGCCGGCTGTATGTGGGGATGACGCGGGCGAAGATCAGGCTGGTGATGATCTCGGACCGATTGGCGGACAAGAAGATGAAGGCGGGGACGAAGGACCACTTTGAGGATGAGGGGAACGAGGGCGGGCATGACTTTGCCAGCTTCCTGGAGTCGAGCCTGGCGCGGACGGCGCGGGGCAAGCGGCATGAGGGGGCGGGCGCCGAGGGCGAGGGGGAGGTTGTGTGGACGGATGGGTCGGATCCAGCGGACCTGGGCTGGACGAAGGCTTTTGAGGAAAAGCCCGGGGAGAAGACGGGGGGGTCGGGGGCGGCGCCCGAGGCGGGCTGGGGCGACTTCGAGGCGGCGGTGCGCCCGAGGAGGCGCAAACCGTCGTCACATGAGTCCACGGCCGAGGCCCCGTGGGTCAAAGCGACGTCCGAGCTGCGCGGCAAGCGCTTCGGGACGTACCTGCACGACCTCTTTGCCCGGCTGGAGCGGGATGCGGAGGCGTTCCTGGCGGAGATTGGCAGGATGCGCGCCCCGGAGGGCCAGGAGGAGGTGCATGCCCTGGCGCTGGAGCGGATTCGGGCGTGCCTCAAGGACAAGGCCATCCGCGAGCTGCTGGTGGGAGAGCTGGAGGGGAAGATTTTGTGGGTGGAGCGCAAGGCGGCGATCCACGAGGTGCTGCCGAACGGGGAGACGGCGATTGTGCCGGCGGTGTTTGACCGGGTGCACATCACGCCGGGCAAGGAGGCGCTGATCATCGATTACAAGACGGCGCGGAACGGGACGGATGAGTATCTGCGGGAGCGGTATGCGGACCAGATGGCGGCTTACCGCGAGGCGGTGTCGAAGCTGACGGGGATTCCGGTGGCGGCGATCAAGGCGAAGCTGGTGGGGATACAGACGGATTCGGAGAGGGTGTCGGTGGTTGAGGTTTGAGGGGATGGAAATATAGCTCGTTAGCTCTCTAGCTCTCTAGCGGAATAGCTATCTAGCTCGCTAGCTGAATAGCGGGGTTAGCGGTGTTAGCGGGGTTAGCGGGTTGGCGGGGTTAGCGGGGAGCGGAGAGGCACGGAGGCGCCGGAGAGGCGCCACTGCCTAAGGCGGGGGCACGGCGGTACGGGGGCACGGGAGATGCACGGAGGCCTAGGGACAGGCGTCCCTACCCGAGGCAGGGAAAAATTAAGGGTTAAGAATTAAAAATTAAGAGGGGTCCCTATCTGGGTATGACGCAGCGCGGGGTGGCGCGGGGTGAGGGGAGGGATTAGGGTTGGGATATGGATATCCAATCGCGCGAGGAGATGTGGGAAGCGGTGGAACGGCTGGCCGCGGAGCGGGGCAGCCCGTGGGAATTCATCCCGGGGCCGTATGTGACGCGGATCATGCGGCACCAGGGGGCTGGGTGGGTGGTGTTGGCGGCGTATCCCCCGCGGGCGCCGCAGCGCGAGGGGGAGGGGTTGTGCCGGCACCTGGTGGATCTGCTGAAGTTTCCGGAGGGAATCCAGCTGACGGATGAGGAGCGGCTGGAGTGTCTGCCTTACCTGAGCCAGAACTTCCGGCAGACGAGGGGGATGCCGACGGATCCGGCGGTGGTCCGGGGGCCGATTGACGTCGGTTGTCGGTGCGATGGGGCGTCGGGCCTCGGCCCGGAGTGGCGCAGGAGGTTGGCGCGCGGGGCCGAGCGGACGGCGTCTG
>JBKDBK010000075.1:0-2221 GCA_046315175.1 Opitutia bacterium | reverse complement strand
TCCGTTGGTCACGCTCAATGGGTTACTGCCAAGCGTGGCATAGTTGGTGGATAGAGCGTTGGTGTAATCGCTTGTGGTGGTTTTAACTGGCGTGGTGTTAAACAGCGTCTGGCCAACAATGCGGTAAAGGTTGGTGTGTGTTCCCACCAGATAATAAGTAGTCCCACTGAACACGTAGCTATACACATTGCGCGGCGCGCCTTGAATGTCGAAGCTACCAGTTAGGTTAAGCTCCGTCCACCCGCCTATTTTCTCTGGAACACCATCCACAAACCGCACCTTATCAGCGGCAACATAATGCTGCGTGTTTTGAGGGGTACTGTCCGTTGAAGGCGCAACACCCGGCAAAACGCTGATGGGTTTGAGTTCGTAGGTCATTAAACGCCTGCGTATATAAGGTAGTTAAGTACAATGGTTGGCTGCACGTTTTGGCTTGTACCCGTACCCGTGTTGGCGTTGCTGACTGTAATACCTGTTGTAGCGTTAAGCACAACCCCTGATGTTGATGCACCACCAGCACTAACGACCAAATTGGTTGCTAGGCTTGCACCTGGCGTACCATTTAGGATGTTGTGTCCATGCCCTGGGTCTGTAACAGTCGCCGTGTGGGTATGCTGTTGCATAGCTTCACTACCACCCGCAGCACCAAGGGTTGCCCCATCAATGCCGCTTACTGCACTTGTCAGGCGTGTTGCCGATGCTTCTTGACCAGCAATTACACGCCCTTGAATGTCAGGCACATTAAACGTTGTGCTGCCGTCACCAACGCCATACGTTGTGCCGATGGCTGCAAACAAAGCCGAGTATGTGGTGCGGCTGATAGCTTGACCACGGCAAAAAAGCCATTTTGAAGGTGCCGTGCTGCGAGATGTGATTTTAATGTCACCTAAATCAATTAAAGCTAAAGCAGCGGTAGCGTTATCGCTTGCCGTTTTTAACAAACTATCAATACTTGTCCAGTTTGAATTAAGTTGACCACCCCACAAGTCCGCATCAATCGGGTCGTTGACCAGCGGCAGGTTGAACGCATAATTGGTGGTTGAGTTAGGCATCGCACTCGCTCCTTATTAAAACTTGGGGGGCCGTAGCCCCCATTAGGCTAACTTAACACAACGACGTTGTAAACGCTGGTGTCGCCGGCGGTTCCAGCCACAGTAAAGCTAACACCGGGCGTAACGGTAGTCACACGGGGGATAGCGCCCACGGTGCCGCCTATAGTGCGGAGGCCAAAAGAAAACGTGCTGTTTTCATTAACCTCTGGCGCGTTTACGATTACGTTGGTTGCGCCGTTGCAGGTAAACTGACGCACCATACGGCCTACTTCTCCACGAGCTAATGTACTCATGTGTTTATCTCCTATTAGTTAAAGTATAATCCCCCGTGGCGCGGTGACGTAATGTCATCGGTCACTAGGTTCCCCGTAGCCAAACGCTGACGCGATTGGGTTACAAGTCTATTAAGTTCCTCCTGGGCTTTGCGCTCGTACTCGCGGCCCATTTCCACATCGCTGCGGTAGTTAAGGTAGCACTCGGCCAACGTGCGGTACTCAATCAGGCGCTCGGCGTAGTTGGTAAAATCGTTGCTATCCCCATCAGCCGCCAAATCTGCATAGGTGCGGTTATAATACAGATAATAGGTGTAGGCTTGGTCAGGGATAAAATAAAGCTGGATGCCTTGATTGCGGTACGTGAAATAGCGGGGCAAGCCCGTGCCTGCGGCATAAATACTATCGTATTGCAGCGGGGTAATTTTAATCAGCGGGTAGCGCACGTTACTCTGCTCAACCACAAGCGCGTTAGGCTCGATAAAATGATTAAAGTCAGCAGGAATCGGCACACTTGCGTTGCCAGCCGTCAACGCGCCTGTAGCGGTCACCTCATTAAACCAAAGGTTTTGCGGTTCGTAAAAGTCAATCACCGAGTTTATCTCGGCAGTAACTTGGGCCACCGAGGGTTCCGCAATGGAACCCCCAGCGTCCACAAGTTTAGCCAGCACTCGCGTCCGTATGGTAGCTAGTGTAGCCATATCTTCACCTTACAAGTTGTAGGTGAAGAGTACGTAGCCAGTAATCGTACCAGCTACTTCGATGTTTTCACCAGCGGTGGTGAGGCTCAAGTAGCCATCGCCAGCAGCGGTGAAGGTGGTGCCTGTCAGCAAGCCGCCAGCGGTAGGCCAGATAAGGCTTCCCGCGCTTTGGCCGATGGTGCTGTCGTTGACAAAG
>JBKDBK010000074.1:0-2198 GCA_046315175.1 Opitutia bacterium | reverse complement strand
CGAGCACCGGATCCGCGCGTTCAAGCGCAAGGCCGAGGCGTTCGACGCGACCCGCGCGATTCCGGTCAAGGTCAAGATCCGGGGAGCCATCGGCATCCTGCACTTCGGTGACCCGCACGTGGACGACGACGGCACCGACCTCGAAGCGCTGCGCGCGCACTCGGAAATGACGCATCTCGAAGGCGTCTTCGGGGCGAACGTCGGCGACACGACGAACAACTGGGTGGGGCGGCTGGCGAAGCTCTACGCCGAGCAGGGCACGACGGCGAGCCAAGCGTGGAAGCTGGCCGAGTGGTTCATCGGCCGCACGCGCTGGCTCTACATGATCGGCGGGAATCATGACGGATGGTCGGGCGCCGGCGACCCGATCAAGTGGATCGCGCGCCAGGCGAAAGCCCTGTACCAGCCGAGCAGCGCGCGCGTGCGCCTCGAGTTCCCCAACGGGCGCGCGGTCGTCGTGAACGCGCGGCACGACTTCGCCGGACACTCGCAGTACAACCCGGCGCACGGCACGATGAAAGCCTTGCAGTTCGGCGTCCGGGACCATATCAACGTCGCCGGCCATCGGCATATCTCGGGCCTGGGCGCCATCAAGGATCCGGAGACCGGCCGGATCTGCCATGCCGTCCAGGTCGCGAGCTACAAGGTCATCGACCGATACGCGCTCGAAAAGGGCTTCCGCGACCAGCGCCTCGGGCCGGCGGCCTTCACGACGATCGACCCGTCGCTGCCCGACACGCACCCGGACATGGTGAAAGTGTTCTGGGATCCAGCCGCCGGCGTCGACTATCTGACCTGGCTGCGGAGCCGGAAGTGATCCGGGCGCCTCGCGGCGTCGGCATCCTGCGAGTGGACCCGTTCCCCTACACGGTGCTCTGGTCGCGAGGTATCACGCCGGCGCAGATCGCCGCGTTCCGCCGACTCAACCCGAGGCGCCCGATCGCCGACGTCTTCGACGGCGAGGGCGCCCGAGCGCGGGCCTTCGACTTCGAGCGCTTCACATGGATCGTCTACTTCGTCCGCCCGACCTGGGCGGACGTCATTCACGAATCGGTGCACGCGTTCGGCCAGGCCGTCCGCTACGCCGAGGCGCTACATGAGGTCCCGCTGGGCGGGGAGGTCGAAGCCTACTCGGTCGACCGGCTGGCGAGCCGCATGGGCATCGACGTCAAGGCGCTGGCGCGGATGCCGTAGCGGCTGACGACGCGGGCGCTGGCGGCGCTCCTGGCGGGTCGGATGGGCGAGGGTAGCCTGCCGGCCCGCCGATCGTTTCTAGGGCTTCCTGGCGCGTCCAATACCGCGGCCCGCTCCGAGCGGGAATGCGGGTCTTCCGGTTGTGTTCGCCACAACTTGAATTAGACAGGGGGATCCGGAGATGCGCGCCACTGCTAGGCGCGCGGGCGGTTGTCGGTTGTACTGCTGCATTACGGGCGTATGCCCGCCGAGCCCCTGTCTGTGCGGTTCTCCGCTACCTGTCAATTGGACTGTCCAATACGCGGACCGTCGACGACCGGCACCTCCCGGTCGCGGAGATAGCGGGCGGTCATGGCTTCCGAGGTGTGGCCGAGCAGCGCGGTCGCCGGGATCCCCTGGCGCTTCGCGTGCGTCGCCGCCATCGCTCGGAGGTCTCGCATCGTCGTGTCGGCGACGCCGGCCTTCTGGCAGGCGGCAACCCATTGGTCGCGGACCGTCCGGTAGGCGGGCGCCGTGCCGTCGCGCGTGCGGAACAGGGTCATCCCCTCGACCTTGCCGCCCAGCGCCTTCGCCCGCTCGACGGCGGCCCGGAGCTCGGGGGTCCAGCGGACGATCAGTCGGGTGTCGGTCTTCGCCTGGCGGAAGAAGATGCCCTCGTCGCGGATCGCCGAGCGGTGCAGGCTGACGACGTCCATGATCCGCTGCCCGGTCAGGTAGGCGAGATCCATCACGCACTGCAACCGGGGCGGCGCGACGGCGCGGATGCGGTTGAATTCGTCGAGCTCGACCAGGCGCTCGCGCTTCGTCTCGGCGAGCCGCTTCACGCCGACGCACGGGTTCCCGTCGACCAGTTGCTCCTCGACCGCGTAGTCGAAGACCAGGCGCAGGACGGACAGGCAGCGATACGCGATGTTGGGCGTGCCGCCGAGACCGCGGCGCATAATAGCAACGAGCCGGGACTGGACGTCGGGCGGCGCGTATTCCGCCGAGATGCCGTGCGGATT
>JBKDBK010000073.1:0-4064 GCA_046315175.1 Opitutia bacterium | reverse complement strand
GATGACGAGGTCGTCGACGGCCGCTCCGTCGGCGACGTTGAGCGTCAGGCTGTTGAACGTCATGTCGACCGCCGTGGCGATGATGGCGGAGGCGTTGGACGCATTGGTGGTGATCTGTCCCGCCCCGACAGCCGAGCCGACACGGAAGAGGTTGCCGGAGCCGCCGTTGCCGCGCGTGACCAAACCGGCGGTCATCTCAAGGGTGTGAAAATACTCCTGCCCGACGGAAATGTCGACCACGCCGCCGTTGAGGATGACGGACCGGGTGTTGGTGTGGCCGCCCCAGATGGCATGTCCGGTTGAGCTGGCGACAATCGCCCCGGGCCCGACGGTGAGCGTGCCGGTTCCGCGGCTGGGGGAATTACCGCCGTTCCACTCGGCGCCAGTCGCCAAGACAAGGCGTCCGCGATGGACCGTAAGGTTGCCGGAGTGGCCTCCATTGGCTCCGGAGAGCGTGACTTGTCCGGCCTGGTTGGAGGGGACCGAGCCCGTGTGGAGTCCGAGCGAGAAGGCGCCGTAGCCGCCCGCGGCGTAGCTCTCGGCAAGGGATGCGGTCAGCCCTCCCGTCTCGAAGTTGAATCCAGGAGCACCGCCGTCCTGGTACTTGGCGCCGAGGACGCGGGCTTGGATGTCGGCGCCGTTCTGAAGCAGCTCAACCTTGACCGCCTTGATTGCGCCGTCGAGCCCCTGCAGCCAGTAAACCTGGGAGGTGGCGCTTGAGGAGACCAAGTAGCCGTGGGCGCTGGTCGAGCGCTGACTATTAATCCAGCTGCCTCCGAGGAGGCCGGAGATGCCGGTCACATCCGCAAGCGTCATGCCAGTGGCGATGGTCTGATAGGTGCTAGTGAGAAAGAGCGAGGACGTGCGGGCGGGCGCGCTTCCGATAGAAACGGCGGAGCTGCCCACGATTGGGCCGGAAAGGGTGAGTGTGCGGCCGGCGTTGACCAACCAAGATTGGTCGGCGGCGAGCGAGACTGCGTTGGAGAAGGTGGCGCTGACCGCGGACCCATCGAGGTTGATGCCTGAGCCTCCGAGGGTCAGGGTGCCCGCGCCGGTGATGGAAACCGTGGCGGAGCCCGAGGAGCCGGAGATGCGAATGCCCTGCCAGCTGACATTGGTCCCGAGAGTGAGGCCAGCGGCTAGCGAGGTGCCGTCCCAGGTGGCGACATCGGAGGACCCTGGGGCAACCCCGCCGGTCCAATTCAAGGCGGCGTTCAAATCGGTGCCGCTACCGAGCTTGAGCACGTCAGCCGCGGGGACGGATGCCACGCAAAGCGTGGCAGATGCGATGAGAAAAGTCTTCATCGAGGGGGTGGGGTACAAAGATCCTATCCCCTAGGGAAGGGGTCGCCAAGGTAAAAACTGCCGCAAAAGGGTCAGCGCCAGGCCTTAACCCAGTCAATTTCCACGTCGTCAGGCAGCTTGGCCGGGTCGAGGCGGCTAAGCTCAAATTCCGACACCGTGTGGGACAGGGAAAGGTGGAGTTTGTCCTGCAGGACGCCGTCCCGGGCCGACATGACCTTCTTGCCGTTGATGTACCAGGTGAGCTCCCGGGGGGTCCACAGGAGGCCGTAGGTGTTGAAGCTGTCGCCCGCCTTGCCCGGCGGGAGGGGCTTCAGGTCCTTGGGCTTCTCATCCCGGAGCACCCTGCCGTCGTTGAACTTGCGCCAGGTGATGACGATGTCGTCGCCGAAGCCCTCGGCGATGTAGAGCTCCTGGAACTTGGCGCCTGGCTCCGAGGGACGGTCGCCGATGAGGCGGAAGGCGCCGTGGTGGCCGGGATGGCGTCCGAACCGGATGGAGGCCTCGAAATAGCCCAGGGCCTGCTCGAAGCGGGATTTGCTGAGGACGGCGGAGCCTTGCCAGAGGTCCTTCGAGGTCGAGGAGATGCCGAGGACGAGCTTGCCATCGCGCAGACGCACATCGGCCGGCTTGACGAAAGCGGGCACCAGCCACTTGGCGGGGTCGAGGGCGGCGCCGTCGAAGCTGTCCTCGAAGGCAAGGGACATCTTGCGGGGCGGCTCTGCGCGCAGGGCGCAGGCGAGGGCGAGGAGGGCGAGCAAGGGGCGCATGGCAGGAAGGGAAATCACCTGGCGGGGGCGGCGCCTGGCCTACGGTAGACGCGGACGTAATCGAAGCTATTGGTGTCGGGCAGCTTGTCCAGCGGAAGCAAGGCGCGCTCCCAAGGCGAGGCCTTGGTGCTCAGGATGATGTATTGGGGCACCTTGGAGATGGACACAGCGGTGCGCCAGACCTCCTTGCCGTCGACAAACCAGGCGTACTGGTCCGGGGTCCACTCAAAGCCCCAGGTGACGAAGCGGTCGGCGGGGTTCTCGCGGCCGAAGACATCGCGGCAGAGGTTGGCGCCCTTCCTCTCATTGGTGTACTTCCAGGACTTGGTCAGCGACTTGCCGTCCTTGTCCCTGCCGTAGGGATCCCAGTAGAGGTTGAAGGCGAGGGCGCCCGGGCCGGGCAGGCCGTCCTTGCCGAGGCGGGGGCCGAACCATTCGAAGATCTCGATCTCGACCCCCTGGCGGGCGGGCTCGCCGGGGAAGCGTCCGTAGAGGCGCGACTGGAGCCAGAAGGCGGAGTGGTGGCCGTTGTGCCGGTGGACGCGGGCGGAGGACTCGTAGTAGCCGAAGGCGCGGTCGAGGTGGGCCTTGGCGGCGAGGGCGCCGGTGACGACGGTGCCGTCGGGCAGGCGGGCGCAGTCGAGGTGCAACTTGCCGTCGGAGACTCGCACGGCCTCCGCGCGGACGGGGGCGGCGTCGGCGCCGAGGGGACGCAGCACCCAGCGCTCGCGGCTCCAGTCGGCGCCGTCGAACTCATCGGCCCAGTCGAGCTCGTAGCCGGGCGGCGGGGCGGCGGCCGCGAGGGCGGGCAGGAGCAGGCAGGCGAGTCGCATGGACGCTTTCTAGGCGCGAGGACGCGGCTCAGGCAAACGCATTGCGGTCGGGCGGGCTTTAGCCTCGACCGCCGGCGCCGCCCTGCCCCACCCTGCCGCATGTCGGAGACCGTCCGGATCCAGAAATACCTCTCCCAGGCCGGGGCCTGCTCACGCCGCGAGGCGGAGCGCCTGGTGGCCGAGGGCAAGGTGACGGTCAACGGCCACGTCGCCCAGCCGGGGCACGCGGTGCGCCCCGGCGAGGACGTCGTGAAGATCGGCCGGAAGGTGGTGGCCGAGCCGCCCCGCAAGGTCGTGCTCCTGATGAACAAGCCGCGCGGTTTCCTCTGCACGAACAAGGATGAGTTCGGCGGGCGGACGGTCTTCGAGCTCGTGCCCCCGCCCTGGGACAAGTCGCGGCTGTTCTGCGTGGGACGGCTCGACAAGGACTCCGAGGGCCTGCTTCTCCTGACCAACGACGGCGACCTGGCCAACAAGGTGATGCACCCCTCGGGCGGCGTCATCAAGCGCTACGAGGTCCAGCTCAACCGCGCCTTCGACCCCGAGCTCACGCCCCGCCTGCTCAAGGGGGTGCGCGACGGCGAGGACTTCCTCCGCTTCCGCAAGGTGCTCCCCGTGGCGGGCTCGCCCGACCGCCTGGAGATCCACCTCGACCAGGGGCGGAAGCGGGAAATCCGCCGCCTGCTCGAGGTCTTCGGCTTCCACGTCAAGACGCTGCGGCGCTTCCAGGTCGGCGAGCTCGTGCTGCGCAAGATGCCGGCTGGCGACTGCCGCCTGCTCTCGCAGAAGGAAGTGGCGATGATTTTTGAATAGGCGAAAGGGATACGCAGGATCCGAAGGAGGCGAAGGATGAACACGCAGAGAAGCCTCTGGAATGAGTTTAGAGGACTTGCGCCCTCCCCCTGCCCCAGGGCCAAAGCTTCGCACCTGAAAGCTGCGCAGGCCATGGTTACGGCGGCACGCAACCCGGCCCCTCGTATCCTACGCCTCCTTCGTATCCTTCGACCCCTGGGTTCCTTCAGCGCTCCTCCCGGCCGTCGACGACCTGGGTGAAGGTGGCGAGGTCGTGAAGCGTCCGAGCGTCCTTGCGGAAGAGCGGCATGTGGAAGCTGACCAGGCCGACGAGGTTGACCAGGAGGCTGGGAAGGCAGAGGAACAT
>JBKDBK010000072.1:0-2216 GCA_046315175.1 Opitutia bacterium | reverse complement strand
CAGCTATGAGGATGTGCAGGACGCGCTCGACGTCCTGTATCGGGAGGATCACGGGTTTCAGACCGTCGTGCTCGACAGCCTCGATTGGCTGGAGCCGATGATTTGGAAGCGCACCTGCCGCGACAATAACTGGCCGGACATCGAGAAGCCCGGTTTCGGCAAAGGCTACATCGCCGCTCTCGATGTGTGGCGCGACATTCTGGATGGCATGACCCTGCTGCGCGACGAGCGTGGCATGGGCGTGATCCTGATCGCGCATGCCGACATCAAGCGCTTCGACAGCCCCGAGACCGAACCCTACGACCGGTATCAGCCGAAGCTGCAATCGCGCGCCGCGGCGCTGGTGCAGGAGCATGTCGATGCCGTGCTCTTCGCAAACTATCGCATCAGCACGCTGAAGTCGGATGTCGGCTTCAAGAAGCAGGTGACGCGCGGCGTGAGCGGCGGCGATCGGCTGCTGCACACCGTCGAGCGCCCGGCCTTCCTGGCGAAGAACCGATTCGGCTTGGCCGAGAGCCTGACGCTGGACTGGCCGACGCTGGCCGCCGGCATCCCTTTCTACACCCCCGCCACTCCCGCCCCCGAGAGGAACTGAAGCCATGGCCTCGCTCAATGGAACCTTCGACGCGAGCGGCGTCGAACCCGCCGCCCCCATGGAGCTGCTGCCGCCCGGCCGCTACGTCGCGCAGATCGTGCAGAGCGAGATGCAGCCGACCAAGGCCGGTGATGGCCAGTTGCTCTGGCTGGAGCTTGAGGTCCTGGATGGGCCCCATCGCGGGCGTAAGATCTGGGACCGGCTGAACCTCGCGAACCGCAACCAGCAGACGGTCGAGATCGCGCAGCGGCAGCTCTCGGCCATCTGCCATGCCGTCGGCCAGATTCAGGTGAGCGACAGCGAGCAGCTGCACTTCCGCCCCGTGCTGGTCACGCTGGTGGTCGAGCCCGACAGCCGCGATGCGCACCTGCCGGTCGAGGAGCGACGGAAGCAGAACAAGGTTAAGGGCTACAGCCCCGCCGGCGGCGTGGCGGCGCCCCAGCGCGTGGCCCCGCCGCCGCCAGTCCACCAGGCGGCGCCGCCCCCACAGCAGCAGTATGCGGCCGCGCCACCCCCGGCACCGCGTCAGCCAGCTCCCGGCACGGCACCGCCGCCCTGGCGCCGGACAGGCTGACGCAATGTTGGATGAGACCATGGCGCCACTTCCTTCACCGCCGAGCCCGACCGTCGCCGCAATCTACGCCGCCTATGAGGCGGATGCTGAGACCGGCTATCGCGCGCATCTCGGTGCCTCGCTGATCGGCACCGAGTGCACGCGGGCCATCTGGTACGGCTTCCGCTGGGCGACGCGGGCCCAGCACACGGGCCGCCTCCTGCGGCTGTTCCAGACCGGGCATCTGGCGGAGCCGCGCTTCGTCGCGGATCTGCGGCGCATCGGCGTCACCGTGCTCGAGGTCGATCCCGAGACCGGGCGGCAATGGACGCTGCGTGATGCGGGCGGGCATTTCGGCGGCAGCATGGACGCGGTCGCCATCGGCTTTCCCGAGGCGCCGAAGACCTGGCACGTCTGCGAGTTCAAGACGCACAGCGCGAAGTCCTTCGCCAAGCTCCAGGCCGAGGGCGTCGCGGCCTCCAAGCCGCTGCACTGGGAGCAGATGCAGGCGTACATGCAGCTCGCTGGCATCGACCGCGCCTTCTATCTCGCGGTCTGCAAGGACACCGACGCGCTCTACCAGGAGCGCATCCGCCATGAAGCAGAGGCGGCGCTCCGCATCCTGGCGAAGGCTGAACGCATCATCGGGGCTGCCCGGCCGCCGGCTCGTATCAGCGATGATCCGGCGTGGTGGCAGTGCCGGTTCTGCGACCACCACGCGGTCTGCCACGAGGGCCAGGCGGTGGAGCGCCACTGCCGCGCCTGCCTGCACGCGACACCGGTGGACGGTGGTGCCTGGCATTGCGGGCGGCATGAGCACCCCCTCACGCGGCAGGACCAGGAGGCGGGCTGCGTCGCGCATCTCTTCATCCCTGACCTGGTGCCGGGCAAGCAGCTCGATGCCGGCGCGGATTGGGTCAGTTACCGCATGCGGGATGGCGGCGAGTGGCGGGACGGGGTGCCGTCCCGAGCGTGGGACGACCACCAGCCAATGCCGGAGGCGGCGCCATGACACTGGCCCTCCGCCCCTATCAGCGCGCAGCCGTCGAGGCGTTGTATGACTACTTC
>JBKDBK010000071.1:0-14109 GCA_046315175.1 Opitutia bacterium | reverse complement strand
GGGCGGCGGGGTGGCCGGGTTTGCGGGCCGGGGCGGCCCCCGCTCCTCGGCCCGCGGGGCGGCACGGACCTGCTGGGGGCGGCGCCCCGCGGGCGCGCGCCGGCCGGCGCGCGGAGCCCGGAGCAGATGCGCCGGCGGCTTGAGGCGGCCCGGCGCGAGATGGAGGCGGCGGTCGAGACCGAGGACTACGAGGCGGCGGCCCGCCTGCGCGACCTCATCCGCGAGCTGGAGTCGCAGCTCGCCTGACCGCCATGTCCGTCCACGAGATCCTGTCCTCGGAGAGCGAGCTGACGCACATGATCGGGGCGCAGCAGCCCATCGTGCTGTCGACCCGCATCCGGCTGGCCCGCAACCTGCGCGGCCACCCGTTCCCGGGGTGGGCGAAGGCGCCGCAGCGCGCGGAGGTGGCCTCGCTGTGCCTGTCCGCGCTCGGTCGCCTGCCCAAGTTCCGGCGGGCGCACGAGCTGAGGATGGAGGCGCTGCCCGAGCTGGAGCGCGCGGCGCTGGTCGAGCGGCACCTGGTCTCGAAGGAGCTCTCGGGCGGCAAGGGCGGCGCGGCGCTGATCAGCCGCGACCAGACGGTCTCGGTGATGGTGAACGAGGAGGACCACCTGCGCGTGCAGGTGGTGAAGGGCGGCTGGCACCTCCGGGCGGCCTGGCACCAGGCGGAGCAGCTGGACGACGCCCTGGGGACGGCCCTGCCCCTCGCCTTCTCGGAGCAGCTCGGCTTCCTGACGGCCTGCCCGACGAACGTGGGCACGGGGCTGCGGGCCTCGGCCATGGTGCACCTGCCCGGGCTTTGCCTGGCGGGCCACATGGACAAGGTGGCGCGGGCGCTGGGCCAGGACGGGCTGGCGGTGCGCGGCTGGCTGGGCGAGGGCTCGGACGCCGCGGGCAACATCTTCCAGGTCTCCAACCAGCAGACGCTCGGAATGCCCGAGGACGCCATCCTGCGCCACCTGTCGGGCTGGGTGCGGCACGTGGTCGAGCAGGAGGAGAACGCGCGGCGCAAGCTGCTGGAGACGGAGGGCGAGCGGTTCGTGGACCGGATCGCGCGGGCGTTCGGGCTGCTGCGGCACGCCCGGCTGCTGACGAGCGCGGAGTCGATGGCGAGCCTGTCGCTGCTGCGGCTGGGCTGCGACATGGGCATCCTGCCCGAGGAGCGCCGGGTCACGGTCGACCGCCTGATGATCGAGGGCCAGCCGGCGCACGTGCAGCTGCGGGCGGGGACGGAGCTGGACTCGGACGCGCGGGACGCGCGCCGGGCGGCGATCACGCGCGAGGCGCTGGGAAGCTTCCCGGAGCCGAAGGCGCCCTGAGGGCGCTCAGGCGCCGGGGGGCGGCGAGCCGGGGGCGGCGTCGAGGTCGTCGAGCAGCTTGCGGATGCGCATGCCGCGCTCGGCCGACTCGTCGAGGACGAAGCGGAGGTCGGGCGTGCGCTTGAGGGTGACGGCCTTGCCGACGAGGGAGCGGAGCTCGCCGCGGACGGCGGCGAGGTGGCGGGCGGCGGCGAGCTCGTGCTCGGGGCCGCCGACGACGGCGTAGCGGATGCGGGCCTGGGCGAGGTCGGGCGCGACGACGGTGTCGGTGAGGGTGATGCGGGCCGACTCCTGGGGCCAGCGGGCGCGGAGCTGCTGGGAGACCTCGCGCTGGAGCAGCTCGGCGACGCGGACGAGGCGGTTGGACATCCCTCAGAGGGTCGGGCGGACCTGCAGGAGCTCGAAGCACTCGATGCGGTCGCCGACCTGGTAGTCCTCGAAGCCCGAGACGCGGGCGCCGCACTCGAAGCCCGACTTGACCTCGGAGGCGTCGTCCTTGAAGCGCTTGAGGGTCTCGAGCGAGCCGGCGTGGATGACCTCGCCCTTGCGGACGACGCGGGCCTTGGCGGAGCGGCGGAGGAGGCCCTCGGTGACCATGCAGCCGGCGACGGTGACCTTGCTGAGCTCGAAGACGGCGCGGATCTCGGCGGCGCCGAGTGCGTTCTCCTTGCTGATGGGGTCGAGCAGCTCGGCCATGGCCTCGCGCACGAGCTCGATGAGCATGTAGATGATGTCGTGCGAGATGACGCGGAGGCCGGCGCGCTTGATGAGGGCGGGCACGCCGTTGTCGGGCTTGGTGTCGAAGGCGACGATGGCGGCCTTGGCGGCCTCGGCCAGGGCGACGTCGCCCTGGGTGATGGGGCCGACGGAGCCGCCGACGACCTCGAGGCGGACCTTGTCCTGGGGGATGGCCTCGAGGCAGCCGCGGAGGGCCTCGAGGGTGCCGTTGACGTCGGCCTTGAGGAGGATGCGGAGGACCTTCTCCTTGTCCTCGGCGAGGGCGGCCATGAGCTTGTCGAGGTCGGACATGCCGGGCTTGCCGACGGGGGCGGGGGCGCGGGAGGGGGCGCTCTCGGCGGCCTTGCGGGCGGCGAGCTTGGCCTCGTCGGCGATCTCGCGGGCCTCGCGGTCGTTCTTGAGGGTGCGGAAGGTGGCGCCGGGGGCGGGGACATCGTCCCAGCCCAGGACGAGGGCGGGGGTGCCGGGGCCGGCCTTCTCGAGGCGCTTGCCCTGCTCGTCCATGAGGGCGCGGACCTTGCACCAGGTCTCGCCGCAGGCGAAGGCGTCGCCGGGCTTGAGGGTGCCCTGCTGGACGATGACGGTGGCGGTGGGGCCGCGGCCGGTCTCCTTCTGGGACTCGATGACGATGCCGCGCGCGGGGCAGGTCGGGTTGGCCTTGAGCTCGAGGATGTCGGCCTGGAGGAGGATGGACTCGAGGAGGCCGTCCATGCCGTCGCCCTTGAGGGCGGAGACGGGGCAGGTGACGGTCTCGCCGCCCCAGTCCTCGGGGGCGATGCCGCGCTGCTGCATCTGCTGCTTGACGCGGTCGACGTTGGCGCCCTTGGCATCGACCTTGTTGACGGCGGCGACGATGGCGCGAGCGTGCTTCTGGGCGAACTTGAGGGCCTCGTCGGTCTGGGGCATGAATCCGTCGTCGGCGGCGACGACGAGGACGGCGACGTCGGTCACGCTGGCCCCGCGCTCGCGCATCTTGGCGAAGGCGGCGTGGCCGGGGGTGTCGAGGAAGGTGACGGCGCGGCCGGCGTACTCCTTGTTGGGGCCGGCGTAGGCGACGCTGTAGGCGCCGATGCGCTGGGTGATGCCGCCGGCCTCGCCCGCGGCGACGTTGGCCTTGCGGAAGAAGTCGAGCAGGGTGGTCTTGCCGTGGTCGACGTGGCCGAGGACGCAGACGACGGGGGGGCGGGGCTTCTGGAGCTCGGGCGCGTTCTCGTCGATCTTGGGCTCGACCTTCCTGACCGGCTGCTGGCCCTCGCCGCGGTGGCGGATCTCGAGGATGTAGCCGTGGCGCTCGGCGACCTTGACGGCGTCGGCCTCCTCGACGACCGCGTTGATGGCGACGACCTTGCCGAGGGCCATGAGGTCGCTGACGACCTGGAAGGGCTTGAGATTGAGGGCGATGGCGAAGTCGCGCACCACGATGGGCGGCCGGATGGTCAGGCTGCCCTTGCTGCCGGGAGCGACGGACTCGGGCGCGGCGGCGGGGCGTGAGACCACGGGGGCGGCGGGCCGCGCGGGGGCGGCGGGCCGGGGCGGCGGAGGCGGGGTGGGCCGCACGGTCATGGGCGGCCGGTCGCCGCGCTGGGGCGTGGGCGGCAGGGGCGCGGGCCGGGGTGCGGCGGGGCGGGCGACGGGGGGCGTCGGCAGGGGGTTGGCGCGGAGGGCGGGGCCGGTGGAGGGCGGGGGAAGGGGCGCGCGGGCGGGAGGCGCCTCGGGGGCCTTGGGCTGGGGGGCCTTGGCGGCGGGGGCGGGCTCGGGGGCCTTGGGGGGCTTGGGAGCGGGGGCGGGCTCGGTCTTGGGGAGCTTGGGCGCGATGAAGGCCATGAGCTCCTCGCGGTAGAACTTGCCGCAGGTGGAGGAGGCGGAGGGCTTCTTGCCCTCGCTGTAGACGGAGTCCTTCCAGGAGGGGTTGGCGTCGACAAACTCGTCGACCCAGGCGAGCAGCTGCTTGACCTCGACGCCGAGCTCCTTGGCCACGTCGCTGAAGCGCTGGGTGGCGGGGCCCTTCTTGACGGGTGTCTTCTTCTTGTCGGTCATGCGTGCCTGGATGGGGGAGGGAGGAGGGGTCAGGACTGGCGGAGCTTCTCGATGGCGGCGAGGACCTGGGTGGTCTCGTCGGCGGAGAGGCCGGAGCCGGCGAGGTCGTCCGCGCCGACGTCGCGGAGGGCGTCGAGCGAGGTGATGCCCATGCCGACGAGGCGGCCGGCGGTCTCGGGGGCGACGGCCAGCTGGCGGGCGAGGTCCTGGGCCATGGCCTCGAGCTTGGCCTCGGGGCTGTCGGCGACCTGGGAGAGCTTGGCGATGTCGAGCCTCCAGCCCATGAGCTTGGAGGTGAGGCGGGCGTTGCGGCCGCCCTTGCCGATGGCGATGCGCATGTCGTCCTCGGCCACCTCGAAGTGGATCTGGCGGTTGCGCTCGTCGACGTGGACGTTGCGGGGCTTGGCGGGCTTGATGGCCTCCTCGAGGAGCTTGAGGGGCTCGGCCTGCCAGCGGATGATGTCGACCTTCTCATTGTTAAGCTCCTTGACGAGGTTGCGGACGCGGCTGCCGCGGGCGCCGACGCAGGCGCCGACGGGGTCGACCTTGCCGTCGCGCGAGTCGACGGCGATCTTGGTGCGGTAGCCGGGGTCGCGGGCCATGGCGGCGATGACGACGGTGCCGTCGGCGATCTCGGCGACCTCGAGCTCGAGGAGGCGGCGGACGAAGGCGGGGTTGGCGCGGGAGAGGATGAACTCGGGGCCGCGCTGGGTGATGTCGATCTTGAGGAGGAGGGCGCGGATGCGGTCGCCGGTGCGGAAGTCCTCGCCGGGGCTGCGCTCGCGGTAGGGCAGGATGGCCTCGGCGCTGCTCAGCTCGACGATGACGTTGCCGCGCTCGACGCGCCGGACGGTGCCGGTGACGATGTCGCCCTCCTTGTCCTTGTACTCCTGGTAGACGTGCTCCTTCTCGATGGCGCGGAAGCGCTGGTTGATGAGCTGCTGGGTGGTCTTGGCGGCGATGCGTCCGAGCTCGGAGACGCTGATGGGCTTGCGGACGAGGTCGCCGATCTTGGCGGACGCGTCGTACTTGGCGGCCTCGGAGGGGTTGACCTCGCGCTTCTCGTCGGAGACGGAGTCGGTGACGCGGAAGACGACCCAGGCGTCGAGCTTGCCGGTGTCGGGGTCGGCCGAGACCTCGACCTCGTGGCCCTGCATGACGGATTTCTCGACGGAGGAGCGGATGGCCTCGGTGATGAGGGCGCAGGCGTCGGGGCGGGAGATGTGCTTCTCCTTCTCGAGGTACTGGAGGAACGGCTTGATGTCTTGGCTCATGGCGCGGGGTGAAAAGGGAAAGGGGGACAAAAAAGGCGGGGCCCGGGAGGGTCCCACCTTCGGAAAGGTGAACTGAAAGGTGTTATCCCCGGGACGCGGGGGAATGTCAAGCGGGATGGGAGGGCGGTTCCTCTTGCCCGCCGGGGTCGGAGGGGGACGATGGGAGGATGAGCGGCGAGCGGGTCATCTTCACCATGTCGGGCGTGACGAAGGCGCACGAGCGCAAGCCCGTGTTCAAGGACGTGTCGCTGTCGTTCTACTTCGGCGCGAAGATCGGCCTGCTCGGCCTGAACGGCTCGGGCAAGTCGACCCTGCTCCGCATCATCGCCGGCGTGGACACGGAGTTCGACGGCGAGGTCGCGCGCGTGGCCGGCCACACCCTGGGCTACCTGCCGCAGGAGCCGGACCTGGGCCCGGGCAAGACGGTGCAGGCCTGCGTGGCGGAGGCGACGGCGCCGATGCGCGCCCTGCTCGAGGAGTACGACGACACCTTCGTGAAGGTGAGCGAGACGGACGACGCCAAGGAGCAGGCCGCCATCCTCGCTCGCCAGGCCGAGCTCCAGCAGATCCTGGACGACCGGGGCGGGTGGGACCTCGACGCGCGGGTGGAGATGGCGATGGAGTCGCTGCGTTGCCCGCCGCCCGAGGCGGCGGTCGACACGCTCTCGGGCGGCGAGCGGCGCCGGGTGGCCCTGGCCCGCCTGCTCCTGATGGAGCCCGACATCCTCCTGCTCGACGAGCCCACCAACCACCTCGACGCCGACACGGTGCAGTGGCTCGAGCTGCACCTGCAGCGGTACAAGGGCACGGTCATCGCCATCACGCACGACCGCTACTTCCTCGACAACGTGGCGGGCTGGATCCTCGAGCTCGACCGCGGGCGCGGCATCCCTTGGAAGGGCAACTACTCGTCCTGGCTCGAGCAGAAGCGCGAGCGGATGGAGATGGAGTCGAAGCAGGCCGACGCGCGGACGCGGGCCCTGGCCCGGGAGGGCGAGTGGGCGTCGCAGTCGCCCAAGGCGCGGATGGCGAAGAACAAGGCCCGCCTGTCGGCCTACGAGAAGCTGCTCGGGGCCGACCAGCAGGAGCGCGAGCGCACGGCGGAGATCTGGATCCCGCCCGGCCCGCGGCTGGGCGGCGGCGTGATCGAGGCGCGCGGGCTGATGAAGGCCTACGGCGACCGCGTGCTGATGGAGGATGTGAATTTCAGCCTGCCCGCGGGCGGCATCGTGGGCGTGGTCGGCCCGAACGGGGCGGGCAAGACGACGCTCTTCCGGATGATCGTGGGGCAGGAGAAGCCGGACAAGGGCGAGCTGCGGATGGGCGACACGGTGAAGCTGGCCTACGTGGACCAGTCGCGCGACGCGCTGCCGGCGGACCAGCCGGTGTGGTCGGCGATCTCGGACGCGCAGGAGGTCGTGCACCTGGGCAAGGTGGTGGTGAACGCGCGGTCGTACGCGGCGCGGTTCGGCTTCGCGGGCGACATCCAGCAGCGCAAGGTCGGGCTGATGTCGGGCGGGGAGCGCAACCGCATCCACCTGGCCCGCTTGGTGAAGTCGGGCGCCAACGTGCTCCTGCTCGACGAGCCGACGAACGACCTGGACGTGAACACGATCCGGGCGCTGGAGGACGCGCTGGAGGGCTTCGCGGGGTGCGCGGTGATCATCACGCACGACCGCTGGTTCCTCGACCGCGTGGCGACGCACATCCTGGCCTTCGAGGGCGACAGCAAGGTGGTCTGGCACGAGGGCAACTACGCCTCGTACCAGGAGGACCGGCGGAAGCGCCTCGGCGAGGACGCGGACAAGCCGCGGCGGCCCAAGTACCGGCGGCTCACGCGGTAGGCGAACGGGGGCACAGGGGCACGGGAGATATAGCTCTCTAGCTCGGGGGCTCGGGAAGGTGAACCCTGCGGGTTGATCCTTTAAGAGGGGATACGTAGGATTCGAAGGAGGCGTAAGATACGCAGGATGAGGAGCGGCCTTCCATCTCTTCATCCCTTCATCACCTTCGCGGAGACATCGCGCGGAGCGAGTTCTCGCACCGGTCACCTGTCACCGATTGGGATGGCTGAGGTTCGCCCGGGGGATGCGTAGCATCCTCCCTACCCGAGGCAGGTGGCGGGGGCACGGGAGGGAGATGGACGCCTAGGGACAGGCGTCCCTACCCGAGGCAGGGGCACGGGGGCTCAGGGGCACGGGAGATACAAGCGGTTTCGGAGAAACCGCCCTACCCAATGACGGCGGTCAGCCGAGGAGCTTGGGGTCGATTGCGTGGTTGCCGTGGACGGCCTTGACGTCGTCGAGCGCCTCGAGGGCGTCGATGAGCTCGAGGAGCTGCTTGGCGGCGGCGGCGTCGGCCACGGGCACGAGGAGATTGGGGACGTAGGCGAGCTCGCTGGACTCGGGCTTGATGCCCTTGTCCTCGAGGGCCTTGGCGAGGGCGTAGTAGTCGGCGACGGGGCAGAGGACCTCGAAGTGGTCGCCGTGGTTGACGACGTCCTCGGCGCCGGCGGCGAGGGCGAGCTCCATGAGGGCGTCCTCGCCGATGGCGGCGGCGGCGACGAGGACCTGGCCCTTGCGTTGGAAGCCGTGGGTGACGGCGCCGGCCTGGGCCATGTTGCCCCCGTTGTCGTTGAAGGTGTGGCGGACCTCGCCGGCGGCGCGGTTCTTGTTGTCGGTCGTGACCTCGACGACGAGGCCGACGCCGCCGGGGCCGTAGCCCTCGTAGGCGAACTCCTCGTAGACGGCGCCGGGCAGCTCGCCGGTGCCCTTCTGGACGGCGCGCTTGATGTTGTCGGTCGGCATGTTGGCCGCGCGGGCCTTGTCGAGCACGGTGCGCAGGCGGGCGTTGGACTCGGGGACGCCGCCGCCGGCCTTGGCGGCGAGGGTGATCTCCTTGGAGAGCACGGAGAAGACCTTGCCGCGGCGGGCGTCGATGACCGCCTTGTGCCGCTTGGTCGTGTGCCACTTGCTGTGTCCGCTCATGGTCGTCGGGGGTGGGGAAAACCGGGGCGCGTCAGCCCTTGGCCGGGGCGGGGGCGGCGGTCTCGTTCCGCTTGAGCAGCCAGGTCTGGGCGATCTGCAGGATGTTCTGGAAGGTCCAGTAGAGGGTGAGGGCCGCGGGCATGGTGTAGCAGATGACGGGGAACATGAGCATCATGATGGTCATGACGGTCTTCATGGTCTCGTCCTGGTTGGGCATGGGCGTCATCCGCATGGAGTACCACATGGTGGCGCCCATGAGGACGGGCAGCGGGTTGATGGGGAAGGAGCCGAGGTGCGCGACGGTGTCGGCGCGGGCGAGGTCGGCGATCCAGAGGAAGGACTCGAGCCGCATCTCGGGCGCGGTCTGGAAGGCGGAGTAGAGGCCGAAGAAGATGGGGATCTGGATGAGGATGGGGAGGCAGCCGGCGAGGGGGTTGATGCCGTGCTCCTGGTAGAGCTTCATCATCTCCTTCTGCATCTTCTCGGGATTCTTGGCGTGCTTCTCGCGGATCTCCTGCATCGGCTTGGCGAACTGGGCCATCTTCTTGCCGGCCTTGAGCTGGGCGGAGGTGAGGGGCCAGGTGAGAAGCTTGATGATGAGGGTGAGAACGAGGATGGCCCAGCCCCAGGAGCCGGGCAGGAGGGAGGTGAGGGCGTGGACGCCGCCGAGGGCGGCGAGGAGGAGCTTGGCCATCCAGGCGATGCCGATGAAGCCGAAGAGCTCGACGAACTGGAGGGTGTCGACCTGCTCCTCGGGGAGGGCGGCGAGGCGGCTGTAGTGCTTGGGCCCGATGTAGAGGGTGCCGGCGAGGGAGCGGGTGCCGTCGGCGGCGACCACGCCTTCCCAGGAGGCGAGGGCGCGGACGGAGCGGGAGCCCTCGGCGAGGGTGACGGGAAGGGCGACGACCTCGGAGCGGGCTCCGCGCTGGGCGGGATCGGGGCAGAGGGAGGCGACGAAGTACTGGTTGGCCGCCGCGGCCCAGCGGTGGACGCCGCCGGCGGCGACGAAGGGATACTCGGCGGAGGCCTTGTGGGCGAACATGCCGAGGAAGCCGGCGCTGTCGGTGAACTCGGAGAGGCCCACATGGGAGGTCTCCTCGAGGTCGGCGACGAGGATGCTCTGGAAGAGGTGGGTGGTGTCGGCCGGCTCGGGCAGCCAGGTGCCGGTGGAGAGCCAGAACTTGGGGGCGGGCTTGCCGGGCGCGGGCGTGAGGGCGACGGAGAACTCGAGGAGGTGGCCGTCGTCGGCGCCGCGGGCCTCGGCGTCGGCCGGGCGGAGGCGGTAGGCGCGGGTGAGCTTGGTGCCGTCGGGCAGCTGCCCGGAGAAGCGCACCCAGCCGTCGGCCGAGGCGGGCTGGGGCGAGAGGGCGACGCGCACGGGCACCGGCTTGGCGGTGGCGGGGTCGGGGATGTGGACCTCGAGCGCGGCGTCGGAGGCCTGGGCGTTGAAGACGACGTTGTCCTTGGCCCCTTGCTCCGCCTTGTGCCCGAGCAGCTGGGCGGAGCGGACGGAGCCGCCGTGGTTGGTCAGGGTGACATCGAGGAAGGCGTTGGCGAGGCGGACGGGGCGCTCGGGCTCGAAAACGGGATCCGGGGCGGAGGGCGTGCGGGTCGCGGGGACCAAGGCGGGGGCCGGAGCCGGCGCAACGGGGGCGGCGGGGGCGGGAGACGCAGGGACGGCCGCGTGGGCCGCGGCCTGGGCCTGGGCGGCCTGCTGGGCGTTCCAGTAGAAGGCGGCCATGGAGGCGGCGAGGAAGAGCGACCCGATGGCAAGGTGTTTGCGGTCCATGAAGGGGGATGGACTAAGCGGGGACCCCTCCGGGGGTCAAGGGCGGGACGCCCGGGTCAGCTGCCGGGCTTGGTGGCGGGCAAGGCGGCCAGCTCGGGGGGCAGCTGGTCGGCCGGAGAGGTCGGGAAGCTAAGGCTCAGCAGGGAGAGGAAGGGCACGCTGAAGCGGGTCTGGCCGGAGGAGCGGTCGACGAGCGCGGCGACGGCGACGGGGGTGGCGCCGGCGGCGGCGAGGAGGTCGAGGCATTCCTGGGCGCGGCCGCCGCGCGTGACGACATCCTCGGCGACGAGGACGCGCTCGCCCTTGGCGAAGGTGAAGCCGCGGCGGATGACCAGCCGGTCGTTCTCCTTCTCGGCGAAGACGAAGCGGGCGCCGAGCTGGCGGGCGAGCTCCTGGCCGACGACGAGGCCGCCCATGGCGGGCGCCAGGACGGTGGCGCAGGGCGTGTCCTTCAGCCTGGGCAGGAGGAGCTGGACGAGGCGCGTGACCTTGTCCATGCGCTGGCAGACCTGGGCGCACTGGAAGAAGTGGCCGCTGTGGAGGCCGGAGCGGAGGACAAAGTGGCCGGTCAGGAGGGCGCCGGACTCGCGAAAGATGCGGAGGACCTCGTCGTCGGTTTGGCTCATGCCCTTCCCTACCCCACCCCGGCCCGCGGGCGCTAGGCTTTTTTGGGACCCCGGCTCAGCCGCGGTCGCCGAGGTGCATGCGGTGCAGGACGCGGTGCACGAGGGGAGCGAGAAGGAGGGAGACGGTGGAGAGGAGGGCGACGCCGCTGTAGAGGGCGTAGGCGGCGGCGAAGAGCTTGGCCCGGTCGTCGGGCATGGGGTCGACCGGCCCCATGCCGCCGAGGATCATGGCGGCGTTGAGGAGGGCGTCGATCCAACCCAGCCCGGCGAGGTGCCGATAGCCGAGCGTCCCTGCGAGTAGCGACAAGCCGATGAGGAGGAGGGCGGCGAGGGCGTAGGCGGCGAAGCGGCGGAGAAATCGATCCCTGGGGGCCAGGGGTTGCTCGCGGTGCTCAAGTCGCATGGCGGAAGGATGCCGGGGGCGGGCATCCGGCGCAAGCGCCGGAACTTGCCCCGGCCGCGCGGGGTAGATAGGAGACGATGATGCGCGGAATCCTCGCCCTGGCCCTGGCCTGCCTCGCCGCCCTCGCGGGCGCGAAGCCCAACATCGTCTATATCCTCGCGGACGACCTGGGTTACGGGGAAATCGGCCCGTTCGGCCAAAAGCTGATCCCGACGCCCCGGTTCGACCAGATGGCGCGCGAGGGTCTCTGCTTCGACCGGGCCTACACCGGCTCGGCGGTCTGCGCGCCCTCGCGCACCGCGCTGCTCACCGGCCTGCACACGGGGCGCGGCCCCATCCGGGCGAACAAGGAGTACCCCAACGGCCAGCATCCCCTGCCGAGGGGCATCCCCACCGTCGCCAAGTCGCTCAAGGCCGCGGGCTACGCGACGGGCTGCTTCGGCAAGTGGGGCATGGGCTACCCGGGCTCGGGCTCGGAGCCGCTCGACCAAGGCTTCGACCGCTTCTTCGGCTACAACCACCAGGTGCACGCGCACGAGTATTTCCCCAAGGCGCTGGACGAGGGACGCGGCCAGAAGAACGTGCCGCTGAAGGACGGCGAGTACGCCCATGGCAGGATCGTGGACGAGGCGCTTGCCTGGACGCGGGCCCAGGCGAAGGCGGGCAAGCCGTTCTTCCTCTTCCTGCCCATCACCCTGCCCCACGGCAAGCTGCAGGCCACGCCGGAGATGCTGGCGCCGTTCAAGGGCAAGTATGCCGACAACCCCAACCCGGACAAGGCGCGGCTCTACGCGGCGATGGTGCACCGGCTGGACGCCGACGTGGGGCGGGTGATGGACCTCGTGCGCGAGCTGGGATTGGAAAAGGACACACTGGTGGTCTTTCTCTCGGACAACGGGTGCGACGCCGGCTACGGCTACCATCCCGATTACTTCAGGAGCCGGGGCGGGCTGAGAGGCGACAAGCGGTCGCCCTTCGAGGGCGGGTTCCGCACGGCGCAGCTCGCCTGGTGGCCCGGCACGGTGGCGGCCGGCAAGCGCACCGACCTCCTCACGGCGGCCTGGGATCTTTTCCCGACGGCTTGCGAGCTGGCGGGCGCGCCCATCCCGGCCGGTCTCTCCGGGCTGAGCCTGGCGCCGACGCTGACCGGCAAGGGCGAGCAGGCGCGGCACGACCTGGTGTTCTTCGAGTTCCACGAGGGGCAGACCTGGCAGGCGGTGGTGTGGGCGGACAAGACGAAGGCGATTCGGCGGCGCATCCTGTCGGACAAGCCCGGGGCGATCGAGGTCTACGACCTCGCGACCGACCCGGCGGAGCAAAGGGATTTGGCGAAGAGCCGCCCCGACCTGGTCAAGCGCGCGGAGGAGGCCTTCCGCCGCGAGCATGCGGCGAACCGGGACTTCCCCTTGCCGGGTGAGCCCGGCTGGACGGAGAAGGCGGAGCGCGAGGCGGCGCGGAAGCAAGAGGTGCGCGAGGCCAGGGGCAAATGACGCCCGACCGAGCCAAGGCCTGGATCAAGCTCGCGCTGGCCGCGGGGGTGGCCCTGCCCTTCGTCCTGCTCTTCACCCTCGGGACGGATGACCGGCGCGCCGAGCCCGAGATGGTGGCGATCGCCGGCGGCGAGTTCCTGATGGGCGACGAGGCCCACCACCCGGAGGAGGCCCCGCGCCGCAAGGTGCGCGTGGGGGCTTTCCGGATATCGCGGACCGAGGTGACCAACCGGCAGTTTGCGCGCTTCGTGGAGGCGACGGGCTACGTGACCGAGGCGGAGAAGGCGATCGACCCGCGGGCCTTCCCCAACGCGCCGCCGGAGGCGCTGCTGGCGGGCGCGATGGTCTTCCAGGCGAAGCCGGGTGTCGACGCCCAGGCATGCGCGGTCAGCGGTGAGATGCCTTGGTGGCACTTCACGCCCGGGGCCAACTGGCGCCAGCCCGAGGGCCCGGGCTCCTCGATTGCGGACCGGATGGACCACCCGGTGACGCAGGTGAGTTACCGCGACGCCCTGGCCTACTGCGCCTGGTCGGGCGCGCGGCTGCCGACGGAGGCGGAGTGGGAGTTCGCCGCGCGCGGGGGCCTCGAGGCGAAGGCCTATGCCTGGGGCGACGAGGAGCGGCCGCAGGGCAGGCTGATGGCCAACCACTGGCAGGGCAGCTTCCCCGGAAAGGACACCGGGGAGGACGGCTTCCATGGCACGGCGCCGGTCGGGAGCTTCCCGGCGAACGGCTACGGGCTGCTGGACATGGCGGGGAATGTCTGGGAGTTCACCGCGGATTGGTACGACCCGGATTTTTACCGCAAGGGGCCGACGGACAACCCGAAGGGCCCGGCGGCGGGGCAGGATCCCGCCGGAACGGGATACGGGCAGCGCGCGATGCGCGGCGGGTCCTGGCTGTGCGACCGCACGTATTGCTTCCGCTTCCGCCCGGGCGCGCGCCACGGGGTGGACGAGCTGACCGCGACGAACCACACGGGCTTCCGGATTGTGCGGGAAGGCAAATAGGCGACCGACCCAGGCCTCGGTGAAGGCAGAGCCCCTCCGGCCTTACGCCGGGGGATTGGGCAAGGCGCTGAGGCCGGCGAGGCAGGGTAGAACTTTGGCGCCGTCCGGGTGTTCCTCATGCATGCTCCGGAGACTGATTCGCCTCGCCTGTGTCGCCGGGCTCGCCGCGGCCGGCCTGCGCGCGCAGGCGCCGGCCAACCCAACCGGGCTGGGGGCGCCCGTCTGGGTGACGGCCGAGGCGAAGGCCCCGCGCGTCGAGAGACATTTTTTCGAGAGCGACGCGGCCAAGGCCAGGGTGAGTTACCATGTTTACCTGCCCGCGGCCTACGCGCGCGAAACCGGGCGGCGTTTTCCCGTGATCTACTGGCTACATGGGTCGGGAGGCGGCCAGGGCGGGATTCCGACGCTCGCGGCGCGCTTCGACGCGGCGATGGCC
>JBKDBK010000070.1:0-3592 GCA_046315175.1 Opitutia bacterium | reverse complement strand
ATTCAGCACCGTGCCGCCCTGAGTGTGGAAGCGGAAGTAGCCCGCCCCGAGCTCGATGACCATCGTCTGCGTCGTCGAGAACGTGAACGGGATGAGGCGCGTGCGGCGCGTCGAGTCCCGGACCTCGCGGACCAGCGCCGTGCCGGCGCGGTTCGCGACCGGCCCGTGCGGCAGGACGATGAAGTTGCGGCAGAGGGCCAGCGCCGATTGAAACTTGGCGTCGTCGACGAGACCGTGGAGCTCCGGCGTGACTTCGCCGCCGTTGAACGACTTGCGGAGCGTGCGCTGCCCCATGTCAGCGCCCCGCGAGCCACGGGACCGAGTGCCGCGGCCGGATGTTGCGCTGGCGCGCGTCGGCCGCGGCAGCGCGGCGGATGAGGTCGAGCGAGCGCTTGAGCATCGCGTCGGCCGTCGCCGTTCCTTCCTTCCCCTTGAGGATCGGGCCGGCCAGCAGCGACGCGAGCCGCGCCGTGAGCGCCTCGACGAACAGCGCCGACCAGCGGGTCGGGTCTTCGGCGCGCGCGACGTAGCGCAGGATAGGCGTCTCCTGGTTCGACCAGATGACCCGCGTGCCATCCTCGAGCGACTCGAGCGCGAACGGCTGCGGAGTGTAGGCGCCGACCAGCGGCGGCGTGCCGGGATAGATCGCACCCTGCACCGTCGAGACGGCGAACGACGCACTGTAGTCGTCGCTCGCGCCCGGCGGCAGGATCGAGATGGCGCGCAGCAGATCGGCAGGGGCCGCGTAACCGTAGCGCCAGGTCGGGGTCGTCGCGGTCAGCAGTGCCGGCTCGGTGCGCCGGGTCGCGAACGACCATGTCGCATCCGGATCGGACAGGACTGCGTCGCGCGCCTGCCCGAAGTATTGCGCGCACTTCTCGGCCTGGTATGACTGCTCGGGCGGGTCGATGCTCGAGACGGTCGCGCGGTCGCCGATGAGGCCCAGCGCCATGTTGCAGATGTCGACGACGGATGCCATGCGATGCCCTCAATGGAACGGGGGCCGGGGTTTCCCCACGGCCCCCGCCGACCTCACCAGGTCAGACGATCAGACCAGCGGCTTGTCGCCGTCCTTCTTGCCCGACTTCGCAGCCGCGGCGACCTTGTCCGCGTCGGCCTTGTCGCGCTCGGCGAGCACCGCCGCGACGGCCTTCGCGGTCTCGACCGCGAGCAGCTTGGCGAACGCCTCGGACCCGACCTCGGGCGCCGGCTGAGCCGGCGGAACCGGGGCCGGCAGGCTCGCCTCGTAAGCGGCCTTCGCCTCCTCGGCCAGCTTGTTCGCCGGCTCGAGGTTGTCCGCGGGGTTGCCCCGGTACACGACCAGCGTGCCCTCGTCGTAGAGCCGATCGTTGAGGAAGGATTTCTCCTTCACTCGGTAGATCGGCGCGTCTTCGGGGATCGCCGCGGGGTCGACGACGGCCTTCGCGTCCGCCGTCGAGTCGTGGGCCTTGGTGCTCTTGATCTGTTCCGACATGGGAGGTTGCTCCGGTTACAGGACAGTGAAGCCGCTCGGGTAGAAGCGATTGCCGCCCTGGATCGTGTGAACGACGTCCGCGGTCACGGTGCCCGCGGTCATCGCGCCGACGACGGTGTACCGCGCGCCCAGGAAGCGACGCACGGCGCCCGGCGCCCGCAGGGAAGCGACCGGCGAGAACCGCACCGCGAACTGCGACCCTGCGATCAACTGCGCCGTCGGGATCGCCGGCGACGCAGCGAGAACCGTCGGGTTGGTCGTGAGCGGGCCGTTGTCGGCGATCAGCACCTCGAAAGAGATGCTGGTGCCGCCGGTGAACGCCGTGCCCACGGTGAAGACCATGTACAGGTCTTCGCCCTCGCCGACGTCGCGGGCGTTCTGGAGGTCGACCGAGTCGACCGAGACCGCGGTCACGGTGACCGCTTGCGCCGTCGAGACGCGGAGGTTGATGTCGTTGACCATGTCCGTTTCCCCCTTAGACCACGCGGGCCTCGGTGTTGAGCAGCGAGTCGACCTGGCGAATCGGGACGCCCAGGAACGACAGGTACGAGCGGTTGGTGCCGAACTGGCTGACGCCTTCTTGAATGGTCAGCACGTTCTGCGAGCGGTCCATCGCCATGACCGACAGAGCCGAGTGGATCGTGCGGTTCATGTAGAAGGCCATGCGGCCCATGCGCGGATTCGGGATCCGGTACAGCACCCGCGCCATGAGGCGGATGATGTTCGTCGCCGCCGCAAGCGTCTGCGCGTTCGTCTGCGCGATGACGTCCGTGACGTTGATGTTGCAGATCCGCGCCGCGTACCGCCAGTCTTTGACGACCAGGCCGTTTTTCCACTGGTACAGCGAAACCAGCGCCTCCATGCGGGTGCCCTGCACGCCGTTCACGTTGTAGACCGTCTGCTGTCCGCGGTCTTCGTAGTGGAGGCCCGCCTGCGAACCCTTCGGGAACGTGCAGAAAACCGTCTGGTCGGACCAGCAGAGCAGCCAGATCGACGCGTTGTTCGACCCGGTGCCGCCCGCGTCCATGATGTTCGACCCGTTGCCAGCGCCCAGCGAACCGTACCGCGGCGCAAGACCGAGGTACTGCTCGGGCGTGACGCCAGGGTTGCCGTAGAACATGACCCGCGCCTGTTCCTGGTTCATCGCTTCGATGAAGGCCAGATCCTCGGACGCGCGGAACGCGGCGGCGTCGCCGTTGAGCGTCGCCAGGTCGCGGTCGACCTCGGCGCGGGACTCGAGCATGCCGACACCCTCGTCCACTTGAGCGGTCGTCGACTTGCCGGTCGGGACGCCCTGGTTGAGCGCGCGCCAGTAGACTTGCGGCAGACCGGTCCGCACGACGACGCGGTGCCCGGTCGGGAGGTTGCCTTCGACGAACACGGCGTCGTCCAGGATCTCGTTCGTCTGGCCCAGGAGCTCGGCGATCGTCGGGATCTTCCCGTTGGGATCGCGACGCTTCGCCCAATCGAGCAGCGTCAGGTTGTTGCTGTTCAGAACTGCCATGATGTCACTCCGTTAACGGTACAGGGACGTCGCAAGACTCATGACCGTGTCGGCCTTCGGCGGCGGCTCGCCACCCTTGCCCGGCACGACCTTGTCCTCGCTCATCGCCTTGCCGACCCGGTACATCCACCGGAGCACTTCCGGATGGTTCCCGAGCCCGGTCTTGTTGAGCAATGCTTTCATCTCCGGGGTCGCGAACTCCATCGCCTTGCGAGCGACTGCGACGTTCTGGTCGAACGCATCGCCCCCGTACTCCTTGTCGACCTTCGCGGCCTGCGTCCAGCCCTCCGGCGCCCCGCCGATGTCGGCGAAAAACGCTCGAGCGGCCTCGGCTTGCGCCGCCGCGATAGCGGGCGCGACCTTGTCGACAATCTGCTGTGCCTTGTCCTGCGGCAGATCCAGCGCCTTCGCGACATCCGAGAAGGCCGCCAGGGACACATCGCTCAGCGCGACGCCTTCCGGGGGCTTGAACTCGTACGTCTCGGGCGCACCCTGCGGCGCTTCCTCGGCCGGCTTGTCGTCGGCTTTCGGTGCGTCCGCGGGCTTCCCGTCGCCGGCGGCGGTCGCCGCGTCGGGTTTCTGCTCGCCGGCTTGCGGCTGCGGATCGGCCGCCG
>JBKDBK010000069.1:0-10367 GCA_046315175.1 Opitutia bacterium | reverse complement strand
AATTTACGCTTCTCGTTCCAAGCGGCACATGTCCACCAAGTCGGAATTCCGTCTATCTCAACGGCTATCTTGAAACAAGAGCCGTCCTTGGGGACGGTGGACATTGGTTTCCACTGTGGATTTTTAAGGCGAGGGCTCACGGCTTCACCCCCTTGGCGGCTCGCCAATCGGCTATGTATTGGTTGTTGATGTCCTCTTTTTCAAGTCCAGGTAGTTCCATAAGAATAACACGGAACAACTCATTTTCCATCGCATCCCCCGCCTTGCGCAGACGCTCGTTCTCGGCTTGGAGCGCGGAATAATTGAAGCTCATTTGGGCGTCCCATTTGTCAACCTTGTGCCATTCATCGGTCATTTTATTGCCCTCCCATTCGCACATTTCCTCGTTAATGTATTCGCACAACATTCTTCCGGCTTCGCGGAGCGCATCAACCTCGGCCTTGACGGCGGCGTAGTCGGCGTATTCGACATAGCCACCCAACTCTGACTCCTTCATCCAAGGTTCACGGCTACCATCATCGATGGCAGGTCTGTATCGCTTGGGCTGGATCACGGCTGCACCCCCTTGGCTGCTCGCCACTTAATCAAGCAGTTGTAATGCGAGGCGGTGTTGCCAGCCGCTTTTTCCAAGTTGTCTGCAAGTTCGTTGGCATCATTGCGGAGCCGCTCGTTCTCGGCCTTGAGTCGGTCAAGTTCGCGTAGCAAACACATCTTCTGCGACCATTCGAACTCAACGGCTGACTTGAGCATCTGCTCGACGGATGACATCGGCATATCGCTTGGGATGGTGATTATCGTCACCTCCCTCTTGTCCATTTCACGGCTCATTGGCGCACCTCCAGCCCGTTGGCGATGTCGTCTGCCACCCCTGCGGCGTACATATTGATGCCGGACACGTCCCGGTCCGAGAACTCCACCCCGCGGAACCACGGCCCCATGTAGGCCGCCTCAAGCAGGGCCTCAAGGCTGTCCAGCTCCTCCTGGTGCGCCGCGTACACCCCGCGCCGGTGGATGTCGATGTGTAGGTAGGCGACGCCGTGCTCGTTGCAATAGTCCCTAAGTATCTCCATCTCGTTCCTGTACCTCATGTCCGAGATCACGGCGACATCCGTGCCGATGCGGAAATGCCTGTCAATGTTGGCAACCGTGGCCTTGGCGAACACCGCCGGCTCCATTCCACGGCAGAACTGGGCGAAGGTCACGAACAGCGGCCGCACCTTGGCCTTCAGGGCGTCGTCCTCGGTCTCCGTGTCGAAGGCGAGGCCCACCTCGCTCACGGCCCTTCCTACGGCCCTCTTGAGCGTGGTGGCGAACTTGAACTTGAGGGCCAGCACGCCTCGGCGTGACAGCTCGATCACAAGCCCGTTGGCAAGGGTGTCCTTGCCCGTGCGGGCGTACCCGCTGATTGCTATGATGTGCTTTTTCATTTTCCGAAAACCTTGCGGAACTTGGTTCCCCTTGAGATCCGCCAGTCCGAGCCTATGGCGGCGGACGCCTTTGTAAAGGAGTAAAGATGGGCGTTCCGATGCCCGAACTGGCGCAGTTTCCGAACCTGACGGATGGTGGCAAGTCCTTTCCTTTCCTCCAGCCGCTTGATCAGGAACTGGGCCTGCCCGAATGTCAGCCCCGGTGCGTACACCTGGAACGACTCAAGGATGGACTTCTGCCACCCGTACATGGGGCTTTCCCCGTCCTCGGCAGGGGGCGGCGTGAGGCCGAGCAGGGGGGTGACAACGGACAGGTCCACAAGCCCCCTTGCCTTGGCTTCCTTGGCCTCCTTGCGGGACTCAAGCCGGCGGAGCTTGGCCAATAGGCGGCTCTCGGCCTCTTGGTCCTCGATGTCCGCGTCCCCTAGGGGGTCCGTAAGCCCGAGCCTGGGCTTGCACTCCGCGTCGGGATGCGTGGTGAAGGCGTCTGCGGGTGACAGGGCGTGGACGCCGGAAACCCACATGGGGTCGAGGATGAGGCAATCCTCCTTGCCAGGGAAAGGCCTCAGCCCGCGCCCTATCATCTGCGACCACAGGGCTCGGCTCTTGGTGTCCCGCAGCAGCACCACGCAGTCCACCTCGGGACAGTCGAAGCCCTCCGTGAACAGGCTTACGTTGCAGATGCACTCGTAGTCCCCGGCCTTGAACGCGGCCACCAGCCTGTCACGCTCGGCGCCGCTTTGGCCGTCCAAATGGATGCTGCGGACGCCACGGCGGTTCAGCTCCATGTTCATCTCACGGCTCGTCCGCACGTCAGGCAGGAACACCATAGTCCGCTTCCTGTTGAAGCGGCCAATCTCGTCTATGATGCTGGAGACGAGGCGGGAGAGCGTGTCGTCGAATGAGGCCAGCATCGTGGGGTGGACGGTCAGCGGGAGCTTCTGCGCCATGGGGCGGACGAGGAACCCCTGCTTGATTAGGTCGCGGATGCATATCTCATGGGCCAAGGTGAAGCCGGCGTCGTCCAGCTTCTTCCTGTCCATGCGGTCCGGCGTGGCCGTGATGGCCACCTTGGGACCCGTGAAGATGCCCTGCACCTTGACCCAGCAGGACGCGACGGCGTGGTGGGCCTCGTCGAACACGCAGAGGGCCGTCGCCGCGTCCTCCGGCACTCCGTAGTCCCGCTGGAACACGGACAGCGCCTCGCCGCGTATCCCGAACTTGTCCAAGGTGGCCTTGGCCTGGTCGAGCAGCTCGGATCGGTGGGCGAAGAAGTACACCTTGCGGCCGTGTCTAGCCTGCCACGCACGCATCATGGCTGCGGCCATCACGGTCTTGCCGGCGCCCGTGGGGGCGACAAGCAGGGGGTTGGATGCCCTGTCCAGGGCGTCTAGGCACGCCGTGACGGCGGCGTCTTGGTAGGGGCGGAGCTTGATGTCCATGGGTGGCGAGTCCAAGCCTTGCCATCACGCCGGCAAACGCAACAAAAAAAGGAGGGGGTCACTCGACCCCCTCCACACCATGCTAACCCCGAGAATCAGAACGGGCCGTCCGCGTGGACGGGGCCTTCGGCGTGCGGGCGGTAGAAGCTCACCGAGTAGGCCACGCCGGGCGTGCCGTCCCGCTTGGTGTACTCCTCCTTGCGAACCTCGCCCATCAGCCGGCGGCCGACGGAACGCTCGCAGACCGACTTGATGAAGTCGTCCGTGATGTCGAACTCCCCCTTGGCCAGGAGCCCCTCGATCTCGGCCTTGGTGGAGGTCGAGCCGATGAACTGGTTGAGGCGGGTCCATTGGCCGGACTTCTCCGGCTTGCCGAACAGCTTGCTGGTGGTCACGGCGCCGTCCTCGCGCTCAAGGATCATCTTGGCGATGAGGACAGCCGTGGGGGTGAACGTGAACTCGACCGACTTGACGTGGAAGGGGAACTTGCCCTCCTCCTTGACGTAGACGGTGTCGTTGAACGCGCTGGGGTCGTATTTGTAGCTCATGGTTATGCTTGGTTGGGAAGGGCGTACTTGGGAATCGAGATCTCGGTGAGGGAGCCATCGTAGGACGGCCAGGCGGAGAATGTCAAGCACTCCTTGTAGGTGGCGGCGGCGGCGGCCATCAGAGTCCTGCCGACCTCCAGCGAGGCCGCGTCGAGCACGTAGGCCTTCCAAGCGAAGGGCGGGGACTTCTCGACGGCCACGATTACGAAGGAATCGGCGCCGGTCAGCTCAATGTAGAACGCCGCCTGGAGGTGGTACTTGAACTTGTTGATGTCCGAGGAGAACGCCCACGGCGAGGCGTCCTCCGTGGTCTTGAGGTCGATGACGACGCGCTTGCCCTTCGACACCGTCACAAGGTCCGGCCGACCCTTGATCGTGATGCCGGCGTAGTCCTTGGTAAGGGGCGACTCGACCTCCCACACGGCGGCGTCCACGCCGACGGAGGCGATGGCCTTCTCGGCGGACTCGGCCACGTCGGCGATGTGGTCGTACTCGGCCTGGGACACCGTCTCCGCGCCCTCGGTAACCGAGGAGTTGATACGCTCCCACCATTGGATGCGCTCTACCGTCTCGGGCTTCTGCTTCTTGCTCCCGGCGGCGTATGCGGCCAGCATGGCGGCCGTGGGCTTGTCCGGCGCGTCCTCGGGCAGGATCACCACCCTCTCGTTGAACGCCTTGGGCTGGAACACGGCGAGGTGGGCCATCGTGCCGAACTTGGTGGCCGGCGTGGGCTTGCGCTCCTCCGTAAGCCAAGCCTGGTAATGGGCCGGCGAGCGAAGCAGGGCCTTGCAGCCGCTGTAATTCAACGCGATGATGCTGTCGTAGTCGGGGGGGTTCATGGTCATTTCTTGGGATTGGTGATGTAGATGAGGCAGGCGATGTTCCCGGTCAAGAAGATACCGATGCCGAACCACATGAGGGCGTACTCGTCCTTGGTGAGCGTGATCATGTCAGATGCCATACGCGGCGGAAAGGAAGGCGCTGGGGAAGTTGAGGATCTTCCTCTCGGTCTCGGGGTCGAGGTCGTCAATCCCCTGCCCCTCGGAGAGATACCCGGCCTTGACCAAGGCGGCGACTGCGGCCGCCTCGTCCCTGTCCCCGATGAGCTCGCGGACGGTGGCTGGCTCGGCCTTGACCTTGATCACCTTGCGGGGCGACACATCCATCTCCTCGGCCACGTAGGCGCCGAAGCAGCACTCCGGGGCGATGAGCCGCACGCCCTCGCTGATGGCCCTCGCGGTCAGCATCCGGCGGGGCCACCTGGCCCAGTTGTCCTTGAGCGTCTTGCCGTCCGTCTTGTACGCAACCCCGTTGGCCTTGTACTCGCCGATGTCGGCCACGATCTCGGCGGCCGAACCTCCCTTGATGGAGAACACGGCCACCACGCGGGTGTCCGTCCGCTCCTTCCATTCGACCTTGCCGCCCATCGCCTGGTACTTGGCAAGGAGGGCGTCGGCCCGGATGGCCAACTGGCCTTGGATGAAGTGATAGGTGCGGGCGAGCTCCAGCGGGGACTTTCGCTCGGCGAGGCATTGCATCGCAAGCACCTCGCCCTGCTCCGGCCTGTCGCAGCCGAACAGCCCGGACTTGAAGATGGACTGCCCGAGTACCTTGACGGCCTCCATGGGGTTGGAGATGCGGTCATACACCTCCAGGCTTTGCAGGGGCGCCTGGGAGCCCACTTGGATCTCGTTGCTCATTTGGAAATGGTGACGGCGGCCAGCAGCCGGTTGGCGGCGGACTCGACGATGGACTTGCGGAGGTCGGCGGCGTAGACGCGGAAGATGCCCTTGCCGTCCCATAGGTGGTACCGGGGGTTGGCGCCCACGCCCTGCCTTTTCAAACGGGCGTAGACGAAGCCGTCCGTGTCCACGAAGTATCGGTTGCCCGGCCCGAATGACGCCGAGATGGCGATCCGCTCCGGCGTCATGTCCGGCACGTTCACTCGATGCCGTGGTCGTCGAGCATCAGCTTGCACGCCGCCGCAAGCATCATCGAGGTTCCCAGCATCGCGGCCAGGTCCTGCTTCTGCTCCTTCGACAGGTTCGGGGATGACATGGCCCTTTGGACCCTGTCGAAGATTTCGTCGGGAAGCGGGTGCTCCCTTTGCGTTATCATTTTTGTTCTTGTTTTTGTTCTTCATGGGTGGCGATGAGGATCGGTTTAAAAAATCATAGGTTGTTCCGGCGGGCGTGGTCAAGCAGCAAAATGGCGTCTGCCTGCTCAACCGTGAACTCGACCCCCGGGAACCTCTCCCGGGCGATTTGGGCCAGGTGCTTCTTCCAACCCTTGCCGTGGTATTTCTTGGAGCCGGCGCCGACTGACGCCTGCCACGCCTGGGGCTTCACGCGGACGGTGCGGATGCCACGGGCCTCCAGCAGCCCTAGGATGCGTCCGTAGCCTTGGTGCAACTTGGCCACCGTCGACTGGGGTATCGGCCCCCAGCCACCCATCGGGATCTCCTCCACCACGGCCACGCAGTTGCTTGCGTAGAAGCCGGCGAAGTCATCCATGCGTGGAGGGTCGGACAGGTTCTTGACCTTGGCGCTCCGTCCGTCCGGGTCCAGGCTAGCTATTGCACCCTTTGAGCCCGGGTCGATTGCTATGTAGTAATGCATGATTTTAAAGTCAGCGGCCGTGGATGAAGATGGCCTCCACCCTCTCGGCCGCGTTCAGCTTTTCCCCCGGCACCGCCGCCCTGTCAAAACGGGCCTTTTCAAACGCCGCGAACCCCATGGCGTAACAGAGGTAGAGGTTCACGGGATCAACCTTTACCCCCGCCCCCTCCAATCGGCGGGAACACACTTTCAAATAGGCGAAGGCCATCTCCGTTTGGGCCTGCGGGTGCTGCCAATCGCTCCACGCCCACGGCCTAGCCCCACGCGCCCGTTGCCAGGCCTGCGCGTCGACCCAAGCCGCCCGGTGCATCTGCCAAGCCCCCCGCGCCCTGCCCCCGTCGCCGATGGCGTTTTTGTTTCCGGCGGACTCGATCATGGCCACCGCCTGCATATAGCGGTAATGGGCCGCCGTCTCGACGGGAATGTTGCCGGGGAAGGCCTGCAACACCACCAGGGGTAGGAACACGGATAGATCACTCATTTGTTTTGTGGTTGAAAGTGTCGCGGTCAAACTGCCAATCGGCCAAGGCGGTGATGATGTCAATCGTTTTAAACCCCTGCACGTTGGCCAAAATGACAGCCAGGCGGTTGCCGGAGCTGATCAGCGCGGCGTTCATGCGGCGCAGCTCGGCCAATTCCTTGCCGGGATCGACGGCGGACTTGGAAGGCTTGGGGGACTTGGGGGACTTGGCGGACTTGGGGGACTTGGGTTTGCTCATCTTGGGAGGGTTGCAAAAACACCCCCTAGGGCATCAAGCCCCGGATTGGCAAGGTTTAAAAACAGGCCGTTTTAAAACGCCTAGGTGCCGCGCCAGGGTTCTCCCCGGATGTCAGCTATCCCCCGCCCCCTGCCTGGCCTCAGTCTCCTCATGGATCTTGCGGAGGAAGGCAACGGCCTGTTTAAGATTGGGAAACCACTCAGCCGCAACCTCATCGTATTCCTCGAAAAAGCGGCCAGGTGAAAGCATCTCATGGCAAGCGCACCACCCCATGTCCCGGTCAAATACAAGGGTGAACCTGTCAATCGGGCGGCATTTCTCAATCAAGCCGTCCCCGTGGCACAAGTCCGGCCAGGGGGAGCAATGAAATGCATTTTCCTTGCGCTTGCCACGCCGGAATAGACACGGCCGGGTTGAAAAGGCGCTAGGCGCGGGGATACGCTCATCCCCCCATTGGGCGGAGCTCATGGCTATCCCTTGCGGATGATCCTAAGCGCCGCCCGGTAGGTCCCAAGCGCGGCCCTTGCCTCCCGCCTGGCCGCCCCGAGCGCCTTGCGACGGCCGGGGGGAGGATTGGCAAGGTTCCAGGCAATCATGGCCATCCGCCGGCGGATCTCATCCGCGTCCATGGCGGCCGCAATCGACTTAGGGGAGGGTATCACTTGGCACCCCCTTCCATCCTGGCGGCGCGGACGCGGGGCCATGAGGCCTCAATCATTTCAAGGCAACGCATGGCAAGGGCGGAAGCCGCCCGGAGCTTTGCCGGATCCTCCTCACGCAAGGCGTCAAGCCGGTATCCGTCCATCTCCGCCAGGCAATTCGACAGGTTCCGGGAATTGGGGATTTCCTCCCCGCATTCCTCGGCCACGGCAGCCGCGTCGAAGGCGAAGCTGCCGAGGGTATCGTAATCCGCCCGGGCGAGCTCAGTGTCATTAATGATGCGGCGGATCATGGCCGCCAGGGTTTCGTTTTTGTTTTTCATGGGGAAATCAGCGCGAAGGGGTGGCCAGCTTCCAGGCGTGCCAGGCGGCAATGGGACAGTCGAAGGAAACAAAGCGATCCCCGGTGTAGACGGAAAAAAGCCCGTGGACGTTTGGAACGATGCCGGCGGCGGCCAGCTTGCGGAGCGCGGTTTTGTTTTTCATGGGGAAATCAAAGGGCGTTGATGTTTTGATAGGCAACCCGGTCCGCCGTCTCAATCAAATGGGCGGCGGCGGCGCGGATCTCGGTAGGCTGATACTGACCGGGGGTGTATTGCCAATTGCCCATTTCATCATAGGTGAAACGGGAACCGGCGGCGGCAGCTTCCAAGGCGCGGGAGGTTTCGACGGGCCAATTCTCCATGCGGAAGGAAAGGCGGCGGACGGCAATGCGAAGCCTGGCGGTTTGCTTTTCAATCTCCCGGCGATCCTGGCGGTATTGCGACGCATCCGTATAATTGGACAAATCCAGGCGGACGGCGGACCGGGACATGGCGAGGGTGATCAGCTTGTCCGCGAAAACTTGCGGGCAAACCAGTGGGGCGGGGGCGGGCGTTTTATTCATGGCGGAGGGATTTAAAAGCCGCCGCGCTCACCCCGTCAATAGCAAATGCAAAGATTTTTAAGTTTAAAAAAGAGGGTTTAAAATCCCCATTCCCCACCCCCGTTTAAAATCCAATCTTTTAAAAATAAACCGGCGCCCATCGGCCAATCAATCGGCCGCCCACCGCCCCCCCATGATCAACCGCCGGACAACATTTGCACGTCCGCGCCGGTTGGAGGCTTCCGCCCATTACCCTTGGCCATGCCATGCCCGGCACGCAAAAGCCGCCCTAGGGCCAAGCCAGGGGGCAAGGCGCCCATCCCCCATTTCCATTTCAACCCAAGGCAATCCCCCCGCCGGCAAACCGGCTTTTTCGGCAACCCTACCCCATGATCCGCAAAATCCAACTTTCCCCCATCCTGGCCAATCTCGCCCCTACCTGCCAAATCCAAGCAAATCCCAGGCAGCCCAAGCGCTAGGCCGGAAATGTCCGGCCGGCCCCGTTTGCAAAATCCCCCCCTAGGCCCCCGGCGTGCCGTTTCCAGGCCTAGCGGATCCGGCCGGCGGATCTCGCCCTAGGTTTGACCGGCAGCGGCCAGGCGGAGCCCTAGCGGACGCGGATTGGCCAAGCATTGCGGCCGGTTTGATCATGGCAGCGGGGAAGCTTGGAAGGGTTGCCAGGGGGGCATGGGGCAGGCCTAGCGGCCGCCGGACGGCCAGGGAAAGCAAAGGGGGCAGGGTTGCCCCCGCCCCCGTTCCCCTAGCGCGGCCGGCGGATCATTTCGGCCGGCCGTTTTCGTCCAATCCCATTGCCTTGCAAAGCTCCAAGCGCCGCGCCTCATAAGTGAGGGAATAAAAACGGATCCGGTCCCTTTCATCTAAGGTCAAACGGCGCCGGCCATGGCGTCGCGTGCAAGGGTTGAAGATTAAACGGAAACGGGGAATCCCTAGCCGGTCCAAATCCGCATGACTATATTTCATTTGGCGCCCCCTTCCTCAATCCCGGCGGCGCTATTAGCGGATTGGAAAAGGGTTTCCCAAAAGCCGGCTTCCCAAGCGTCCCGCCTTTCGTCATCTAGGCGGGCGCAGATGTCTGCAAATGTTTCCGCCAAGCCTAGGGTTTCAAGCGCTTCCCTAGCACGGTCAAAGCGCTGAGAATAGGCATTAAAACCATGAAGGATTTTCGCGGAGCTTTGCAGGGTGTCCCCTTCGCCCCATGCCGGCATCCCGTCATAAATAAACGGGTCCCCGTCATCATGAGCTTTAAGGAATGCGGCCGCGCTTTCCCTAGCCTTGCGGGGGCAGCCAATCCGCCCGCCCCAGGATTCCATTGCAATCCATTCCGCGCAACCGGCGCCGCGCTTCCTTTCCTCTTTCATCAAATCCGCATGGAACGCATCCCAGGCGGGGGAATCGGCGCTTGTGTCATGGATACAGCGCAACAGGGCGCAACCGTCCGCCGGATCAATAAAGCTCTGCAGGAATAGGCAAAGCGCCTTGCAATCGTCCGCAAGGGCTCCGGCGGCCGCATCGATTGATGCGGGGTTTAGCTTTTTATTTTTCATGGGGGGAAGGGTTTAGACGGTTTCGAAAGTATAAACGAAACTGTCAGAGGAAAGCCTAGCGCGGCCGGTAAGCTTGCAAGAAAAACGGCCGTCCAAAAATGACTGATACTTTTCCAGGCAAGCGCCGGCGGCCGCGTCGCTCCCGTCATTTTCGCTGCCGGCATAGTTGAACCGGGCGGAGGCGCGGAAAATGTCCGGCTTGCCACGGTCCAGGGTTGCGATCCAACGGGAGCCGGCTCGATCCGTAGGGCCACGGTAACGAACCAAAATGACCGTTCCCAAGGAAGGAACGGAAACGGGGGAGGGCATGGCGGGGGCGGGGGTTTTGTTTTTCATGGCGAGAAGGTTTAGCGGCGGCGGAAAAGGGCGGAGGCAGCGCGGCGGAGCTTGGCAAGCCAACGGGGGGCAGGCTTTTGCTTGGCAAGCAAGGCGCGAAGCTCCGGGGAGCTTTCCCAGGCGGGGAATGAGGAGTGGGAGGGGGCGGGCAGCGGTTTGTTATTCATAACAGGCAAACCCTAGGGGGA
>JBKDBK010000068.1:0-4960 GCA_046315175.1 Opitutia bacterium | reverse complement strand
ACCTCGCCCGCCTACTACCTCGCCACCGAGACGACCGACGTCGTCCCCGGCTTCTCGCCCGCCACCACCCTCGGCTTCCTCGTCCGCCAGTACGGCCTCGCCACCGACGTCGGCGGCACCGTGGGCGTCATCGACGAGTCCGACGTCGCCGCCTACCTCGACTTCGACGCCAGCGGATCCACCACCCTCGCCGACCTCAGCGCCGAGGACATCGAGGCCAACCGCGACCTCCTCGCCTTCTCCGGAACCCTCAACCTCGGCGGCGGCCTGACCAAGGTCGGCGGTGAGCGCCTCCGCCTCCTCGGCGCCGTCAACTTCTCCGGAACCAACCGCACCGTCGACATCCAGGGCGGCACCCTCGACGTCGCCGTCGGCACCCTCGCGGGCGCCTCCTCCGTCAACATCGGCGCCGCGGGCACCTACGCCCTCCTTGTCGGCTCCAACGCCACCCTCCTCACCCCCCTCACCGGCTCCGGCATCTTCCGCAAGCTCGGCGCCGGCCGGCTCGACCTCGACGCCGCCGCCACCCGCTTCAGCGGCCTCTACGACGTCGTCGAGGGCGACCTCGGCGTCACCTTCTCCGCCGGCTCCACCCCGGGCGTCACCGAGCAGGGCTCCGTCACCACCGCCGTCGGCACCACCTTCTTCGCCAAGGTCGCGACCAACCTCAGCTGGACCGGCGAGGTCGCCGGCGCCGGCGACTTCGTCAAGCAGGGCGCCGGCATCCTCACCCTCACCGAGGGCCTCATCTTCACCACCGGCCTGACCGACGTCCGCCAAGGCGGCCTCGTCGTCGCCGCCACCCCCGAGGCCGACCTCAACATCGAGTCCGGCGCCTCCTTCACCGCCGCCCTCGTCGAGGACGACTTCTTCGACGCCGTCCTCAGCGGCGCCGGCACCTTCACCAAGTCGGGCGCCTTCGACCTGCGCATCGACACCGCCCAGCCCTTCACCGGCACCTTCAACGTCACCGCCGGGTCGCTCAGCCTCTTCGCCGAGAACGCGCTCGTCACCGCCACCGCCGTCAACCTCTCCCCCGGCACCACCCTCCGCGTCACCGGCGGGCTCGGCCAGACCCTCGCCAACGTCAACGCCGACAGCACCGTCACCCTCGAGGTCGACACCCTCGGCACCGACCTCACCCTCTTCGCCGCCGCCGGCAGCGCCAACGCCTTCGCGGCCCGCATCCTCGGCTTCCCCGACATCACCAAGACCGGCCCCGGCAAGCTCAGCTTCCTCCGCCCCGACGACTCGCCCAACGAGATCGCCAGCATCGACATCCAGGCCGGCGAGCTCGAGGCCTCCCGCGCCGGCCTCGGCGGGGCCGACATCTCCATCGGCGCCGGCGCCACGCTGCGCTTCTTCGCCGCCGCCGACGTCACCGACGTCTACGACCTCACCATCACCGGCACCGGCTTCGTCGCCAAGTCCGGCGCCGGCACCGTCGACCTGCGCGACGCCAACCTGGCCGATATCGACTCCGCCTTCGACATCCAGGCCGGCACCCTCGTCGTCTCCGAGGACGCCCTCGGCGCCGGCGCCATCCCCCGCGCCACCCTCGCCAACGCCGCCAACCTCACCTACCTCGCCACCAACGACGCCACCCTCGCCGCCGCCAACATCACCGGCTCGGGCAGCCTCACCCTCGGCGGCTACGACGGCGCCTCGCCCCTCATCACCCTCCAGGGCAACGGCTCCGGCGGCGTCAACTACACCGGGCTCACCTCCCTCATCGACGACGTCGACGTCGCCCTCGCCGCCGGCCTCACCGCCCTGCCCGGCCTCGCCGCCGCCTCCGGCACCTCGCTCGCCGCCGGCGCCAACGCCCTCACCGTCACCCAGTCCGTCGACGCCACGTTCGCCGGCCTCCTCACCGGCACCGGCCCCCTCGTCATCCGCGGCACCGGACTCCTCGACTTCACCGGCAACGGCGGCGACCTCTCCGGCTATGCCGGCACCGTTGGCGTCGACGGCGGCAAGCTCGGCGTCTCCACCGATAACGCCAAGGCCCTCGCCCTCTCCAACTCCGCCACCCTCGTCCTCTCCGGCGGCGTCGCCACCAACTACACCGGCGCCCTCGCTGGCACCGGCTCCAGCCTCGTCCTCGCCGACGGCGCCACCATCGATCTCACCCTGCCCGGCGCCCTCGCCGCCACCACCCTCGACGACGGCGCCTTCAACCGGATCACCCTCCTCGAGGGCTCCAGCCTCGCCTTCGCCCTCGGCGCCTCCAGCCTCGACAAGACCACCACCCTCGCCGTCGACGGCGGCAGCCTCAGCCTGCTCCTCACCGCCCCGACCTCGACCCTCCAGCTCAGCCAGCTCCCCGCCGGCACTCCCGTCGCCGGCACCGTCACCCTCGCCGCCGCCCCCGGCAACCCGGGCGCCCTCGTCACCATCGCGGGCGACATCGCCGGCGACCTCGTCCTCCTCGACTCCGCCGTCGCCAGGCTCGCCGGCGATGTCGGCGGCGATGTCACCGTCGACGGCACCAGCACCCTCGCCGGCGCCGGCACCATCGGCGGCACCGTCGACAACTCGGGCACCGTCGCCCCGGGCTCCTCGCCCGGCACCCTCGTCGTCACCAGCCTCGTCAACAGCGGCACCCTCGTCATGGAACTCGGCGCCGCCGCCTCCGACCAGATCCTCTTCTCAGTCACCGCCGCCCTCAACGACGGAGGTACCGGCCGCCTCGTCCTCACCCCCTTCGGCACCGGCCCCCTCTACGGCATCCGCCACGTCATCCTCAAGGATTCCAACCTCCTCGACGGCACCTTCGTCCAGAGCCCCGTCGGCACCCCCGGTCGATTCGCCGAGGTCGTTCACCCCGCCGCGACCCCCGTCCGCACCCTCCTCGCCTACCCGACCCTCCTCCAGATTCCCGGCGAGGAGGCCCTCGCCTCCCTCGCGCGCGACGGCGAAGTCGCCGCCTACGTCGTCCGCTCCCGCGCGGAATACGACTTCGACTGCCTGCCCGACAGCTACAACGAGCGCATCCGCGACATCACCCAGGTCGACCTCTCCCCCTACGGCGACGACCTCATCTCCGTCCTCGGCGCCGACTTCACCGCCATGGGGGCCCGCCTCGCCATCCTCGGCGACACCGAGCTGCGCCGCGCCGCCAAGAACCTCCTGCCCTACGCCCACGCCTCCCTCGCCACCGGCGCCGTCGCCGGCTTCCGCGCCGACGCCGACGCCATCCTGCGCCGCCTCGAGGCCCGACGCTTCGACGCCGCCGGCCCCTCCGTCCTCACCAACGACTGGTTCCTCGAGGCCGCCAACGCCAAGGTCGAGGTCGACTCCGGCCTCCAGGCCCGACACTCCGGCTTCACCGCCGGCGCCATCCACAACTTCGGCTTCGACGGCTACTGGGGCTACCACCTCGGCGTCGCCTCCGCCGACACCGACGGCGCCTCCGGCTCCTTCAACGGCAATGGTTTCCGCCTCGGCGCCTTCGGCGGATTCATGAACGTCGACCGCGACCTCTCCCTCGACTTCGGCGCCAGTTTAGGATCCCTCTCCGGCGACCTCACCCGCGCCTCCGTCTTCGACGGTCGCAATGTCGCCGACGCCGACGCCTCCACCCTCGGCGCCTGGGTCCGCGTCTCCTCCGCCAACACCCTCGGCCGCTCCGTCGCCTTCACGCCCTTCGCCCAGCTCGAGACTTCCCGCACCAGCCTCGGCGGCCTCTCCGAAGCCGGCCAGGACGACGCCCTCGAGGTCGCCGACGCCGACCTGAGCCAAACCGCACTTCGCGCCGGCTTCGGCCTCCACCGCAGCTGGACCTCCGTCAACGGCGTCTGGAGTTACCGCCTCGCCCTCGAGGTCTCCTACAACCTCCAGCTCGCCGGCGACGACATCGACATCGACTCCTCCATCCCCGAAGCCGGCTTCGCCCAAACCTCCACCTCCATCGGCGCCCTCCCCGGCAACGGATTCACCCTCGCCCCCTCCTTCAGCTTCGGCGCCAGCCCCGACTCCACCTTCAACATCGGCCTACGCCTCGACCAGGCCTCCGAGGGCGACGCCCTCTCCCTCCAGTTCGGCTATCGCCGCAAGTTCTGATAGTTAAACAGGCGCGGCTGCACAGGGGCACGGAAACAGCCGCCCGCCTCGGGTAGGGCGGTTTCTCCGAAACCGCTTCAACTCCCCCGCTCTTGTCTTGGGTAGGGACGTCCCTGCCTACGCCTCTGTCCTCCTGTTCTCCTGGCAATCTATCCCGCTAGAGAGCTAGTCAGCCAATCCGCTATCGAGCTAGAAAGGTAGGGCGGTTTCTCCGAAACCGCTTCAACTCCCCCGCTCTTGTCTTGGGTAGGGACGTCTCTGCCTGCGCCTCTGTCCTCCTGTTCTCCTGGCAATCTATCCCGCTAGAGAGTTAGTCAGCCAATCCGCTATCGAGCTAGAAAGGTAGGGCGGTTTCTCCGAAACCGCTTCAACTCCCCCTCTCTTGTCTTGGGTAGGGACGTCTCTGCCTACGCCTCTTTCCTCCTGTGCAGCCGTGCCGCTGTGTTAAAATTGCTTCCCGGTGGCGCCCCCTTGGGGATTCGAACCCCAGTTACCTCAGTGAAAACGAGGTGTCCTGACCGGGCTAGACGAAGGGGGCTAACCGGGAGGCGGTCAGAAAAAGAAGGAAGGGCAGGGGGGTCAAGGACAATGGGGAACCCTCACCCTCACGTCCCTTTCTTACCTTGCCTTGGGTAGGCACGTCTCTCCGAGACGTCCGTGTGTCCCCTGTGCCCCCGAGCCCCTGACACCCGTCATGTAGAGACCTTTCTTCGAGACGGCCGCTTCCCCATCCTACCAATCCTTGGGGGGGGGGGGGGGGGGGGGGGGGGGGGGGGGGGGGGGGGGGGGGGGGGGGGGGGGGGGGGGGGGGGGCGGCCGGGGGGGGGGGGGGGGCAAGCGACCGCACCTCAGTCTCCTCTGTGCGAGGCCGCTGGCTTTGCCGAACGAATCGGGG